>JAITLW010000346.1 GCA_031277715.1 Sphingobacterium sp. | reverse complement strand
TTTGCTGTTCTATTGACAGAAATAGACACAAATCCAATAAAATACTACAGTTAATGGAACAAACCGTAGAACAAAAATTAAAAGCATTGTGGGCATTGCAATCGATCCACACAAAGATAGATAAGATTCGTCAAGTACGTGGCGAGCTACCTATAGAGGTTGCCGACTTAGAGGACGAAATGGCTGGGCTAGAAACTCGCCTTGAAAAGATTCGAGTGGAATTGGATGACTTAGAAGATTCAATCGTGAAACGTAAAAATATGATTAAAGATGCACAGTCTGCAATCAAAAAATACGAAGGGCAATTGAACGAGGTGAAAAACAATCGTGAATACGATGCGATATCCAAAGAAATCGAAATTCAAGGCTTAGAGATTCAAGTATGCGAAAAGCGTATCAAAGAAGCGGAGTTTGAAATTAAAAATAAAACAGAAGCTTATGAGAAAACTAAGGAGAACCTAGATTTCTCTAAAGGTGAGCTAGATGTCAAGAAACAGGAGTTGGAAACAATAACCTCAGAAACTCAAATCGAGGAAGAGGAATTCTTGAAGAAAGCTGATATTGCTGCAGAGAAAAACGAAGAACGTCTATTAAAAGTTTATAACAAGCTTAGAGGTTCGTACCGTAATGGTCTAGCTGTTGTATCTATAGAGCGAGATAGTTGTTCAGGATGTCACAATAAAATTCCTGCTCAATTGCAATCAGAGATTCGTCAACGTAAGAAAATCATTATCTGTGAGCACTGTGGACGTGTTCTTGTAGATGAAGAAATTGCATCTGAAGATTAATTCAGACAAGAAAATATAAGTAGAGGCTGTTCAAAATGAACAGCCTTTTTTTTTCTCCCAATCGCCATTTAATTGCAACAACTTAGATATAATCCTGTTCTTCATCTAAAATCAAATATATTTGCCATTCAATAACCTTGAAAATATCTTTATGTTTAAAAAAGTCTCTAATTTTTTGAGTATAGCATTGGCTGTTGGAAGTCTCTCTGCTGCTCATGCCCAGCAGGAAACATTGTTGCTGCGTAATCCTAGTATTAGTAAGACACATGTCACATTTGTCTATGGAGGTGACATTTGGGTCGCTGACAAAAACGGGCAGAACCCACGACGATTGACTACGAATCCTGGTGTCGAGATGAATCCAATGTTTTCCCCTGACGGTAAGCAAATAGCCTTCACGGGCAATTATGATGGTAATACGGATGTATATACTGTGCCTGTTGTAGGAGGCGAGCCAAAACGTGTTACTTTTCACCCTGCAGCAGATATTGTCAGAGGTTGGTTGAGTAATGATGAAGTTTATTTTCAGACTACACGTGAGTTTCAGTACTCTTTAGGTTCAAGACTTTATAAAACTAAGCTTGCGGCAGAGAACGCTATTCCTTTAATGATGCCAGAAGCTTATCAGGGAACTCCCTCTGAGGACGGGCGTTATTGGGCATATATAAAGAATACGGATCCCACAGAACGTGATAGGGTTGCTTTCAAGCGCTACCGCGGAGGAGGTATGCCTTCTATTTGGGTGTTTGATACAAAGACGAAAAATGTAGAGGTTATTCCTGGTGAAAACTGTAACGATGTAAAGCCTGTATGGCTAGGTTCAAAAATCTACTTTTTATCCGATCGAGATAAGATTGTGAATATCTACAGTTATGATACTAAATCGAAAAAAGTAGAGAAGTTAACAAACTACAACGACTACGATGTGCGTACATTGCAGGGAGTTGGTAATGAACTGACCTTTGAGTATGATGGTCGCGTTCATATTCTTGACTTAGGAACTAAGAATGTGAATACCCTTAAAATTGCGCTGGCCGCAGATCCTATGTTCAAGCGTTCAAGATATGTGGACTTGAGAGCTGGTATCCGCAACTTCGATCTTTCGCCAACAGGACAACGTGCGCTGTTCGAGAGCCGTGGAGAAATCATTTCTGTGCCAAAGGAAAAAGGAGATGCAAGAAATATCTCTAATTCGGCCAGCAGTCATGAGCGTTTTCCCGCTTGGTCGCCAAATGGTAAATGGGTGTCTTATCTATCTGATAAGAATGGTAAATATCAGCTGGTTCTTCGCGATCAGAAAGCAGTCGAGGAGCCTACCTATATTGATTTAGGAACGGGCTTATTCTTCTTTGAACCGACATGGTCTCCGGATAGCAAGAAGCTATTTTATAATGATGCACATTTAAATCTATACTATGTCGATATCGCCTCCAAAAAGGTTGTATTAGTAGATTCCGATAAATTGGCTTCTATTACAGGGCGTACGCGCAATCATTTTGAGCCATCATGGTCTTTTGATTCAAACTGGATTACCTATGTCAAAAGCCTCAATAATGGTGTCAATGCGGCATTTATGTATAATTTAACAACAAAGCAATCCCATCAAATTACCGATGGTATGAGTGCTGTAGCACAACCTACTTTTAGTAAAGATGGCAAATACTTGTTCTTTATCGCAAGTACGAATACCGGATTGACAAACTCAGGTCTACATATGTCTGCTTATGAGCGTAACCCACAATTTAATGTGTACGCTTTTATCTTATCTAAAAAAACACCTTCGCTTTTCAAAAATGAAAGTGATGAGGAAACGGTGAAAGAAGAGAAAGTCGAAGAACCAAAGAAGGAAGAGAAAGTAGCGGAGAAAAAAGATAACAAGAAAAAAACAGGTGCTAAAGAAGAAGTTAAACAGCCAGCGAAGCCAGTAGAGAAGAAGCTAGAAGTCGATTTTGAGGATATCAATAGTCGTATAGTAGCGCTTCCTTTGCCTGCAGGTTACTACAGACTGGATGGAAGTGTAGAGAATATGCTTACCTATCAACGAGGAAGTTCAATAGGAGCCTTTGATTTGACTAAAATGGAAGATAAAGCACTTGTTGATAATGCCCGTGGATTCCGCATTAGTGCGGATGGTAAAAAAATGATGTATACCACAGGTAGAGACTACTTCATCGTCAACGCGGGACAAAAACCTGCTCCGGCGTCAGGAAAATTAAATATAGATGATTTCAAATTTGAAGTGGATCCCGCAGCAGAGTGGAAACAGGTATTTAATGAAGTATGGGCGATGCAGAAAGAATTTTTCTATGTAGAGAACATGCATGGGGCAAACTGGGAAGCAGTGAAAGCGAAGTATGAAAAATTCCTTCCATATGTCAATCACCGTTCGGATTTAGGCTATTTATTGAATGAGATGATGGGAGAGTTGGTTGTTGGACACGCCTACGTTTATCCTGGAGATCAGCCTTCGACACCATCGGTCAGTACTGGAGCGTTGGGTGCAGACCTAGAGCAGGTTGACGGATTTTATAAAATCAATAAAATCTTTACGCGTTTAGATTGGAACCCTTCTTTCAAAGCGCCTTTGGCAGAGCCAGGTTTGAATATAAAAGAAGGTAGTTATATTGTTAGTGTTGACGGGGTCAAATTAACTTCAGACATAAGTATCTACAAGCTTTTGGAAAATAGAGTAGGTAAGCAAGTTGTGTTGAAAATCAATACGAAACCTTCTCTTCAAGGAGCAAGAGAAGTAATTGTAAATCCAATTTCTTTTTCGAGTGAAATGGGACTACGTAGTATGGATTGGGTAGAGACAAACCGTAAAAAAGTAGATCAATTGAGTAATGGTCAGATCGCCTATGTCTACATGCCGAATACAGGGCAGGAAGGATATAGCAACTTCAATAGATATTACTTCTCTCAAATGGATAAGAAAGCATTGTTGATAGATGAGCGGAACAATGGTGGAGGTTCTGTAGCGGATTATGTTATAGATCTGTTGTCAAGAGAGCTTATCGCAGGATGGGGAATACGTGATGGTAAATCATTTACGACGCCAGGCAATGGTATCTATGGACCAAAAGCGATGATTATCAATGAAAATGCTGGATCTGGAGGTGATATGATGCCATATATGTTCCGATTTAAAGGACTAGGTAAGCTAGTAGGCCGTACTACAATGGGCATATTAGTTGGTATTTCGGGATATCCACCATTGTTGGATGGAGGAAGTATTACCTCGCCAAACTTTGGAGTATACGATTTGAATGGTAACTATATTATCGAAAACGAAGGTGTGGCGCCTGATATCTTTGTAGAGCAGATGCCTAAAGACTTGTTGGAAGGAAGAGATCCTCAGTTAGAACGAACAGTTAAAGTTCTTTTAGAGGAGATGAAAACCTACCCTTATCAACAGGTAAGGAAACCCGCGGATCCGATTCGTGTCAATTAAAATTACTAAAAGGGGGCTTGGCCCCCTTTTGTTGTTCTAAATATTAAGTAACTTTAGCGCATGAATCAATATCTTGGCAAACCAAATAGCCCCTGGAGTTCGCTCCTTATTTTATTGCTATTGACGCTGGCTTGTAGTGTTGGAGTTCAGTTCATAATCCTTCTGTTGGGTGTTCTCTCCGATGGGAGGTTGGCAGAAGTGCTACAGAATGAAGGAAGTTTGTCTTCCTTTACTAATCGTCCCTTCTTTTTGTATGCCCTATTGATTGCCAGTTCATTTGGTACGTTTTTATTGCCTGCCTTTATACTGCAAAGGTTAGAACCCTATTTTAATTATTTTCCCGCAGAAAATAAGAAATTCGGAATGACCTATGTCATTGCTGTCGCACTTTTGTTTGCCTTTGGCCCAGTTATGCAGCTCATAGGAGATGCTAATGCACAGATGACGCTCCCGAATAGTTTGAAAGAGGTAGAGGCCTGGATGCGATTGCAAGAGGATAACATGGCTAGTTTGACAGAACGTATCGTGATGGTAGATCGGTGGGAGTTGCTTCTAGTAAATGTTATCGTCATGGCTGTTATGCCGGCAATTGCTGAAGAATATTATTTCAGAGGTTCGTTAATGCATATTATACAGCGCCTTGTTAAGAATTATCATATTACAGTGTGGCTTTCCGCTATTATCTTTAGTGCAATACATGTGCAGTTCTTCGGTTTCTTCCCAAGGATGATTTTAGGTGTGTTCTTTGGTTATATGTTTGTTTGGACGCAGAATATTTGGATACCTATATTGGCCCATTTTGTGAATAATGCCACAGTGGCGGTCTTGGCATTTGTATATACTAAGCAAGGGAAAACATACGCCGATTTACAGTCATACGATAGCTATTCAATATTTGTGTATATTGGAGGCTTTATTTTAACGATATTATTAGGAATCTGGTTCTATAAAATTTCAAAACAACAGCAAGCTAATGGAGAAAGATTGGAAAAAAATACAAGTATATAACAGCGCTATTGAAGCTGAGATAGTGAAACAGATGTTGGAAGAGAATGGGGTACATTCAGTGCTATTGAACAAGCAAGATTCGTCTTACCTGTTTGGAAAGATTGAGCTTTATGTTCATGAAGATATGGAACAACAAGCGGTGCGATTAATTAAGGATAATGAAGAAAATAATATAGGGGCGGAGGATGTTAACTAGAGCTATTACAGGATTTTTTTTTATAGCCGTATTAATCGGTGCACATCTGTTAGGGCAAGTTGTTTTTGTTTCCTTCTTCTCATTACTGGGACTTTGGTGTTTATATGAATTTTATGGGATAGTCCGTAAAGAAGAAGTGAAACCCATGGTTGTTCTAGGAATACTTGCATTTGCTGTTTTGAGCGGTCTTATCACTTTACATTGTTTGGGAGTAATCCCGTTCATTAAGGTATGGCTATTTATCCCATTGTTCTCTTTAATATTTATCTTGGCGTTATTCCAAAAAAGGGCACTTCCCTTTAATGATATTGGTTATACCCTACTGGGAATTACTTATGCCGGAATTCCATTCCTTTTTTTTCTAGCTTTAGGATTTATAAAAGGGAGCTTTAATTACTATATACCACTCGGTTTTCTATTAATCCTCTGGTCAAATGACACAGGAGCCTATCTTGCTGGAAGAAGTTTTGGCAAGCGCAAATTATTCGAGCGGATATCGCCTAATAAAACATGGGAAGGCTTTATCGGTGGCGTCCTATTTGCAGTCGCTATTGCTTTTAATCTAGAACAGTATTTTGGTTCTTTGACAAAATGGGAATGGGCGAGCATGGCGCTGATTATTGGGATATTCGGTACTTTGGGCGATCTTGTGGAGTCTATGTTGAAACGGAGTTTGGGGGTTAAAGATTCGGGAAATATCCTGCCAGGACATGGGGGATTGCTAGATAGATTCGACGGTTTATTAATGGCCTCACCTTTAGTCTTTTTGTTCCTGTTAATGATTGCATAATTATGAATATTTCTACTTCAACATTTGAATTTCTTGCTGATCTTTCCCAAAATAATAACAGAGAGTGGTTTCAGGAACACAAAGGACGTTATGAGGCCGCTCTTCAAAACGTGAAAGGGTTTGTTGAGGAGCTGATTGTAGAGCTATCTCGATTCGATCCACAGATCAATACCGATATAAATGCTTCGAAGTGTATGTTTCGAATTTATAGGGATGTACGGTTCTCCAAAGACAAATCCCCATATAAATCTTGGCTAGCCGCTGGAATTTCTGTCGATGGACGGAAGTTAGATGGTCCCGAGTACTATATTCACATCGAACCTAACAATTCCTTTATCGCTGCTGGATATTGGCGTCCCAAAAAGGAACATCTTGATGCCATTCGTCAAGAGATAGACTATAATGCAGAAACATTTAGCGAAGTGCTGAGCGCTGGGCAATGGACTGTGGATGACCTGTCTCCTGAGGATAAGCTTAGTAGACCTCCTGCAGGATACAATGCGGATGATCCTCAGATAGAAATCTTTAAATTGAAAAGCTTTATCATCCACCAACCCTTGTCAAATAAAGAATTGGCGGATGCGGGCGCAATGAACACAGTCATTGGTATTTGTAAAAGAATATATCCCCTTAAAAAATTCATCCAAGAAGCGATAAGTCTAGAATCTTAGTACGGGAAGCTTATTTTTCCCATACAGATTGCTGGTGAATCCTTGAGTCCTGAAACATTCTCGGGGTCGCCAGCGACAGCTTCGTTTGCCAAGACCGCAAATAAGCAGGCCTCTTTAGCATCAGGATTCATGTCTATTTCGTCAATAGAAGAAACCTTCATTGTAGGAAGCGCCTTAGAGATATTGTGCATCAGAAGAGGATTATGAAGGCCTCCTCCACTCACGTAGATAGCAACGTTGTCGAGGTCTTTTGTGAGTGTTTTGATTCCGTTAACAATAGCTAGGGCAGAAAACATATTTAAGGTTGCCATTACATCAGGCGGAGATAGGTGCTGTGTTCCCGAGGTTTCCTGTTTCATCGTTAAGTAGTCCAGATTGAATAATTCTGGGCCAGTTGTCTTTGGAAAAGGCAACTCAAGAAAATCTTCTTGTAGTAGATATTGTAGCAAAGTCTCATTAACTAGGCCAGATTGTGCAGTTTCTCCGTCGATGTCCATTTCCCTTCCAAAATGTTGAAACATGTATTGGTTCATCAAGGTATTACCAGGCCCCAAATCGGTAGCAAAAGCCTTAATACTTGAGCCTTTTTGAGGGAGAAAGGTGAAGTTTGAAATTCCCCCTATATTAAGAAGAATTCTGTTTTCTATGGTATCAGTGAACAAGAGGAAATCCCCGTAGGCTGCTAGCGGAGCACCTTCACCGCCGGCTGCAATATGTTTTTGACGAAAATCTGATAACGTGATGATTCCCGTGTGTACAGCGATATGGTCGCCATCTCCGATCTGAAGCGTACTGTTAGGTAGATCTGGGTTCTTAGTTAATATTTGAGGAGCGTGATAAACCGTCTGTCCATGACTCGCAATCAAGTCAATGTCTTGAGGTGCGACTCCCCAATTTTTAAGCGCGTTATTCACTAGAGATGCGTGTACGATTGCTACATAGGGGTTAATACCCGAGAAGTCTTGTTGGTTTATCTCCTTTTTAGCAAATATCTTGCGTATGTTATTTCTGAATTCATCTTGGTAGGACAGGGTATCGAAATGAAGGAGCTTTAAGGAGGTGTCGAGCCCACTTCCTTCTATGTTGCAAAGCGCGATATCTAGGCCGTCTAATGACGTACCTGACATAAGCCCAATGATTAATCGACTGTCTTTTTTGCTTATTTCATAAAGCTTTTCAATTTGGCCATTCATATTCTAAAAATACACATATTCGCTTTTGGTAATGTCAATTGTTAATGATATTTTTGAAAAAAAAGAAGAAAAAATGAATTTTCCAGCAGAATTGAAATACACAAAGGATCATGAATGGATTCGTGTAGAAGGCGATGAAGCCGTAATCGGTATTACAGACTTTGCTCAGCGTGAGTTAGGTGATATTGTTTTTGTTGATATTAACACTGTCGGAGAAGAAGTGGCTGCGAACGAAGTTTTCGGTACTATCGAAGCAGTAAAAACTGTATCTGACTTATTTATGCCAATGAACTCAACCGTTTTGGCTGTAAATGATGCAATTGATGCTTCTCCAGAATTAGTAAACACTGATCCATACGGTGACGGGTGGATTATTCGCGTTAAAATAGCGAATGTGGCTGATGTTGATTCTTTATTGACTGCCGAAGGATATAAATCTGAAATCAACGCATAATCTTGATTTCATAAATGATTAAAAGAAAAGCCCACTCTCGAGTGGGCTTTTCTTTTAATTGATTTCTTTTAGTTCTATACTAGAGGATATCTTATTTCCTTGTATCTCAATAACTGTATTGACAACAGAATGCTTGGTGAAAAATGTCTTGGGGTGTAAGATATAGTAGCCAGTAGATGTGCCGATAGTAGTGCCATCGTTGTCTGTATAAGTGCCTTCTACATTAATCTTATAGCCCTCAGCAGTCTTCTCTGCGAAGGTGTTTACATTCTTTCCTTTAGCACCTAATTGGGCCAAGCTGATTTCATTTTGCCATGAATCTCCGACAGATAGCGGTTTATCTGGAAAGGCAATCGACATACCCTGGATGCTAGACCTGTCAAAGGCTTCGTCTGGGACATTCGGAAAATCCATTTCCAAAACTTTGGCACTTCTGTCCATGGTGATACTAAGTGTGTTGTTCAATAGCGGTTTCATCTGTGTAGCCATCATCTCCTCCATTTGATTGGAAGGTTCTTTGGAAGAATCATAAGAAATTGTAACTATCCCGGCGTTAATGTCTGTCTTGACATGGGTATACTTTGCTTCATATTTAGCTTCTGTTGGTGTAACTTCTGTTGCTGTCATATTCATTCGCATAATCATGTCCATGATCATATTCTGTGCACCTTCGATATCCGACTTCATGATCATTTCAATGGGGACGACCTTACCCTTTTCAGGATTTAGTTTAAACGTGATTTTCTCTTGTGCCTGTGCGCTTAGTACGATTGTAGAGGCAACAAATAATGTGGTGAAAAATCTTTTCATGGAGATAAAATATTTTTTATTGTTGTGATTTCATAAAAAAAGGAGCTCATAGGCTCCTTTTAAATATATGCTTTTTAAATGTTATTTCTTGTAGGTAACTTCTTTTACAGCATTAATTACTTTTGCTACACTTGGTAACGTTGCTTCTACGAGTGTAGGAGCGTAGGCCAATGGTACGTCTGCTGATGTAACGCGTAATACCGGGGCATCAAGATAGTCAAAAGCATTCTTTTGTACGTGGAAAGAAATCTCTGAAGAGATTGAGGCCAATGGCCATGCTTCTTCCACAACAACTAATCTATTTGTCTTTTTAACGGACTCTACAATTGTTGTATAGTCGATTGGACGTACAGAGCGTAAATCAATTAATTCAACGCTAAGTCCTTCTTTTTCTAGCTCAGCTACTGCAGGAATAACGACTCTAGGAAGCATTTTTCCGAATGATACAATCGTTACGTCACTTCCTTCTTGGATAACATTTGCTTTTCCAATAGGTAAGTAGTATTCTTCCTCAGGGACCATTCCTTTGTCACCGTACATAACTTCAGACTCCATAAAGATTACAGGGTCTGGATCAATGATGGCAGACTTCAAAAGGCCTTTTGCATCGTATGGGTTCGAAGGAACGACAACTTTTAAACCTGGAGTATTTGCATACCAGTTCTCAAAGTTTTGAGAGTGTTGCGCCCCTAGTTGTCCAGCATTTCCAGTAGGGCCACGGAAGACAATAGGGCAAGATAGTTGTCCGCCAGACATTTGACGGATTTTAGCCGCTGAATTGATTATTTGGTCTATTGCGACTAATGAGAAGTTGAACGTCATAAACTCTACAACTGGTTTTAAGCCATGCGTTGCAGCGCCAACGGCGATACCAGCAAAACCTAATTCAGCAATAGGAGTGTCGATAATACGTTTTGGGCCAAATTCATCAAGCATACCTTGGCTTACTTTATAAGCACCATTATACTCAGCAACCTCTTCACCCATTAAAAATATAGTTTCATCTTTACGCATTTCTTCGTTCATTGCTTCACGAAGCGCTTCTCTGAATTGAATTTCTCTCATTAGTTTTGAAATCGTTTTAATTAACCTTTGATATGCAAAAATACTATTTAATAATGATATTTCATATGTATCATATGTAATATTGCTGTCTTCTGTTGGAGATATATTAGTCTAATACCACAACAATTACGAGCATTACAGGCTGTTTTTAAGGATAAACTCTTGCAACCACATATTTAGATTTTTTATCGCCAAAGGTATCTCCCATGCCTGTCTATTCCGTTTTTCTACATAGTTGGAGATAGCCCGAATTTGTAGACAAGGAATGTTTTCTGCTTCGCTAACAAAAAATACAGCAGCTCCTTCCATCGTTTCAATAGTTGCCGAAGAAAGCCTCGCCTTGAGTAGGAGGATAGATTGTTCGTTACCATGAACGGTATTGACTGTAATGCCCGTATGTACTACTAGTTGTGGTGGTGATGCCAACGAAGGAGTAGGGGGGGTAAAGACGCTCTTTCCAAAACCGAGTTCTTCTATGGGCAGAAAAAGCTCTCCGTCTTCGGCTCCTAGTTCCGAAAAGCTATCTTTGGTTACCTGGACAACCGTGCCCAAGGGGATATCTTTGTCAAGCGCTCCTCCTATACCGACGTTGAGAATATAATCTGGGCGAATCTGGGTTATACTTTTGCCTAGCTGGTATGCTGTAGCTGTCATCCCTACTCCGGTAGTGAGGTAAGGTATTTGTAAGCGCTTTAGAAAATCGATACTTGGAGCAATCTCTGCGTCAGTCGCAGCTACAATCAAAGGCCTCATTTTTCAGTATATTATTTGTGAAGGAATCTTCTGCTTTTGACTGCTAAAATAGAGTTTTTTAAGGTATATTTGCGTATATGATATACATTACAAGACGGGAGAGATTCTGTGCTGCCCATAAGTTGCATCGCGAAGATTGGTCAGAGGAGAAAAATGAAGCTGTATTCGGCTATTGTTCCAATCCTAATTGGCATGGACATAACTATGAATTGTATGTTACAGTAAAAGGAACAGTGAATCCAGAAACAGGTTTTTTGATCGATTTGAAACTGATGAAAAGTATTATAAATACAGAGGTCATCGGTAAAATGGATCATAAGAACATAAATTTGGATGTAGACTTTATGCAGGGTAAGATGGCATCGACAGAAATAATTGCCATGGAGATCTTTCATGTGCTAAAGCCTCACTTTGAACAGGAAAATGTACAGCTGCATAGTGTAAAGCTGTACGAAACGGAAAATAACTCAGTCGAATATTTCGGCGATTAATCACATAAAATAATTAGCTAAAAAATGAGCAATCCTACGGATTTCAATGAGGAATTGGAAGGCTATAAGAAAATAGACCAGTATAATGTGGAGCAAGTGGAGCGTATCGCTTCGCACTATAATGACATACTATCTGCCATAGGTGAAGACCCAAATCGAGAGGGACTGATTAAAACTCCTGAACGTGTAGCAAAGGCATTACAATTTCTGACACATGGGTATGATGTAGACGCAGCAGAGGTGCTTCGTAGCGCTATGTTTGAAGAAGACTATAGCCAGATGGTTGTGGTAAAAGATATAGAGGTGTACTCCATGTGCGAGCACCATATGTTGCCATTCTTTGGGAAAGCGCATATCGCCTATATTCCTAATGGCCATATTGTGGGATTAAGCAAGATTCCAAGGATAGTAGATGCTTTTGCTAGACGTCTACAGGTACAGGAACGGTTGACGAATGAAATCAGAGATTGTATTCAGGATACATTAAATCCTGCAGGAGTGGCCGTAGTGATAGAGTGCAAGCATATGTGTATGGCAATGCGTGGTGTGCAAAAGCAAAATTCCGTAACAACAACTTCCGCTTTTACAGGAGAATTCCAAAACGATGTTACACGATCAGAATTTTTAAGATTAATAACTGCGTCCTTAGCTTAGGACATAAGTTAATCATAAGTAATCAAAAAAACCTTGTTTTCAGTCTGAAAACAAGGTTTTTTTGATTGTGGAATATCCTAGGATCAGTTGAACTAACCTGACAGCGGGAGTAAAAATAATTTGTTTTCTAAAATTGTTCCGTAAATTCGCAACCATGTTTCAAGATCAAGAAGAGGTAAGTGGCTATTTAGAAGAGACTTGTGATGCAGAGGGTGTGTTGCTCGGAGTTATAAATAGAGAAACATATTTGAAAGAGACGATGCCCCATATGTTATCGGGGCATTATCAAGGGCGTGTCTTGTCTATGATTAGCAAGATGCTTGCTCCAAAAAAAATTCTGGAGATAGGTACTTTTACAGGTTACGCGACGTTATGTTTAGCGGAAGGGTTGACCAAAGATGGTACCCTTCATACTATCGATATTAATGAAGAGCAGGAAGAGCGAGTTTCAGGATATTTTGAACGCTCTGAATATGCTTCACAGATTCAGTATCACATAGGGGATGCCATCGATGTAATCCCAACGATAGAAGGCGAGTTTGATTTAGTATTTATCGATGCAGATAAAAAGCGGAATTTGGTTTATTATGAAATGTTAATAGATCGGATTCCAACAGGGGGTGTTATTTTATTGGACAATGTATTGTGGAAAGGAAAGGTCTTTGAGAGCAATCCGGACAATCAAACAAGACAAGTCTTAGAATTGAACGCCACCTTGGCAAAAGACAATCGTGTAGAAAAATTGATTTTGCCAATCAGAGACGGGCTTTTTGTGTTACGCAAAAAGTAATGGTTGAACTAAAAAGTAAAAAATGCAAAAATCTTTATGCAGCAGAGCATTGCTGCTACTAGTATTGTGTTTCGCTTCAGTAACGACACTATTGGGACAAAAGAAATTCAGTCCCTCAAGTTACATCGAGCAGCACAAGAGCGTTGCACAGCAGCTTATGCGCGAGACAGGTGTGCCAGCATCTGTGATTTTAGCAGTCGCTATTCATGAAAGTGCTTATGGCAATAGTCGAATTGCCAATCATTTAAACAATCATTTTGGAATCAAGGGAAAGAACAACAGTTCAGTGATAAGATCCGCCTACAAAGGTTATGAATCTGTATGGGCTTCTTATAATGATTTTGTAGGACTCCTGAAGAGAAGAAAGGCTACACAGCCTTTGTTTGAAAAATATTCTCCTCAAGACTATACCGCTTGGGTCAAAGGAATTGCCCGTTCCGGCTATTCAGCGACCAAGGGCTGGAGTAGCAAGGTTCTGAACACGATTGACAGGTACGATTTGGATGAATTGGATATAAATTAGTAGATTTATATACTTTTTTCAAAATTGATGAGATTTCTATTGTTATCTGTCGTCCTACTGGGCTTGTTGGGTTCTTGTGCTTCAAAAAAAAGAACGGTATTATCACATCCCTCATCGTCGGGTACTTCTTCTTCTAGACCCAATGCGAGCAAAGGAGGGACCTCTACATCAGGACTTTCTTATATTGAGCAATATAAAGATATTGCTATTCGGGAAATGAATCTTTATGGTATACCTGCTAGTATCAAGTTAGCTCAGGCTCTGTTGGAATCTGGAAATGGAAACTCCTATTTAGCAAGGGAAGCGAATAATCATTTTGGGATAAAATGTGGAGGTGTCTGGAACGGAAAAAGTGTAAGAAGAGCCGATGACAACCCAAACGATTGTTTTCGAGTATATGATAATCCCGAACAATCCTTTAAAGATCACTCGCAGTTTCTGTTGCGCAAACGTTATGAGAAGCTATTTACACTAAATAGAAATGATTACAAAGGTTGGGCAAGAGGGTTGAAGGATGCAGGCTATGCTACCAACCCGAGGTATCCCGAGCTGTTGGTTGATTTAATAGAACGGTATGAGCTTTACAAATACGACAGAGGCGAAACCTATGTCGAGAAGGGACGTCGTGAAGAGCAGGTAGAAAGAGTAATCGAGACGAAAATCGAAACGGAACCCATCACAAAGCCTGAGCAGATTAAATCACCAGTTGCTATGGTCATTCATGAAGTAAAACCTGCTCAGACACTGTATAGCATCAGTCGTCAGTATAATGTTACAGTCGACCAGATTAAGCAGTTGAATAACCTTTCAGATGACACATTGTCAATAGGGCAGCTACTTGTGATTACCAAATAGAAGTAAAACATTGTTAAAATTATAGTGTTTTATTCGGTAATAATGTAGATTTACAGTTGTGAACACCAATCTAAACATAGTACTGTTGATGCTACTGCTTTTCGTTTGTGGACCTATTTATTCCCAGCAAAAGGTAGAAGGGTTAATTTTTGATAAAGACACAAAACAGCGGATTGGTCGGGTATTAATGATTAACAAGACTTCCGGCGCAAATGTCTTTAATAACTCAAGAGGAGAGTTTGCCTTGGAGATGCAGCGTGGTGACCAGATTATAGCCCAAAAAGAACATTATTTTAGCGATACACTAACCTACCAAGGAGAGAAAGTTCTTATTTTTAATTTAAAAAAGACTTCTATATATATCGATCCCGTAACAGTTGTTGCCAGAAAGACGCCTGAACAAATTCTAGCAGATAGACACAGGGATTATGATAAAGCCTATAAGTTGGCCGATCCGGGTAGCTACCTGAGTGTAGGTCCTACTGGGGCGGGGTTGAGTATAAACGCGATATACAGCTTGTTTAGTAGAGAGGCGAAGAATGCTCGGAGATTAACGAAGTATTTTCAAAAGGAATATGAGGAAAATATAGTCGATATTCGCTTTTCCAAAGAATTGATCAAAGGAGTAACTGGACTGGAGGGAGAGCCTTTGGACAATTTTATGGTAAGATACAGACCTTCGTATGATTTTGTATCTTTGGCAACACATTATCAAATGGTGAGCTATATAAAGTCCAAATATGAGTATTTCAAATTTGTGCCTTATATTAAGCCACTACCAGACTTGAATAACATAGATATCAATAAAGAATATTAGTAATCGTATATGATGAGACATTTACCCTTATTTTTAAGCTTTCTGGCGATTTTTTGCAGTATGCAGGCCTTTTCTCAGGGAGATCTAAAAGAGCTGCGAGAAGATCCTAATACAAAAAGACTAAATGCAGATACAACTAAAGGTGTTCAAATTAAACAGATTAATGTTCCGATTCCCAAATTGGGTCTCGAAATCGATTACTGGAAGCACTGGACAAAGTTTGGATTGAATTTAAACCAAGCTACCTTTAGTGATAACTGGAAAGCAGGGGGGGTAAATTCTGTTGCGATTGGAGGTACTTTTTGGCATAAATCCGAATACAATAAAGATCGCTTTAACTTTGTTTCGGAGTTGGATTTTAGATATGGAAAAGTCTGGAATAAAGATCAGCTAGCGAAAAAGAATAATGACCGCATTTTCTGGGATAATAAGTTGGCCTATAAGTTTACGGATATTTGGGCACTATATTTCTCATTTACATTCGAGTCCCAGTTTGACGTCGGATATAAGTACGATGCGAAAGGCGAAAATATTGTAGACACACTCTCTGCGTTTATGGCTCCGGGTTATTTTACAGAATCATTCGGTTTGGAATACAAGCCCGATAAGACCTTCTCCTTGCGCTTTGGTACAGGAACAGCCCGTCAAACATTAATTTTGGACAATAGGATAGCACCTCCTTTAACTGCGAAAGCGCCTGTATATGGTGTAGAACCAGGAAAGAAATTCAAGAATGACCTCGCTTTTCAAATTACAGCAAACTTGGACCGGAATCTGTCTCAAAATCTGAACCTAAAAGCGCGTTATAATCTCTTTGCTGACTATAAAGATGTTACAGATCCCGATCATAGGCTAGATGCAACATTAACTGCAAAAGTAACTAGCTTAGTCAATGTTGCACTTACAGGAATTTTAGTGTACAAATCTGATGATTCGCCGAGGGTACAATATAGCCAAGCCTTGACAATGGGCGTAATATATGCACTGCCTAGATAAGAAGTAATATATGCTGTTAAAGGGGGTTGTCGTAGGAGTCAGTTTGCTTATGCTGATTGGATGTAGTACATCAAAGAAAGTGACGGTAGCAAAAAAGGTCGATGTGCCGGTTGGGCAACCTGCTAAAGAGGTATTGACTGAAATTGAAGAAATAGCAAAAGTTGAAGTTCAAAAAGCGGTAGATACAACTGTTTTTCAAGCATTCCGAGAGTTGACTCCGGAGGAAAAGATTGCAGAACAAAAGCGTATGGGGATATATAAAGGCGCAGATTGGGCTGCAGCTATACATTACGACCTCCGCAAGCCTAATTTCGTCATCATACACCATACCGCTCAGAATAGCGTTGCGCAGACTGTACGTACTTTTCAGGTACCACATTCTAAAGTGAGTGCCCATTATGTAATAGGTAGGGACGGACAGGTTATTCAAATGCTAAATGATTATGAACGTGCCTGGCATGCGGGGAAATCAAAATGGGGTAACATTGATGATCTCAATTCCGTATCCTTAGGCATAGAGCTGGATAATAATGGGAAGGAGCCATTTCCAGATGCACAGATAAATTCCTTGTTGATTTTGTTGGATACATTGAAAGCGAAGTACCTGATTCCTCAGCTCAATTTTATAGGTCATGCAGATATTGCCCCAATGCGTAAGGATGATCCTAGTGTTTTATTCCCGTGGAAACTACTAGCAGAAAGAGGGTTTGGAATTTGGTATAACGAAGACTATCTAATGATGCCTCCTGCTAATTTCAACCCAATAGACGCCTTAAAGATAATGGGGTACGATATGCGTAATCAAGAAGGAGCCATTCGAGCCTTTAAGAGAAAGTATATTATTAAAGAAGTGAATGGTGTGTTGACAGCTCATGATCAAGCCGTATTGTACGATTTGTATCGTAAGTATTATTAGTATTTAGTATTTAGTATTTAGTATTTAGTATTTAGTATTTAGTATTTAGTATTTAGTATTTAGTATTTAGTATTTAGTATTTTTTTGGGTAGTGACTTTTGCAGTAAGAGCCCTAGGATGATAACAAGTACACAACCAATCAGGTTAAGCCATAAAAAGGCAATGATGTCAGCTTTCCAGATTCCAATAACAATAAGTTCTGTAAGGATTGCAGCCCAAAAAACAGCCTTGCCCCCAATTTTCTTAAAGTAGAAAGCAACGAGGAATATACCGAGTATGGTGCCATAAAATAGAGATCCTAAAATATTAACTGCTTCTAGGAGATTACCGAGCTTGTTTGCGTACAGGGCAATTATAACCGTAAAAATTCCCCAACCCAGTGTACACAACCTAGAGGCTTTCAGGTAAGCACGTTCTGAGGCTTCCTTGTTGATGAACCGTTTGTAGATGTCGATGACGGTTGTAGAGGCAAGCGAATTTATTGCGCTCGCTGTGGCCCCCATAGAAGCCAGCATAATGATGGCGATAAGCAACCCTATAAATCCCTTCGGGAAGGTCGAAGTAACAAAAGACAAGAAAATATAGTTGTTGTCATTCGTGTCGGCAGTTGTATCGTTTTTCTTGATCAAACTAATCACTTCTTGGCGTAGTGCATCCGATTTTGCGTTTAGGGCATTTAGTTCTTCACCTTTAATATCTGCATTGAGATTATCCTTCTCTGCCAATGCCTTAGTTAGCGCTGTAATCGTTTGTGATTTGCTTGCTCCAATTGCTTCTTGCTGACGTAGTAATTGTGCGTAATCTTCGGCATAAATGCTGTTTTCAAGTTTGTTGGTTTCCTGTGAATTGAAAAATAGCGGTGGTGTATGATACTGGTAGTAGGCAAAGACCAATACGCCTATCAACAGGATACAGAATTGCATAGGAACTTTTAGAAGTCCATTCATCAATAAACCCATTCGACTATCTCGAATAGATGACCCTGTCAAATAACGTCCGACTTGGCTTTGGTCGGTTCCAAAGTAAGAAAGCTGAAGGAAGAAGCCCCCGATCAGACCTGTCCACACCGTATATTGATTGTTTAAGTCGAAAGTAAAATCGATGGCATTGGTCTTTCCTGATTTGCCAGCGATATGTAAGGCCTCGCTAAATCCAATGTCACTCGGGAGTAGACGTATTACCATAAAACCAGCGGCGAGGAGCCCTGTGAATATAATGCCCATCTGCAAGAGTTGGGTATAAGATACCGCCTTTGTCCCACCATAAACGGTATAAAGCACGACCACACTGCCCATCGCTAAGGTGGTGTAAGTGATGTCTATGTGTAATATCGTCGATAAGATAATAGCAGGTGCGAAAATTGTAATTCCCGTAGAAATTCCGCGTTGGATTAGAAATAAGAAAGCGGTTAATGCTCTGGTTTTGACATCAAATCTCTTTTCTAGAAACTCATAGGCCGTAAATACACGAAGTCTATGAAAAATAGGTACAAAGGTGATGCATAGCACAATCATGGCGAGCGGGAGTCCAAAATAAAACTGAACAAAGCTCATCCCAGAAGAATACGCCAAGCCCGGAGCCGATAAGAAGGTGATGGCACTCGCTTGAGTGGCCATTACAGAAAGACCTACGTTGTACCAGGGAAGTTCACGGTCACCGAGTAAATAACCGTTGATGTTACGAATATTCCTGCTTTTGAATACGCCATAGGCGATAATCAAAAGCAGGGTAGTAAAAAGCACTATCCAGTCGATAGAACTCATGAATAATGTATCGTGAATAAGTACATGAATACGATACATAAGAGTAGCCAGATTACCAGAATCCAGTAAAATTGGCGCCAGCTACGGACAAAAGGAGGAAGTCCCTTATCTGTCATGAGGTTTTTGAGGTAAAAGCACCGTATTAAAGAAGACCGCGAAGATAAAACCTCCCACTAATCCTCCGATAATGCTTGAAAATGATCCGCTAGACGCAAAAGCTGTTAGCGCGCCAAATACAGAGCCAATTAATAAAATTAAACCTTTTGCATTAATAGGTTGTGCATCGTTTACTTGATTTTCCATCTCTAATGTTAAAATTACTTTTCTTTTGTTAGCAAATTTACGAATAATCTATAAGCTCCGGGAACTCCTGCAGGTAATTGTCTGAAAAAGGCCAACGAAGTGTATACAAACTTACCCTTTCCATAATTAGTAATCAAGAGTGAGCCTTTATTGGGGTGTTCATCCTTGTCATGTATGGACAGAGGCGTGCGATAATTTCGATCGATATCGTCTGCAAAATACAGTCCACGTTCTTGTATCCAGCCATCAAAATCGACTGCCGTAATCTTATTGGGGTAAGAGAGCGCAATGTCTTTAGCGTCAAATTGCACAATAGCGTCTTCTTCTGTCACGCGATCTCTCGATATAGCGAATGGATAGGGGCCTAATTGTTCGGCCATGAGCTTCGTGTTGACATTATACTGTATTAATACAACGCCTCCTTGTGCTACATAGTCCATCAAGAGTTTTTGAGTCGTGGCAGCCTGTGAATTGATATTAAAGTAACGTACACCGACTACGATAGCATCGTACTGCTTGAGTAACGGGGCAGATAAAGTATGTCCATTTAGGTTGGTGGTCGCTATACCAATTTCATTTAATGATTTAGAAACCATGTCACCAGCACCAGCAATATAACCTACACTTTTGATAGGGTTTACCAGAGCAAGGCGCTCACAGTTAATGACCGTTGTAGGAAACCAAGTGATGCGGGGAATGTGGTCGTAATCAATGGTCTTGATTGACTTCAAAGCCTCATTATTCCATAACAGGTTGATTGTAGAGCGAGCGCTATTTGTCGCGGAGGGTTTTATCCTGATTTGTTTGGTAATCGTATTCGATGCTGCAAAATCCAAATTTAATTGCTGAGGGGTCACTTGCCACCCATCAGATTGCGGTATGGTGACCGTAAAGTTGTTGCTATCTTTATTATGTCGGGTAAAAGTGATGTCCACGCTTTTCTCTTCACCGTTAGTGCTTAAGACAATTGCTGAGGAGGTTTCCGCGGTAAGGACGGGTGTGATAGCTATAGGACTGTGGATTTCGCCACGGACTGGATCAACGACTTTATATTGTATAGCTTGTGATCTCTGAAGAGATTTTCCATCGATGTCAAAGGTAAATTCGACTATGGGATGGTTAGCATTTGTTGGAAATCCTATATCCTTCGGTTCTACATCAAATTTTCCTAGCGAATGTGCTTTTTCAAGCCAGTAAGGTTGTGTATTGCGGTGCCATATATAAGGACTTGACGAGCTCCAGGTATTGTTTGTTGCGAGTGTCTGATTGACTTCTCCCAAACTTGTCTTGATAAGCTTGACCTTAATTCCCGGACGCCTAGTAATGGCTTCGAGAGATACATCAAAGCTTTTGTTCATAGGGTATTGGCTAGATGCGGTTGTTGCATCAACCCATATGCCGGCACAAGCGGTAATAATATCTTCGATTTCTTGGGTTTTAAGGGTTTTCCAGTAAGGGTCACCAATTGTGCGAACTTGCTCCCGGAGCGCGAATAAGGCAGGGATACTTTTCTCGGGGTTTAGGTAATCAAACCCTTTGATAATATTGTTGATTTGAACTTGTATGTTGGCAGTATTAGGGATTCGATTCCAACTTGTTTCTATTCCTTCCATTAGGTCCTCTTGGGGCTTATCCCCTGCCACGAAGTCAAAGTATTCGATGCTTGTGCCTCGTGTAGTAGCAGCGCCAAATCCTTGGCTTTTATGCTGTGATCTACTGCGTGCTGCAATTTCGCCATAAGAGTCTCCCAATAAAGTACTATAGGCTCCGATATCTACTTTCAGTTGGTCTTCGGAGGTATTATTCATTCCGCCAAAATTAGCAGTGTTCCATAGAAGGCGTTTTGCTTTCCATACAGATACAGTTGCAAGTTGTTCTGGAAATTGATTTGGATCAGCAGCAGCAAGGTAAGCTTCATGTGCCAATATCGCCGAAGCCTGATGGTGTCCATGTCCTCCACGCTTGTCCGGAGGAAACCTAGTTATGATGATATCGGGTCTGAATTTACGGATAATCCATACGGCCTCACGTAAGGCAGTCTCTTTATCCCAAAAATCAAATGTCTCTTCATGGGTTTTGGAAAATCCGAAATCGTAAGCGGAACTGAAGAACTGTTCGCCCTTATCTATCGACCGCGCAGCAAGTAATTCCTGTGTACGTACGAGGCCAAGATCTATTCCTTGTTCTGTGCCAATAAGGTTTTGTCCACCATCACCACGAGTTAGGGAAAGGTAGCCCGTTCTATATTTTCGCTCTTGAGCCAACCATGCTATCAGCCGGGTGTTCTCATCATCCGGATGTGCGGCAAAGTACAGTACCGATCCTAGTGTATTAAGTTTTTGAAGCTTGATCATGATCTCACTGGCAGACATATTTCCGTGTTGGGACCGTGCCGCGTAATGAAGTGAAATAAGAAATAGAAATAAAAGGGATATTTTTCTAAACATAGTTAAATATACATGTTTAGGTCAAAAAATAAGCAATTTGTAAAGTCGGTAAACTGTAATATTGTTATGGTAAATATAGACAATACACTGGGGGAAACGGAGCTATACTAGGTCTATCACGGACTTGAGGGGACTTCAGCGGACTTAAGAGGATTTCAGCGGACTTGAGAGAACAAAAAAAGAGCTAAATGTAATTTAGCTCTTTTTCCAACAATTAAAAATCTTTGGTCTTAAAATAGTGTGCGCTTAATTTGTTATTAAATGCATATTAGTGTTACGACTCACCAGATTAAGGTGTAACCCTTCAACACTAGTAAAAGTACTATAAAAAGCACAATATTATAAGTGATATGTTGAAAAATAATTTTCCACATCGCTCGAGTTATAAACAAAAAACGGTGTGAGTTCGTATTCTGTATAAAAAGATGAGCTTTTGTCAGTCAGTGTGTCGGTTCCTTACTTGTCTATCGACCCCAATACACGTTGCATGAATGAGTTCAAAGCTTCTTTTTTGGGAGTTCCTTCCTTGATTAGCTTGTCCACTTCGATGGCGCCATACATGTTTGAGATTAATTCGCCAATAACATCTAGCTCTTCGTCTTTTAAAGAGGAAACTTCAGTTAAGGATTCCAATGTTTCAATCGTTTCCAATACGTAATCCGCATCATTCTGCTCGATGAAATCTGTTAGGTGCTTAATTACTGGTAACTTCATTTAATAAATCAATTAATCCTTCAATTTTGTTTGTCTGCACTTGATTTACCAATTTGCCATCTTTGAAGGCGGCAAATGTAGGTAAGTTATTGACATTAGCTAGTTTTCTAGACTCTGGGTTTTTCTCTGCGTCTACGATAATGAAAGTCACGTTTTCATTCTCTGTTGCCAATTTTTTGAATTTTGGTTTCATAATACGGCAGTTACCGCACCATGAAGCTGCATATTGTACCATTACAGTTTTGTTGCTGTTAACAACTTCCTGCAAGGTGTCGTTTTCTAATTCCTGTAACATAATAGTTTGTGTTTAAATAATAGAGGCGGAAGAAATCCGCCTCTTGAGTAGTTGAGATTTCTTAGTTTGCTGATAGGTATGAAGCTACGCCTTCACGAGTCGCATTCATTGCATCTTTACCTTCTTCCCAGTTTGCTGGACAAACTTCACCGTGGTTTTGAACGTGAGCATAAGCGTCAATTAAACGGATGTACTCTTTAACGTTACGTCCAAGTGGCATGTCGTTTACTGATTCGTGGAAAACTTTACCAGTCTCGTCGATTAGATAAGTAGCGCGGTAAGATACAGCAGAACCTTCTACTAGTGTACCGTACTCAGGGTGCTCTACTTCTTTCATCTCTAAAATACCTAATACGCTAGAAAGATTGCGGTTAGTATCAGCAATGATAGGATATTCTACACCTTCGATACCGCCATTGTCTTTTGCTGTATTCAACCAAGCAAAGTGAACTTCGTTAGAATCGCATGATGCACCGATTACAATTGTGTTACGTTTCTCAAATTCAGGAAGAGCCTCTTGAAAAGCGTGTAATTCTGTAGGACATACGAAAGTAAAGTCTTTTGGATACCAGAATAACAATACTTTTTTGTTTTCTTTTTGGGCTTTTTCAAAAATATTGATTGAGATGTAGTCACCTAAATAATCAATTGCATCTACTGTAATGTTCGGAAAATTCTTACCTTTAAAACTCATAATATATCTTTCTTTTTTTGTACTACAAAGGTAAGCATAATAACGACAACTATAAATCGAATTTACCTATTTGATATTGTCAAAATCTATTGATCTGTAGCTCTGGTTATAGTTGTTGGCTATAGGTGCGCTAAAAATAAAATGAGCTCTTGTTTTGAAGCTAAGAGAATAATACTTTTGTGTACTTCAAAAATCGGCCCCGTAGTTCAACGGATAGAATAGATGTTTCCTAAACATTTGATAGCAGTTCGATTCTGCTCGGGGCTACAGGAGTTCAAAGAAAAAGCCAGGGTTTGTTCAGTCAACCTTGGCTTTTTTGCGTATATACGAATGTTGTTTTGTATGTGCAAACCGATATTGTCTGTGGTTTTTATAATAAAATACATTTATCGCTAACGTTTTCGTAACTAATGTTAAGGTAGAACTGTAAATCTTATTTATCTTGTGCTTACTTTTAAGCCCTAGATATGACAATACCTTTTTTTTGCCTTTTAGATGCAATCATTGGATAATTACGCTTTATAGTTGTCTATGTGCTGGTCGTAATGGTGAACAGGTTGTGCCGTTAATAAATTTTATCAATGAGAGCGTTTTTAGACGAGAATTTTCTGTTAAACACAAAGGCTGCAAGTGACTTATACCACAATTATGCAAAAGATTTACCCATTATAGATTATCATAATCATTTGCCTGCAAAGCAGATCGCAGATAATAAAGTTTTTGATAATCTGGGGGAACTGTGGCTAGCTCATGATCATTATAAGTGGAGGGCAATGCGGGCGCATGGTATAGATGAAGTATATATTACAGGAGAAGCTTCTGATAAAGAGAAATTTCTGAAATGGGCGGAGACAGTACCTTATACTTTACGAAATCCTTTATATCATTGGACCCATCTCGAGTTGCAGCGCTATTTTGGGATTACGGATTTACTGTCGCCGGCTACAGCAGAAAAAATTTATGAACAGACAGCAGAGCAGATTGCCGATGCTGGATTTTCTGCAAGGAATCTGTTGAAACGAATGAATGTTGAGGTCGTGTGTACCACAGATGATCCTTTGGATCATCTAGATTATCATCAGCAAATAGCCACGGAGGGAGAGACTTTCAAGATGTTGCCTGCATTTCGGCCGGATAAAGCTATGGAAGCTGGTAATGTCATAGCATTAAATGAGTATATTGATAAGCTAGAAGACGTTACGGGAAGATCGATAGATAGTTTTAATGATTATATAGATGCTCTCAGAGCAAGACACGATTATTTTGAGTCTCGGGGTTGTAATGTGTCCGATCACGGGATAGAGCAATTGTATACCGCAAAGTATACGGATTATGAACTGAAGATAATTTTTGAAAAAATACGTGTGGGAAGACAGCTGACACTAGAAGAGGTGTCTAAATTCAAATCTGCACTTTTAGTTTCTTTTGCTGAATGGGACCACGAGAAAAACTGGGTACAGCAGTATCACATAGGACCTTTACGTAATAATAATACCCGTATCTTCGGTCTTAAAGGGGCAGATACGGGGCATGATTCAATCGGTGACTTTAAGCAAGCTCAGGAATTATCAGGTTTTTTAGATGGATTGGACTGTAGGGGTAAGTTAGCTAAGACCGTTTTGTACAATCTGAACCCGGCAGATAACGAGTTGTTTGTGAGTATGGCAGGCAATTTTAATGACGGGTCTGTGCGAGGGAAAATTCAATTTGGTTCCGCTTGGTGGTTTTTGGATCAAAAAGATGGAATAACGAAACAGATTAATGCGCTGTCCAATATTGGGTTAATCAGTAATTTTGTAGGAATGCTGACCGATTCTAGGAGCTTTTTGTCCTTTCCTAGGCATGAGTATTTCAGAAGATTAGTTTGCGATATTTTTGGAACAGATATGGAAAAGGGAGAAATCCCTGATGATATAGAATGGGTTGGTAAGATCATACGGGATATAAGTTATTATAATGCCCGGGAATATTTTAGATTTTTTAAGTAATGAATGGTAAGATTTTAAATTTTGGAGAAATTCTGCTCCGTATTTGTCCTGATCTTTCTCAGGATTGGGTCGGAGCAGGAGCTTTGCCGTTTTTTGTTGGAGGAGCAGAACTTAATGTGGCGTCAGCTCTAGCGACATGGGGATTGCCTTCTGCCTATCTCTCGGCTATGCCCCAAAATGATATAACCTCGGGGATTTTAGAACACTTGAAAGCAAGAAAAGTAGATGTCGACCACATGTTGTTACAGGGAAATCGCTTAGGGCTGTACTATCTGCCCAAAGGGAAGGATGTAAAACATGCAGGAGTTATATATGATAGGGCAGATTCAGCATTTGCTAACTTAAATCGTTCCGATATTGATTGGCCGTCTATCTTCAAAGGGGTGTCCTGGTTTCATTTTTCGGCTATATGCCCAGCTATATCTCAGGAAATGGCCGATATCTGTCTGGAAGCGGTAAAAGAAGCAAAACGTCAAAACATCTTTGTTTCATTGGATCTCAATTACCGTTCAAAATTATGGAAATACGGGAAACAACCAATAGAGATAATGCCAGATCTAGCAGTTTACTCTGATCTTATTATGGGGAATGTGTGGGCTGCGCAGCAAATGTTAGGCACTTCATTGGCCCCAGGGCTAAAAGAGGTGAAAGAGAGTTATGAACGAGGGATGCTTGAAGAGCAGGCAAAGAGAACAAGTCTGGAGTTAGTGTCGCGGTTTGAAAAATGTAAGTTTGTAGCCAACACATTTAGATTTGATTATCTAGAAAAAGGTATTCAATATTTTACCACCTTTTTTGGAGAGGAACAACTGTTGATTTCCGAAGAGTACCGAGCAGAAGAGATTCTTGACAAAGTGGGAAGCGGAGATTGCTTTATGGGCGGGCTGATATATGGATTGTATCAAGAGATTGGAATGCGTGACACACTGGAGTTTGCTACAGCAGCGGCTTTCGATAAATTATTTATAGCGAGTGATGCGACGGAGAGTTCGGTCACAGACATTCAAAAACGAATAAAGAGATGAACAAGAAAACAACGGTATTAGAAGCGATTTTACAGCAAGGTATATTGCCCTTATTTTATCATGATGATATCGATGGGTCGATTGCTCTTGTAAAGACGCTCTACAAAGCGGGAATAAGGGTGTTTGAGTTTACCAATAGAGGTGACAAAGCAGAGACTGTTTTTAAAGAATTATTGTCTGTTAGAGATAAGGAGATGCCCGGGCTATACTTGGGAATCGGAACTATAAAAAACAGTAAGGAAGCAACCCTTTTTATAGATTTAGGGGCCGATTTTATTGTTTCCCCGATTGTAAGTCCTGTTGTGGGACAGTTGGTTAATGAAGCTGGGTTGTTATGGATTCCGGGTTGCATGACGCCTACTGAGATCTACACAGCACAAGAATATGACGCTGCCTTAATTAAGCTATTCCCTGCTAATATACTCGGGGCAGAGTATATGTCAGCGATAAAAGAATTGTTCAGGGGGCAGCTTTTTATACCAACAGGAGGGGTGGATATAGAACTCAATAATTTGCAGTCCTGGTTTAAAGCAGGAGTATGTGCTGTAGGAATGGGAAGCAAATTGATCGATCCTAGGCGTACCGAAGGACTAGAAGAAAGAACGTTACTAGCTTTAGATCTTGTAAAACAAGCTAGGCAACAAACAAGTTAAAGACCAGTTACATAGCCAGTTTAAACCGATGAGAACAGCTAATATAGGTAACTATAGATGGGTAATCTGTGCACTTTTGTTTTTTGCAACGACTATAAATTATATGGATCGGCAGGTGCTCAGTTTATTGAAGCCAACTTTAGAGGAACAATTCGGATGGACCAATAGCGACTATGCTGACATTGCCGCCGTGTTCCAGTTTGTCTATGCAATATCGATGCTTTTTGCGGGGAGATTTGTGGATCGGTTTGGTACAAAATGGGGCTATACTTGGTCCATTATCTTATGGTCTGTAGGGGCTATTATCCATGCTTATGCTATAGCAATAGGAGAGGGGATCGTTGGGGTATTTGGTTGGGTGGGGATTGCATCTGTTCCGGTGTCTATCGTTGGATTTATGTTTGCCCGAACAGTATTGGCGGTCGGGGAGGCGGGTAATTTCCCTGCTGCAATCAAGGCTACAGCTGAGTATTTCCCGAAGAGTGAGCGTTCGTTGGCCACGGGAATGTTTAATTCTGGGGCCAATGTGGGGGCTATTTTGGCTCCGCTTACAGTGCCTTGGATCGCTGGGCACTGGGGCTGGGCAGTGGCCTTCGAAATAGTGGGGGCAATCGGTTTTCTGTGGTTGATATTCTGGTTTATCTTTTATGATAAGCCACAGGAGCAAAAACGTATGTCGGCAGCGGAGAGAGCATATATTAGTAAAGATCAGGAAGAAGACAAGCGGAAGTTGATGTCCGGCACAATGGATGTGCCAGAAGGTCCCGTGTCATGGATTAAATTGTTAGGGTATCGGCAGACTTGGGCTTTTACGGCGGGAAAATTCATGACAGACGGTGTTTGGTGGTTTTTCCTGTTTTGGTTGCCAGGATATCTTAAAGATCAATATAATATAGTGAACGAAGATATTATGTTGCCCTTAGCTGTTCTATACAGTATGACTATGGTCGGTAGTATCGGCGGGGGCTGGTTCCCCAAATATTACATAGACAGAGGGTACCCGGCTTACGAAGGACGTATGAAAGCGATGCTTACGATTGCTATTATTCCATTAGTAGTTCTTTTGGCGCAGCCTTTAGGGCAGTATGGTTTTTGGATCCCTGTTTTACTTATTGGTGTTGGCGCATCTGCGCACCAGGCTTGGAGCGCAAATATTTTTACGACGGTATCGGATATGTTTCCCCGAAGAGCAGTTGCCTCCGTTGTTGGGATAGGAGGAATGGCGGGAGGGATTGGAGGAGCGTTGATTACTAAGATAGGAGGATATCTATTTGATCATTATGAGTTATTGGGAGATATCGAAACGGGATATACCATCATGTTTAGTTTTTGTGCTATTGCCTATCTGCTGGCTTGGGGAATAATGAAGCTATTGGTGCCAAAGATGAAGGTGATTCGGTTTGATTAATAATCCATATGGTGGGGTATGGAGAGTGGTCAAAGGTTTAAAAGTTATTTCGCCTAGAACTGCAAAACCGATATTATTGGATATATTCTGTTACATTTACGGCAATAAATGATAGATTATTAAATCCATGAAGAATTACTCGTTCCTTTTACTGTTGTATCTATTTCCCATAACTGTATTTGCTCAGGCTTATCATAAAGATCAGCGCACTATCATTGAAAAGGAAGATGAGCATAACCGGTTTAATGCAGAAAGCGTTAATCAGGCGCAGATTCTTAAAGCCCTTGAAATGTTGGGTATGAACATTTTTAATGTACCGCTACAACCTTTTGACAAGCGCTATCTTTTTGATGTAATTCTTACCGAATACCAGGATGGTGAGCGTGTTAAGAGACGTAGCGTTGGTTTGATGAACGATAACACCTATCGTTACTATAAGGATAATGATCCTTTTGCAAATAAGATGAGCTTCGATTACCTCGATAAAATCACTTTTTTTACTAAAGATTTGGATAGTCTTACGCTTTTAAAGGTGGAATCTTATGCAGGGACATTACAGGGGATTAAGCTGCAGAAACATCGGTCAAGGCTTGGTCAGGATTATAGTTGGCGAAGTTACAGTAAAACGAATTGGGTGTTGAATGTGGAGATACCAGTATTGGTATATGCTTCATCGTGGTGGGATAAGAGATATAATATAGAACGTTTTTGTGGAACTGTTGATTTGTCTTCAAATATTCTAGAGGCGAAGGCGATGCTGGAAAACTCGAAACATTATTACGTAATTAGTTACATCGTTTACGAAGAAAAGAAGTAGCCTGACCGTATGAAGATTGGTGCTGTTATATTTCTTTTGGCTTTAATAAGTCAAAAAAAACATTGACATTTTAAACCTCAGATATTACATTTGTGTTAATGACTTCGTAGCTCAGTTGGTAGAGCAACAGACTCTTAATCTGTGGGTCCTGAGTTCGAGCCTCAGCGGGGTCACAAAAAAAGCCTCTCCTAGGTGGAGAGGCTTTTTTGTTTTCCCTATACTTATTTCTTTAGGATGTTCTTATATATTTTTCCATCCTTTATGATCACGACAAAGTTTTTTGCAGGATTGGCAATCAATTTCAAATCTTTCAAGGGATCTCCGTTAACCAGTAGCATATCAGCCATAGCACCTTCCTCGATAACGCCTAATTTCCCTGGGTAGGGGCTTCTAAGTCCGGAAAGCTGCAGTAATTCGGCATTATCTTGTGTTACCATTTTTAAGATTTCAGCATTGGTAAACCACTTTTGCAGGCGTAGGATAAAATCGTTTTGTTGTTCGTTGAGTTCTGGTTCAAAAAGAAAATCTGTTCCCCAAGCCAGTTTAACGTTGTGTTTCTTTGCTAAGGGCCATACTTTTTCCTGTCCTTCAATTACAGGCTTACGTTTTGCTATTCGTTGTGGATCCATATCTGGAGTGTCGTCCACTAGGTTTTGAAGACTTAGCCAAATATCTTTTTCGGCGATTAGCTTTAACGTTTCTTCATCTAACAATTGGCCGTGTTCAACACATTTTACGCCAGCCTCGATAGCGCGTCGAATAGCTCGGGGCGTATAGGCGTGTACAGTCACATAGGTTCCCCAGTCTTCAGCCGCTTCTACCGCTGCTTTCATCTCATCAAGTGTGTATTGTGTGACGTCTACCGGATCGTAGGCAGACGATGTTCCACCTCCAGCCATGAGTTTTATTTGGCTTGCTCCAAAGCGGAGATTTTCCCGTACTGCAGTCAGCACCTCATCCCGTCCATCTGCGATGAATGTGGCTCCATATCTTTCTGCACGCGATACGACGCCGAAAAAGCGCCTTGATTTTTCATCTGGTGTCCTGAAGTCTCCGTGGCCAGCCGTTTGGCTGATTGTAGCCCCCGAGGGCCATATTCTAGGGCCAGAAAGTTTTCCAGCATCAATAGCGGCCTTCAGTGGAAATATAGGTCCCCCTACGTCACGGATACTTGTAAAACCGCGCATTAGCATATTGTGCGCAGATTGTCCTATCGTTTTAACAAGGAACTCCTCTGAAAGATCGTTCGTTACCATTTGAGGCATTGTCAGCGAACCAAAGACCATGTGTACATGCGCATCAATCAGTCCTGGCATTAAGGTTTTTCCTGCGCCATTGATTTTTACGACCTCTTTATTGTTGACCGTAATTGGTGATGTGCTAATCTTTTTGATGGTGTTGCCGTTGATTAGAACATGACTAGGGGCGGTGAGTGATTGTGTTTTTTGGTCTAATATTCGAACATTCTCCAATAAAATCTGGTTCTGTTGTGCCCGAACGCAATAAATAGATGCTGCACTCAAAAGTAAAGTGCATAAATAAAATAATCGCATATGTAGATGTTGTTTAATATTTACTAAGATACAAATATAACGCCTGCTTTGTTTGTTGAAAAGCTAAAAAGGGGGGAGAATTAATGTAGGTAAATCTACTATCGCATAGGTAAATGTTCAGTTCGCTTAGCCTTGTGATTCTAATAATTTCCGTAACTTGCTTGTGCCGTTTTTAGTGTTGGTCACGAGCTCTCACCGGGCAAATCGCTTTGTGAGCAAGAAAAATTGGGGAAGTGAAGGCTGACGGCAAATAAATAGCGATGGAAAAATGTTTTGCAGATAAGGTAATTGCGTTTAATCGTGCATTGTATTATGATGGTAATCTGCCAGAAGGATTCCAGGTGGTGAACCCTTATCTGGATAATCCGGAAACCATGTTGGTGATGCAACAATTTTATAAGAAATACTATAATGATACCGTACCTCGGGATTTTATTATTGGTATCAATCCCAGTAGACATGGGGCAGGTGTTACGGGCGTCCCGTTTACAGATACCAAAAGGTTGTCCAGTATATGCGGTATTTCGATGGACACTGCACATACGCATGAAATTTCTTCGGTTTATATGTATGATATGATAGAAGCCTATGGCGGGGTTGCCGATTTTTATAATAGATTTTACATTAACTCCCCATTTCCTTTAGCTATTGTGCGTCAGGTAAAGGCTGGAACTTGGGTTAATGCTAACTATTACGATGCACCACAATTGTTTCGGGATGTGAAAGATTTTATGATATCTTCTTTGAAAAAGCATGTGGGCATGGGGCTAAATACGACTAAAGTTTTTGTTTTAGGAAAGAAGAACGCCAAGTATATTCAGGCGCTCAATAAGGAGATACGACTCTTTGGGGAGATTGTGGTTTTAGAACATCCAAGATATATACAGCAGTATAAGTCGAAAGATAAAGATTATTATATAATGAAATATTTAAATGCCTTTGATGAGGACAGGGCGTTAATTTGATATATCATATGATAAGGATAAAGCGAATCTACGAAGAGCCGAATGCTAGTGACGGATATCGTATGCTGATAGATCGTCTTTGGCCACGGGGCATGCGTAAAGATGCTGCTAAACTGGACGAATGGAACAAAGATATAGCGCCATCAACAGCGCTTCGCAAATGGTTTGGGCATCAGCCCGAGCGATTTGAAGAATTTATTTTGCGTTATAGGGAAGAGTTGTCCTTAAAGATGGATGCTTTGTTGCGTTTGAAAAAGCTGGGGGAGGATGGTGATCTTACGCTACTCTATGCCGCGAAGGATGAGAAAATGAATCAGGCCGCAGTTCTGCTGGATATAATTGATAATTTAAATACAACGTAGGAATGAAGTATATCTTCGGTTTATTACTATTGCTTCCTGTATCAGTCAATATAATACGGGCGCAAGAAAAGATTGTCCACAACAAATGGATCTGGGGCCCTTCCTTAGGCTATCAATATCAAAAAAGTAATTTCTTGAAAGCTTCCTTTTGGGGGCTTACGGATTTAGGTTATGCAAATTATCTGAGGGTCGATGGAGGAGCAAATATAACCTGGAAGAATAGAAAAGCCCACGTTGTACCCGAATTGGGAGTCACTTACTATTTGGGTGCCAAAGGGGCCTGGCCGTTTATCAAAGGAGAGGTGACACCTTACACTGTTACTCCCAAAGTTGGTGTTGGTTTGTTTAATTTGGTAGAGTTTGGTGTTGGTTACGGTTTTGATTTGAAGGTTAAAGAAGATTTGGGCCCAATTAAGGGGGTTAGCTTTTCCCTAGGGTTGAGTTTGCCGTTGAACTATCATCTGTATTGATCTTTGGGAGCGAATGGTTTTACAGGAAAATATTTAACTTAGTCGATATGACAGCATTTCAGCAGTTGCACCAGTCCACAGGACGGATAATAGTCAAAGATGGGGAGCCATATCGCTTTTTTGGGGGGACAGCCTATTTGGGGTTGCTGGATAATCCAGGTTATATTGAATTATATAAAAAAGGAATCGATATCTATGGGTTGAATAACGGAACTTCACGGTCCAATAATGTACAATTAGGTATCTATGATGATGCTGAAGAGGCTTTGGCTGAGCGATTTGGTTTTAGCGCCGCGGGTTTGCTGTCTAGTGGCTATTTGGCAGCGCAGGTTGCTGTACGTACCTTGTCGATTGGTCGAGAAGTGCTGTATGCACCGGATGCTCATCCTGCTTTGTGGCTTGATAGTGTGCAGGCAGACCGTCGATCGTTCGAAGATTGGCGTGATGCAACTATTGCTTATATTAACTCCTCCCAACAAACAAATTTTTTGATTGTCTCTAATACGCTAGATAATTTGACGCCTAGCTATTACGATTTTAAGCCATTTATCGAATTGTGTGCCCCTGCTAAACAACTGTTTTTTATTCTGGATGATTCGCATGGGATTGGGATAACTAGGAGGGACGCTATTTCTGTCAACCTTGAGTTTGTTCAGAATAAGCCCAATGTTGAAGTTTTATTGGTTGCCTCATTGGCGAAAGGCATGGGGACCGATGCAGGAGTTGTAATGGGAGACCGTGAGATAATCGAGGAGATAAAGCGGCATCCTATGTTTAGAGGAGCATCGCCTCCATCTCCAGCGGCGATATATGCCCTTGTCAACGGAGTTGAGTTTTATCAGGGTGCTTTTAGTCAATTGCATCATAATATTGTGTATTTTAGTGCATTGATGAAGGAAGATAAGGGACTTTCTTCTATTCCTGCTTTTCCTGTTTTTACATCAAGTGATGCTCATTTGTATCGGCATTTCTTGCATCGTAGCGTTCTTATTTCCAGTTTTCCCTATCCGTTACCCGATAGTCCCTTGCTAAATAGGGTTGTGATTTCGGCGTTGCATCAAGAGGAAGACTTGAATTATTTGGCCGAGGCGTATTTGTCAAAAAAGTAATAAATATTTGAAAATCAGCAAAATAATGGTAGATTTGCGTCCGATTTGAAGTGCAGGTTGTGTCTCACTTGGGGGTAATCGTTTGAAAATGAAAAAAATATGTTGGAGAAATGATTCAAAATATTTTCAAAGCTCATTTAAAAAAGATAATTTTGCAACCCCAAATGTGGGTTTATGGTGGAATAATATAATTACAGAATAATAGATATGACTAAAGCAGAAATTATTGCAGAGATCTCTAACAAGACAGGCTTAGAGAAGGTTGATGTACAAGAAACGGTTGAAGCGTTTTTCAAGGTTGTTAAAAATGCGATGATTGAAGGAGAGAATGTATACGTTAGAGGATTTGGAAGTTTTGTTGTTAAAAAGAGAGCAGAGAAAACAGCACGTAATATTTCCAAAAACACAGCAATTATTATCCCTGAGCACTTTGTGCCAAGCTTCAAACCAGCAAAAGTTTTTGTTGAAAAAGTAAAAAATGGTAATAAAGTAAAAAATTAATTTAAATTAGCCCTATGCTTAATACCAAACAAATTATCGTTATTGCATTAGTCGTTGTACTAATGGGAGGACTACTGGCTCAGCCTATTAAAGGTTTGGTAGATAAGAATAAAGGCGCCACTGAGGCAACGACAGAAGAGTCTTCATCATCGATGTACACGTTGAAGAGCGTTTCTGAAATTGCAAAACAGAGTATTAATTCTTCCCTATCCCAAGATATTTCAGCTATCGAAGCCCAAGTAGAGAAAGCTGAAGGTGAACAAAAAGTTGCGTTACTAGAGCAATTAGTGACTAAATGGGACGATGTGGCCAAACCGATTCCTCAAGGATTCATTTATCAGGAGCTAGCACAACTATCCCCTAAGTTTGAATACTGGTTGAAAGCCGGGGATGCTTTTCGTGCAGGTTACACCAATCAACAGGATACAGTAATGGCTACAGCATTGAATCAGTTTGCTATTGCTGCTTACGAAAAAGCGGTCGAATTAGATGCTAATAGTTTGCCTGCAAAAACTGGACTAGGAGCAGCGCTTGTTACAGGATCAAATAATCCTATGGCGGGTATTGCATTACTTAGAGAGGTCGTTGCGGCAGAACCAAAAAATGTAGAAGCCAATAAGACGTTAGGTTTATTCTCTATACGTTCGCAACAATTTGATAAAGCAATAGAGCGGTTCAAAACTGTTATCGAAGTAAAGCCAGATGCAGAATCTTACTTTTATTTAGCTACGAGCTACGAAAAAATCGGTCTTAAGAATGAAGCTATTGCGGCTTATCAAAAAAGCAAAGAAATAGCTGCAGACCCGACCTTATCTCAATATATTGATCGTCAGATAGAAGCATTGAGTAAATAATAATTAACAAAATTCATTAACATTATTTAAAAACATTAAGCTATGCCAAGCGGAAAAAAAAGAAAAAGACACAAAATGGCTACTCACAAACGTAAAAAGCGTTTAAGAAAAAATAGACACAAGAAAAAATAGTTCTTGTTGATGGTCTAAGGAGATTAGTCTTCCGAGACGCTATACAATCTATGATAAACTTAGCTGTTTGATCATAGATTGTATTTTTCATTGAAGAACATTTGTTTTTTGTGAATGTTAAACTGCCATCTTTTGATGGAGTTTTCTTAAACAAATTTATGTTTCATTGGGATGAAATAAGATAGTGCGCGAGGTGCTATTGTCCCCAAATTTAGTAGCTGTTGGTAAAGGAATTAATTATCGATTCGACCCCTGAGAATGGGGTGACTATTGCTTTACTACAGGACAAGCAACTTGTAGAACTAAATAAGGAACAGGTAGATAATCATTTTTCGGTAGGAGATATTTATCTCGGCCGCATCAAAAAGATTATGCCTGGATTGAATGCCGCGTTTGTAGATGTAGGCTACGATAAAGACGCTTTTTTGCATTACTTAGACTTAGGTCCACAGGTACAATCCTTACTTAAGCTTACGCGTGTAGTAAAGAATGGCAGTTA
>JAITLW010000335.1 GCA_031277715.1 Sphingobacterium sp. | reverse complement strand
CGTGCTGAGTGTTAAAAAGGTCAAAGAGATTAATTGATTTAGAATCTAAATAATATGAGAGCTAAGCAGATAAATAATACACCCATTAATCAGATTATGCTGATTCTGATTATCCTGTTGATCTGCATTTTGATTTTTAAGAATCTACTGTATTATCTGCCAGGTTTCTTGGGAGCAATTACCCTGTATATCTTATTCCGAAGTTCTTATTTTTCACTTACCGAAGGACGCAAGTGGAATAAGTCGATGACCAGCGTCATGTATATTTTTATTTCGATCGTTTTTATCGTATTGCCGATATGGGCTATTGTCGATTACTTGGCACCACAGCTGTCTACATTCTTGACGAATACGGACCGGTTGGTCGACCAGTTTAACCTGGTAAAGGAGTATATGAAAGACAAACCACTGCTTAAAGATATAGATATGTCGGATGAAGCTTTGTTGGCTTTTGTGCAGCGGCTCACGAGATATATCCCCAATATCGTAAACTCTGTTGTCGAGGTGGTTATTAATGTAGTTGTAACGCTGTTTGTCCTTTACTTTATGCAGGTGCATGGTAAAGCGATGGAGAGAGCGATAGAAAGAGCGATACCTTTCTCTATTCGTAGCAAGAACGAGATTTGGAATGAGGTGAATTTGATGGTACGGTCCAATGCGTTAGGTATTCCTATTTTGGGTATCTGTCAGGGATTGGTAGCTATGCTGGGCTATTGGATTTTTGGGGTAGAGAATTTTGTGCTATTGGGCGTGCTTACAGGGGTGGCTTCAATCGTTCCGGTTTTAGGAACAATGACGATCTATGTTCCGGTTACGATAATGGTGCTGGCATCCGGAGAGACAGCCAGTGGTATTGGTCTGGGGATCTATTGCTTTTTCCTAGTGGGGGGTATCGACAATATATTGCGATTTACGATATTAAAGACTTTAGGAAATGTGCCACCAATGATTACGGTATTCGGTGTACTATTGGGGCTAAATATGTTTGGTATGCTGGGGCTTATCTTTGGGCCACTCATCCTCTCTTCAGTAGGTGTTTTAATTAAGGTCTACAGCAATGAATTTGGAAGGCAATCGATTGATGTGTTTACACAAAAGAAAGAAGAAGAGTGAATAGTCATAAAAGTGACCACTTACTTTTTTTTAAAATATATTTTCGGTTATTATAAATATCTGCTTATGTTTGTAACACAAAGGGAGATGAAAAGAAATACTTTGTGAGTCTTTACTCACATTTGTAACCAACAAAAAGTAAACAACTGAATATTGATAGACGGCAAAGTCTTAAAACTTGAAAGAAATTTTTTTACCCAATTATAAACTAATTTTGATGAAGACTTGTCCACTTGCCCGCGACAAGTCTTTTTTTTGCCTAAAATGTACCTGTTATTGATTCGATACTATGATTAAAGAGTGCCATGAGCTTTCTTCATTCGGTTTAAAGGACATCAAGAACTTTTTTCATGATGATTTCTTTTTGCTTTGACATTGGAGAGCTACCCGATAACATCGGGATCGGTTCATCTCTGTTATTGAATCAATGGTAGGGATGAAAGTTTTATTTCAGGTGTTCGTGAATACAAAGCATTTTGTCTAATTTTGTGAGAGGTGAGGTGTGGACATTGTCGACGCCTGTATTATTATTTTAAATATTCATATAGCATGGGAACGGAAAGTAAGAGACAACAAAGATTCGCGGGAGTCATCCAACAGGATTTGGCCGAACTGTTTTTACGGGACGGAAAAAATTGGGCTCCGGGAGCTTTTATTACAGTAACAAAGGTTCGTGTTACTCCAGATCTTGCGATAGCTCGTGTATATCTAAGTTTTTTGAATACCAATACCGCCAAAGATGATATCGCAAGCATTAAGGCTAAAGTTAGTGAAATCAGGTATAAGCTAGGTGCACGAATTAAGAATCAGGCTAGAATTGTTCCAGATTTGGAGTTTTTTCTTGACGATACCAATGAGTATGTCGAGCATATGGATCGCCTTTTTGACGAAATCAGTAAGGAACCAAGACAACCAGATTAGTAGTTCTAAGTCTATTGTTCCATGGTATTTCAGTTAGATGAAGATTTAATTCTGTTTCCCGATGTACAGTTGGCGGAGGAAGATGGGCTTCTAGCAGTAGGTGGTGATCTTCGTACCGAGCGATTACTCGAGGCCTACAAGAATGGGATATTTCCTTGGTACAGCGATGATACACCTATCCTGTGGTACGCTCCTCATGAACGTTTTATTCTTTACCCTCAGCAGGTCAAGGTGAGCAAGTCGATGACTAAGGTGCTTGCAAAGAATATATTTGAGCTATCCTTTAATACCTGTTTTGAAGATGTCATGCAGCAATGTTCTACTGTAGCACGAAGGGGGCAGGATGGGACGTGGATTGTAGACGATATGTTGACTGCTTATGCCCGATTACATCAGGAAGGTTATGCACATAGTATTGAAGTGCGTCAAGGCGGAAATCTTGTAGGCGGATTATATGGTGTTTTGATCGGTAAGGTATTCTGTGGAGAGAGCATGTTTTCTAAGGTTCCTGATGCCTCAAAGGCTGCCCTGATTTACCTATGTCAAAACTTTGATCTGGAGTTGATCGATTGCCAGATTTATTCTTCGCATTTAGCGTCAATGGGGGCGACTACTGTAGATGCATCTTTTTTTTA
>JAITLW010000247.1 GCA_031277715.1 Sphingobacterium sp. | reverse complement strand
TGTAGCATATAGGCTTCAGGACTATAGGATGTCTCCTTATCACGACGCAAAAAACCGACACTGAAAATAGTACCATCTTTACATTGCATACGTCCTATTGCCAAAAGACCAGACCAGATGAATCCTTCTTTTTGTTTACCCTCTTTGATATACGATATCTTACGCCAAGGGGCTTCAAATCCCCTCGCTGTAGAATTGTTGTAGCAGTCTGATTTAATAATAACCAATGTTTCCTGTGGAATGGAATCTAGGAGCTTCCCCTTGGTGCCGGGATAGTCCCTTATGTATGCTACATCAGCAAAGACATAAGCTGTATCACCTTTTTCTTTCATCCAGAAGTCGTAACCTTCTTCTAGTATATAAGCCGCGGGTTGCTCTTGACCAAATAAGGTATTAGAGCAAACCATTAATAATAAACTGAAAAGTATATTTTTCATGTGTTCTTATAATATATAATGCGAATTACCGAAAAAAAAAGAACCTGCACAATCACTGAAAACGGGGATAAAAAAAAGCCTCACAAAAGTGAGGCTTTAAATTTATTCCTGGTGTTATTTATCCCAGAGATGCTAAGCTTTCTTCTAAGATTTCAATCTTAGCTAGAGCATCTGTTTTTTTATTGCGTTCGTTTTGTATTACTTCAGGTTTAGCATTCTGAACAAAGCGCTCGTTGGATAATTTCTTATCTACGGAAACCAAGAACCCTTTTAAGTAGTCGATTTCTTTATTGATACGTTCTTTTTCAGCGTCGATATCGATATTGTCTGTATCGAGTTTGACGTAACATTCACTTTTTCCTGCCAAAAAGCTTAATGCACCTGTTACCTTTTCCTGTACAAATGTTAGGTCCGAAATATTAGCTAATTTGATAATACTATCTTGGTATCTAGAAAAATCCATATTAGAAGCATTAATCGCTAATGGCAATGCTGTTTTAGGAGACATTCCTTTCGAATTACGAATATTGCGTACTTCGGAAATGATTTGTTGTACAGAGGCAAACTCTTTTATTATCTGTTCATCAAAAGCTGTTATTTTAGGAAATTCCGCAACAATTACACAATCTTTTGCTTCGCGGTTACCAAATAACTCATCGTGCCACAATTCCTCTGTCAGGAACGGCATGAACGGGTGAGCTAGGGTAAGCACTTTTTGGAACAATACTTTAACAGTTTCCAACGTTTCTGATTCGATTGGTGTCTGATAAGCTGGCTTAACCAGTTCCAAATACCACGCACAGAAATCATCCCATATCAATTTATAAGTCGTCATCAGAGCATCCGATAGACGGTAATTGTTAAAGTGTTCTTCGATTTCAACTACAGCTTGGTTAAAGCGGTTTTCGAACCATTCTGCAGCTGTTTTTTGAGCATCCGTTGCTGGAGCCTCTATGCTATCCAAACCTTTTACTAAGCGGAAAGCATTCCATATTTTATTCGCAAAATTACGGCCTTGCTCGCAATAGGAAACATCAAACATAAGGTCATTTCCCGCGGGAGACGAAAGCAACATACCCACACGTACACCATCGGTTCCGTATTGTGCCATTAGCTCAATAGGATCTGGCGAGTTACCCAAGGACTTAGACATCTTACGGCCTAATTTGTCGCGTACGATACCTGTTAAGTATACATTGCGGAAAGGAGGCTTTTGCGTATAGTCGTGCCCCATAATGATCATTCGTGCAATCCAGAAGAAAAGAATCTCAGGAGCAGTTACCAAGTCATTCGTAGGGTAATAGTATTTAAATTCTTCATTTTCCGGATTCCGTACACCGTCAAACACAGACATAGGCCATAGCCCTGAAGAAAACCAAGTGTCCAATACATCTTCTTCCTGATGGATTCCTACAGCGGATTTTCCCTGTATCTCAAACTCCTGGATAGCCTCTGCTTCAGTTTTAGCAACTACCCATTCATTTTTATCATTGTACCAAGCAGGTATACGCTGTCCCCACCAAAGCTGACGGGAGATACACCAATCCTTTACATTTTCCATCCAATGCTTGTAAGAAGCAAAGAATTTTTCTGGAATCAATTTTATTGTACCATCCTCAACATATTCCAAGGCAGGTTTAGACAGTTCTTCCATTTTACACCACCATTGCATAGAAAGCTTAGGCTCGATAACAGCATCGGTACGCTCAGAAAAACCAACTTGTGACTTGTAGTCTTCGATTTTCTCAATCTGTTCTGCTTCTTCAAGCAATTTTGCGATCTTCTTACGGGCTATAAAACGGTCTTCACCCACCAATATCTCCGCTTTCTCATTTAATGTACCATCGTCATTCAAGATGTCGATTACAGGTAGATTATGCTTTTGGCCCAGCTCATAGTCATTTAGGTCATGTGCTGGAGTTACTTTAAGACAGCCAGTTCCAAATTCGATATCCACATATTCATCTTGGATAATCGGAATTTCCCTATTAAGCAAAGGCACTAATACCGTCTTTCCTTTCAGATGGGCGTAGCGCTCGTCATTGGGATTGATACATACTGCCGTGTCTGCCATTATAGTTTCAGGACGCGTAGTCGCTATAATAACATACTCATCACTATCTTTTATCTTATAGCGGATATAATAGAGTTTCTGATTGACTTCTTTACGTATTACTTCTTCATCCGATAATGCGGTTTTTCCTTGGGGATCCCAATTTACCATACGCACCCCACGGTAGATATATCCTTCCTTGTAAAACTTGATAAACGTATCGATGACCGATTCTGATAGCTCCGGATCCATGGTGAATTTAGTGCGTTCCCAATCACATGAAGCACCTAGTTTCTCTAATTGTTTAAGGATGATTCCTCCATATTTCTCTTTCCATTCCCAGGCATGGGTTAGGAAATCTTCGCGAGTCAGAGATTTTTTGTCAATCCCTTGCTCTTTGAGCATGGCTACGACTTTAGCCTCAGTTGCGATAGATGCATGGTCTGTACCAGGGACCCAACATGCATTTTTACCCTGCATACGGGCACGACGAATTAATACATCTTGAATAGTATTGTTCAACATGTGGCCCATGTGTAGCACTCCAGTGACATTTGGCGGAGGCATTACAATAGTGTAAGGTTCGCGTTCATCAGGTGTAGAACGGAAAAAACCATTCTCCATCCAATAGGAATACCATTTGTCTTCTGCTTCTTTTGGATTGTAAGTTTTTGCTATGCTCATTGCTATAAATATGGCGTAAAAAGTGTACAAAAATAAGGATTTAAGCTGTGAAATCCCACTTTCTTCGCTCAAATAAAGAAGAGGTTAGATATAATCTGTTAAAAAAATGTTAATAGGTGATTAAGAGATTGATAATTAAGCGTAAATTTGCTCGTTTTATAATAGAATAGGATGCAGAACTTAGTTAATGAGTTAAAGGCTTTAACTCGTTATTTTTTATTTTGGTTGATTATATGTTTTATTGATCGTTTTATCTTTATCATTTCTTTTTTTGAAAAGATAAAGGGAAGTCCATTCATGGATGTGGTCAAGATTTTTTATCACGGCTTATTCTTGGATTTTTCTGCGGTCGCTTATATCTGTGCAATTCCATTTCTATTTTATTGTATCTTAAGTTTCATGCCTAAGGTCAGGCTAAAGCGTAAAGTCCTTGATGTTTATACCTTGGTCGCATTGTTGGTATACTTTGGAGTTTCATTTATCAATATCAATATTTATCGGGAGTGGGGCGACAAGATCTCAAAGCGGGCTGTCGATGCATTTTGGGCATCCCCATCAGGGGCAGTAGCCTCTGCAGAATCTACACCTATTTTCGTGCCTATTGTCGGGATAATACTGGGGATAGTATTGGGATATTACCTCTATAGATACCTATTCAAATCTGTTTGGTTTTTTAATATAAAAAAGCCGTTACCGAATCTAATGAAGTTCCTGATAGGTATATTTATTCTGTTTACTTTCATTCGTGGAGGCTATGGGAGAGCGCCGTTAAATCCAAGTAAAGCTTATTTTTCTGAGAAGACATTTTACAATCATGCCGCTGTAAATACACAGTGGTCGTTGCTACGTGATTACTTCACACGTAGTACATTATTACGTAATCCTTATCCTTTCTATAATGATGATGCTTCGATCGCATCTACCATCAAGCCCGTGTTTGAGCACAATCCGGATTCTGCGGTACAGGTGCTGAATACGACACGCCCCAATGTTGTTCTGATCATGATGGAGAGTTTTGTAGGCGATTTAGTAGCTTCTCTGGGAGGGGAACAAGGGATAACCCCTAATCTGGAAAAGTTGATCCATGAAGGGATTCTTTTTGATCACATTTATGCGGCTTCCGATCGATCGGACAAAGGAATGATCGGAATTCTGAGTGGATTCCCAGCTCAGGGGCCTGAGAGTATTATTAAGTATATTCCCAAACATGAAAATATTCCTGCCATAGGGGAGGAGTTGGATAGCTTGGGTTACAGTAACTCATTCTATCATGGTGGACAGAGCGAGTTCTATAATTTTAAGTCATATATGCTGACACATGGTATCGACCGAGTTGTAGATCAAGCTAATTTTGGACTGCATGAAGAACGCGCTTCTTGGGGAGTGTATGATCATGTGATCTTTAATCAAATGATTAAAGATTTCAAAAAAGAACAACAGCCCTTTTTCTCGACGATGTTTACGCTGATCAATCACGAGCCTTTTGATTTAAAGGGACAGTATAAATTTGGAAACGACAGTAATCCCAATAAATTTAGGAGTACAGCCTACTACACGGATTCCGTGATTTTTGATTTTATAGAAAAAGCCAAACAGGAATCCTGGTATAAGAATACTTTGTTTGTATTGATTGCTGATCATGGACATCGCCTCCCTACAGAGAAGTGGGATTTGTCACAGCCCAATAGATTCCATATTCCCTTGGTGTTTTTTGGAGATGTGATTAAGAAAGAATACCGAGGTAAGGTAATTTCTAGAATAGGTAATCAAACCGATTTGGCGACTACTCTGTTACAGCAATTAGGAGCCAGTAGCAAACGCTACCCTTGGAGCAGAGATCTATTCAATCCTACCACGGCAGAAGTCGCTTTCTACAATTCAAAAGATGCTTTTGGAATTATAACAAAGGGACAAGCTTTATCCTTCGATAATGTTGGTAAATCGATCAATTTTCAGGCTAATCCCTCATTTCCAAAAGCAAAGTCAGATAGTTTGTTGAATATAGCTAAAGCTTATTACCAAGGGGTTTATAATCAGTTTTTAGCGTATTAATTGCTCCTATGAATAAAATATTGACCTTAAAAGGAAGCTTAAACTCTTTGCTATTACTTGGTATTAGCTTTCTTTTTTTAGTTGTTCTATATACTCTTTTAAGACTTGGCTTTTATGCCCTGAATAGTTCACTGTTTCCACAGGTAGATACTTCTTCTCTGATGACTATGCTTGTTGGGGGTGTCAAATTTGATACTGTTGCTATTCTCTATGTCAATATTCTTTTTATTCTATTAGTCATACTCCCTTTTCCGTTTAAATATCATCCGATTTATCAGAAGATTTGTAAATGGGTATTTATTGTTTCTAATACCTTGGCAGTCGCTGTAGACTTGGTTGATTATGCCTATTATCCTTTTACGTTGAGACGGACGACGAGTACCGTGTTTAGTCAGTTTTCCAATGAACAGAACTTAGGAAAATTGGCCATGGATTTTATGCTGGATTACTGGTTTATTTTTCTGGCCTTCGTTGGTTTTGTCTTTCTTATCGCTTGGTGTTATGATCGCGTTCAGTTGGCGAAGCCTACACCTATCAAATGGCCGTTTTACGTAATCCAGTTACTTTCGCTACTTGTTGTCGTATTTTTATTTATAGGTGGTGTACGTGGTGGTTGGGCTCATAGTACTAGACCAATTACGTTGAGCAATGCTGGGGATTATGTTAAGAATCCGGAGGAGATGAGCATTGTCCTGAACACACCTTTTACTATTTTTAAGACACTAAAAGCAATACAGCTTAAAGAACAACACTATTTTTCCCAAGAGGAGCTTAATACCTCATATCCGGTAGTGCATGAACCCCGCGATTCTGCTTCTTTTCGCAAGCTCAATGTTGTCTTTTTGATTTTAGAAAGTTTCGGAAAAGAACATATTGGTGCATTGAATAAAGACATTGACAACGGAAACTATAAAGGGTATACCCCCTTTTTGGATTCGTTGATCGGAGAATCTTTTACCTTTAGCCGTTCTTATGCGAATGGACGAAAATCGATCGATGCATTGCCTTCTGTAATTACAGGGGTCCCGTCCGTAGGTGAGCCTTTTGTTTTATCTATCTATTCGGGCAATAAAACTACAAGCATTGCGAAGTTGTTAGGAGACGAGGGTTACGAAACCGCATTCTTTCATGGTGCACCAAATGGAAGTATGGGATTTTCTGCATACACACAGTTGGCTGGGATCAAGCATTATTTTGGCAAAAACGAATACAATAACGATGCAGATTTTGATGGTATCTGGGGAATTTGGGACGAGCCTTTTATGCAGTTTATGGCGCATAAAATGGATGATTTAAAACAGCCCTTTTTCGCTGGCTTTTTCTCTCTGTCTTCCCACCATCCATTTAAAGTTCCCGAACACTACCAGGGAGTGTTTCCCAAAGGACCAGTCCCTTTGCAGGAGCCAATTGGTTATACTGATAATGCGTTAAGACACTTTTTTAATCAGGCATCTAAAAGCGATTGGTATAAGAATACATTGTTTGTAATTTGTGCGGATCATACAAGTCTGAGCGCTCTACCTGAATACCAGACCTTACCCAATACATTTGCGATTCCTATAGTGTTTTATCATCCGGGGGGAGAGTTAAAAGGAGTTTCTGACAAGTTGGTGCAGCAGATTGATATCATGCCGACAGTCTTGAGTTATTTAAATTATCCAAAGCCTTATTTCGCTTTTGGCTTCAACGCTTTGGATAAAAGTAAAGATAACTTTGTTGTCAACACTTCTGGAGAGGTGTTTAACTTCTTCAATGGAGACTATTTTATGACCTATGATGGTCAAAAGCCTAGTTCTTTGTACAACCTAAAGACAGACAAAATGCTTAAAGAAAATCTTGTAGAAAGCAACAAAGCCGTAAGCGATAGTTTGACGAAAAAGCTGCACGCTTTTATACAGCAGTATAACTATGGAATGATACATAATAAATTGGTCGCCGAATGACGACCAATTCTTACAGAAGTTGTATTTTAAACTGTTCTTTATACTTTATTGGAATAGGCAATTGTAGTGTTACTCTATTCAATTCCACTACTAATTCGTTATCATTTTCGTCTTTCAGGTACAGCTTATCGTCGTACCATACTTTTGCCTCTTCGGCTACTGCAGAAAGATAGGGGATATATTGATCTTCTTTAAGATAACTGATCTCGTAAGTCTCGTCTTTTTGTACTACTTGCCAAAATGGCTTTCTAGCACTACCGGCCATGCTGACAGATGGAGAGAATCCAGCATAGTCCAATCGAACTTCTTTGTCAGGGTATAAAGATTGAAAATAAGCTGCAATCATATCCTTATCATAACGGTATTCCGAAGCTATAGTTGTTATCTTTTTGAAATTTCCGTCCATAACGATAAAATTACCCGCATTATAGGTACATGCTATATTGAAGGTCTCATCGTAATAGAAGTGCCAAGGCTTTAACTCTGGATTCCAAGAGCGTTCCGTTGCTAAGTAAACACGATCATCCGTTACTTCTTTATCTATTTTCTGTAAATTATAGAAGTCAAATACAGCGGTAGGTGTATTGCTTCCAAAGAGTTTATCCTGGTCTACTTCTATTTTTGTAATCAACGGCATAGCTCGTTCATTTTTGAAAATATAGACATAGGTTACCTGTCTAGGTGGATCTAATCTCTCTGGTGGAGCGATAGGAGGGGGGGGAGTGCCTGTTCGCGCTTTTGTCGGTGCTTTCTTTTTGGGTTGAGGAGGGTAGATAGTCTCCTGACCAACAGCGTACAGAAAATCTTTATTTATCATATAGACTCTCTGAAATAACTGCCCCTGTAGGGCTTTCGGCACAGGGAGGATTTCTCCAGTTCTCTGTCCCCAAAGAAAGTGTTTTCCTTCCCTCTCGATATTAGCAAAGTATTGACTATCTAAGAAAATACTATTACCATCAAAATAATCAAAGGACTCCTTCTTTCCTGTTTTTAGGTTGATTAAAAATTCCTTTTTTTCCTTATTGCCAAATAATGCGTAGTCTTTAACTTGATCACTATGCGTAGTGAAGTTCCCTTCGATGATACTGGTTCCATCTAGATTCGTCAGTCCGAACTGCTTATTGTATTTAAAAAGAAAATAGTTGTGCTGTGCACAGAGATAATTGGGTAGCGTTAAAAAGGCTAGCAATAAAAGTTGAAATAATTTATAGGGCATGTATGTGCATTTTTCTGGATACGCACACAAAAGTTATGCCTTAAAATAGTAAGAGCTTATTTTTTTTGCTTATTTACGCCATAATGATTGACCAAAATTGTAGCGTAGTGTAAAGGCTTGTTGATTGTCTATTTGACCTTTCGAAAAATGGAAAGATAAAACGAGTTTAGCATCAATAACTTTCGATTCAAATGGTGCCCAGCTAAGGTCTAGTCGGTCATACTTGTCCCGTCTATAGAAAGGGTCTCCATTAGGTAGGTTTTGAGCTTGTCCGAGGTATAGGGTGTTCGTTACGCTAAATTTCTTATAGCCTACATGTTGTGTACTTATAAAGCCTTTTGTAACCTGCATCTCGTATTTTGTACGAATGCGATCAAAACCAACTACTGCACCAGCATCTATAGTAAGAGAATCCAATGCCGTTTTATCGCTTAGGTCTAAACCTACATTTGCCGTAATCACGCCATTATCTTGTATATGGTCATCAAGTTCTTCATTACTCGTTAGCGCATTATGATAGAGTATCCCCGCATGGGTTACATAGAACAGCCCTTGGCGGTAACTTCCTGCAATTCCTGCCATAAACCGTTCGCGATCTGTAAAGGTCTGTTTGCTTAACCAATCAATAAATACGCGTTGTTCAAAGCCCCCTTTACGGTATTTGAAAAACATCCCCTCTAGATTGGGACGGTCATACATAAAGGTATCCGCCAATACTACGCGAGGGACATCTTTTAGGCGTTCGTATCGTGGTATGAATCCTATTGCAAAGTCGATATTGGTTGATGTGTAGTTATAATAAGCTATGGGGTTGAATGATCGCTTATCTTGTTGGCGACTGCCGAAATCCTTGTTGTAATGAACCCCACCATATAAGGTGTGGTTATCATTTAGTTTGAAGTACAGTTGAGGGGATATTAAACTGCCAAAGATAGTTCTGTCCTGCGTATAAGTGGTGCCATACTCTCTATTATCAGCATATCCAAAAAAGTCTAATTTTAGGCCTATTTCTTGAGCTTTTAGGTAGCTATTGCTAACAAAAAACAGGATAAATAATATAGGGATAATACGAGAGAGCAACTGTTTCATGGCAAGTTATTTTTTTTTTTTTTTTAAAGGCCGCCCCTGTTAAAGACGTCCTTTAAACTCTAGTATATTTAGTGATATTATACTTCTAGTAATAAACGAGCAGGATCTTCTAGCAATTGTTTTACACGGACTAAGAAGCTTACTGACTCGCGACCATCAATAACACGGTGGTCATAAGATAAAGCAATGTACATCATCGGACGAATCACAACCTGACCATTTTCTGCAATAGGACGTTGTACAATATTGTGCATACCTAAGATAGCAGATTGAGGAGCATTGATAATAGGAGTAGACATCATAGATCCAAATACTCCACCATTGGTGATTGTAAATGTACCACCTGTCATTTCTTCTATCGTCAATTTACTATCTCTAGCTTTTGTCGCAAGATTAATAACTTCTTTCTCTACTTGATATAAAGTCATTGACTCTGCGTTTCTGATTACAGGAACGACTAACCCTTTTGGTGCAGAAACAGCAATAGATATATCTGCAAAATCAGAATAAACAATTTCGTTTTCTTCGATACGTGCATTTACTGCAGGCCATTCTTTCAATGCTGTAGTAACAGCTTTAGTGAAGAAAGACATGAAACCAAGACCAACACCATGTTTCTCTTTGAATATGTCTTTGTATTTGGCTCTTAAGTCCATGATTGGTTGCATGTTTACCTCATTGAAGGTTGTTAACATTGCAGTCTCATTCTTAACAGACACCAAACGTTTTGCTATTGTTTTACGCAGAGAGCTCATTTTTTCACGACGCTCATTGCGTGATCCCGCTACTGTAGGTACTGTAGTAGCTGTGGCTGGCTTAGATTCAGCCTTAGGAGCTGCTGGTTTAGCTTGTGCTTTTTCAGCATCTTCTTTCGTGATGCGACCATCTTTTCCTGTACCTTTTATAGTAGATGGATCAATTCCTTTTTCTCTTAAAATTTTCGCTGCTGCAGGAGAAGCTGTTCCCGCGGCGTACGAATCTGGATTTTCGGAAGCTTCAACAGCCTGAGGTGTAGCCGTTGTTGCGACAGGAGCTGCAGGAGCATCTGCTTTTTTATCTCCAGAAGGTGCGTCACCTTCTTCAATAGTACATACTACTGCACCGATTTCTAGAGTATCACCTTCTTGTGCGATGATACGAAGAATACCTGCTTTTTCTGCGGGTAGTTCAAATGTAGCTTTGTCTGATTCCAGTTCGGCAATGTTTTCGTCCATTTCGACGTAGTCGCCATCTTCTTTTAGCCATTGGGCTAAGGTTACTTCGGTAATTGATTCACCAACCGTAGGGACTTTGATTTCTAAGCTCATATGTGTTCTTTTTAAAGCCAACGTTGTATAGGTCTTATATATACAACGTTTGACTTTTATAATTTGTTATTCAAATGCTTTATTAATTATTGCTTCTTGTTGAGCGATGTGTTGTTTCATATAGCCTGTTGCCGGACTACCGCTTTCTTTTCTTGCGATTACGTCTGTAAACTCAATTTCGGATCTACGGAACGAACGACAGTAATATGGCCATGCGCCCATGTTTTCATTTTCTTCCTGTACCCAAATGAAAGCTGTAGCTTTGTTGTACTTTTTACGGATAGCTAGTAATTGATCTACTGGCGCAGGGTATAACTGTTCGATACGTACGATCGCGATATCATTACGTTTTTCAGTTTGTTGTTTCTCCAACAAATCGTAGTATACTTTTCCTGTACAGAAGAGCACACGTTTTACTGAAGCTGCTTTTACAGATGTATCGTCGATGACCTCTTGGAAGTTAACCTTTGTGAAGTCTGCTACTTTTGAAACCACTTTAGGGTGGCGAAGCAAGCTCTTTGGTGTGAATACAACTAGCGGTTTACGGAAATCGCGAACCAACTGGCGACGTAACAAATGGAAATAGTTAGCAGGTGTGGTACAGTTCGCAATAATCATATTGTCGTTAGCACACAGCTCTAAGAATCTTTCGATACGTCCTGAAGAGTGTTCTGGTCCCTGACCTTCCATACCATGTGGAAGCATCATTACTAAACCGTTAGAGCGTTTCCATTTGGTTTCAGCACTACTCAGGTATTGGTCAACAATAATCTGCGCACCATTATAGAAGTCACCAAATTGTGCTTCCCAGATTGTAAGTGCTTGCGGGTTGGCCGAAGCATAACCGTAGTCAAAACCTAGAACACCATACTCCGAAAGTAGAGAGTTGTAGATATTGAATTTATCACCACCTTTGACATTGGCCAATGGAATGTATTTCTCTTCCGAGTCTTCTAATGTTAATACCGCGTGGCGGTGTGAGAATGTACCACGTTGTACATCTTGCCCCGAAATACGGACACGCTTGCCTTCGTTCAATAGAGTAGCATAAGCCATAAGTTCACCCATTGCCCAATCGTACGCGTCTTTTTCAATCATAGAAGCACGATCCTCGAAAAGTTTCGAAATCTTACGGAAGAACTTTTTGTCCTTAGGTAGAGATGTAATCTGTGTTGCTAATTCCTTGAATGTCTTATCCGAAACTTTGGTTTCTACCGTTTTAAAGATGTCTGCTTTTTTTGCAGGGCGTAACCCTTTCCAAGCACCACCAAACATAGGAACTTCTTCTTCCAGATTCTCTACCGCTT
>JAITLW010000187.1 GCA_031277715.1 Sphingobacterium sp. | reverse complement strand
TAACGCTTGTAGAAGCACCAACACTTGGGGTATACACTCCACTTTCCTTTTCGCGAAGACGTTCCATTAAACGATAACTCAACACTTGCTCTAACGCGCTTATCTTAAGATTCTCCAATGGGCTTGCTGTATAATCTCCATCAAATACCAACACGACCATAGCCTTATCTTCTCTCCCTTTATAAACGGTCTTATTGATCAATCCCATAGGTGATCGAATGCCGAGGTCTTTAAAGCTTTCCTTTCTTCCTGTAGAAGGTAGCGCACCGAGATACTGGGCCAATAGAGGCCCTATCTGATCAACTTGGAAGCTACCTGTAAAGACAAATGTGAAATCACTTGCATCCGCAAACCGATCTTTGTAAATCGCCAAAGCTTTATTGAGATCAATCGTATTCAATCGCTCAATAGTCGTTGGTACTCTACGGTAATTATAATTCCCCATAATCGAAGATATGCTATCACGGAATACATTCTCTGGCTGATCATAACGGGTTTTGATGTTAACTTCTGCATTACCTAAGATCTTTTTAAGGATCTGACCATCTGCTCTAGGTTCCGTGAAATACAAATAAACCAACTGTAGTGCGGTCTCTAGATCTTTAACACTAGATCCTCCGTTGACACCTTCAAAATAATCGTTAATATAAGGAGTTACCTGTACCTGTTTACCTGTCAATATTTTTGGTAATTCAACTGGTCCAAATTGACCTACACCTGAAGCCGATAAGATGCCCGACGCATTACGTGCGGATTCGAAATCGGCATTGCTATACAACGATGTTCCTCCAGCACTGAATGAGCTAAACCGAATGGCATCATTTTGGAACTCCGTAGGTTTCAATACTATTTTCACGCCATTAGACAAGGTTAACTCTGTCACACCTAGCTCCTTAATTTCGACCTTGTTCAAAACTTTTCCTCCTGCTGGGATATTGGATAATAAGGCAGAAGCTACATTTTTTTCCACATACGCCTGATTGGCGGCAGACTCTCCTTTAAGTAACCATTGTAGGACTGTCGCTTCGGTTGGCAAAGTTGCTTTTTCTTTATCAGGACCTGTAATAATGATATCGCGATCGGTCGTTTTGATTAGCTTTTTAATCTCTGTATTAACCGATTGAAGCGTCATCTTGTCCAGCTCTTCCATGATCCATTTGTACTCAACTTCGACTCCTGGAGCAATCTCGCCTGCCGTAAAATGTTTTTGATATTCGGACACAAAAGAGGACGAATTGCGTTTATCTTTCTCGGCCAACATACGGTCCATCGCGGAGCGGAAATTTGTTTTCACACGATCCAATTCGGACTGCGTAAACCCAAATTTCTGTACCCGAGCAACTTCGGTCCAAGCCGCTTCTACAGCTTGTTGAAGTTGACCTTCTTTCGGCGTAATAGACACAGAAACCGCTGTAAGATTAGACAAAAAACCTCCATAACCTGCGTTCATTCCCAACATAGGGACAGCAGGATCTTTGGCATACTCGCCTATACGTGAAGACAACAATTGTCCTGTTACACTGCGTAATATGTTTTGATTGTAAACAGCACGATCTTTAGCAATGACACCATTGTGCTTAATCTGCATTTCAAAGCTCACTTGTGGCACTTCTGGATCAGTCACCACTATAAACTGATTTTTACCTGTCAATGGTATACGAATATCTTTTCTTTCCTTTACCTTCTTTGGCATACGTAGATCCGCAAAAAGAGTTTTGACCTGTTGCTCAACTTTTGCCACATCAATATCCCCGACTACGATCAAGGCTTGCAAATCCGGACGGTACCAGTCCTCATAAAAAGAGACTATTTCTTCACGCTTGAATGTTTTCAATACTGATTCTATACCGATCGGTAAACGTTGTGCGTAAATACTACCATTGACCAATATAGGCAACGTTTTATCCGAAACTCTTTGTTGAGCTCCCTGACGTAACCTTTTTTCTTCAAGAATAACGCCACGCTCACGATCGATTTCTTTTTGATCCAACAATAAGCCGTGTGCCCAATCACGCATGATCAGCAAGCCGTTATCAAACAGAGACGAATCATCTGTAGGAATAGGCAATTGGTAAACGGTTTCATCGAATCCTGTATATGCATTTAGATCCGAACCAAAACGAACACCTGACTTTTGCAGATAGCTGATTAGCTCGTTTTTAGGAAAGTGCTTACTACCATTGAAAGCCATATGCTCTAAAAAATGCGCTAACCCTTGTTGTTTATCTGTCTCTAAAACAGAACCCACTTTATTAACCAGATACAATTGTGCTCGTTGCTTCGGCTCTTCATTGTGTCGCACGTAATAGGTAAAACCATTGGGTAGCTTACCGTAACGAACTTCGGTGTCCAATCCTGATTGTTGTGCCTCTGCCCGAAAGCAAAAAGCAACGAATAGCACAAAGGCTATCAAAAAGTTAGAAAACCTACATTTAAGCAGGTCGTAATCATTTGTTTGTTTATTCAATTTGTACATTTATTTAAAAACTTTACTGTGTAAAATAATTGGCATCTGAAACGTACTTAACAGTTCGCAACAGAATTCATGACTCCTAATTGTTACAATATTTTTCCTTTGCAAAATATTTAGGTTCACTGGGTTTACAAAAAGCAGATTACGGAATTTTAGAGATTTTCAATACATTACCATTACCATAATCTATCCAAAATAACAGGGCTTGCTTAGAATCGTCATGAATCAATATCTTCTGAAAAGCACCAATATAATCAGTATAACCAACAGACTGGCTCACCTTAATCTTGCGCTCACTTTTTAGTTTGCATGATTTCGAAATATTATACTGTTCGTAGACAAACTTAATACCTACAGTGTCCTTAATAAAATAGCTGGTATGTAACACGCCATTACTACCAATAGCTGTACTTAACAAGAACCCTGTATCTGCAATACAAACCGGGCTTGTCCAAGTCGTTCCAGCATCATTACTACACAATACATATAATCCACCCAATTGATGATTTTTTTGCATAGAAATTACCAAATCATCTTTATTGCCTGTTTCTAACTCCGTCATTGCAGCGCCTAATTCAGAAGAAATTTCACTAATACCATGAAAAGATAAATCCTTATTTTGAAATAGTCTTCCAGCTTTCTGAATAGCGAAATAAACACTATCTTGATGAAAACTTCCTACCGAAAATAGAAGATTATCTTTTGATATCTTGGTCGATGCCCCTAAAAACAAGATATTAGATTTAGGAGAAATATCAATAGCACTACTCCAAGACTTCCCTCCGTCTACAGACTGTTGATGCAATACTCGTCCTTCTGACATTCCTGAAGTATAAATCACATAGGTCAATTCAAAAATTCCATTTCTTACGACCAAAGATGGCTTATCCAAAAGGGCGCTTGTGGAGGAAAACGGCTGTGAAATATGAGAAAAATTTTTACGAACTACATCATATTTAAATAATTCTAGTCTAGAGGAAAAGAATGTATGATCTACACTCATCAATGTCAAGTAGACTTCTCCATTGTCATCCATGGCCAACTTCGGATTGGCCGTAATCATAGAATTAGGAAAATCAATTATAGATTTTTTACTCCAAGTTTTTCCAGTATCTGTGGAAGTAGCATAATAAACGGCTACATCCTTTATACCACGACCTTGGTTTACGATATCTGCACGATCGCCCATCCAAACAGCTATTAGATCTCCTTTGGAAGTTAAGATTGCATCCACTTCATAGGACTTACCTTTATCAATTACAATAGGAGCCTCTTGCGAATAGGAACATAAAACAGCCAGCAAGCTCACAAAAAATATAGATAAACATTTTTTCATCATGTTCTATAGCACCTCTAAAACGTCAACTAACAACAAAAAGACCGAGGCTGTTTGCTACTAAAACGACCAAACAACCTCGAAAAAATTACAACGAAAAATCTATTTAAAAATTTCAGATAAAAATTCTTCTAAGAACTGATCTCGAAGTTTCCTTGCAATAATCTTACCTGTGGGGTCAATTAACACGTTATCTGGCACACTATTTACCTCGTATAGTTGAGAGACTTCGTTTTGCCAGCCCTTCAAATCTGAAACCTGTGTCCAGGACAAATTATCATCTTTAATCGCCTTCAACCATGCTTCTTTATTTTTATCTAAAGATACACCCAAAATTTCTAAGCCTTTATCTTTATACTTCGCGTAAGCAGCAACTAAATTGGGGTTTTCTTCACGACAAGGAGCGCACCATGATGCCCAAAAATCAACCAATACGTATTTTCCACGATAGTCGGATAATCTCACTGGTTTACCGGCAACATCATTCTGAGTAAAATCTTTTGCTTGCGTATTGATATATGCCTTCTTATCAATCGGTTTCACAATCTGGATTGGTTCGGCGGATACGACATCAGAAATCTTCTCTACTGGGTCCAACTTTCCTGCTTTGTACTGTTCCAACATATTTTTTAAGTACTTCACGGTCTCCACATTTGCTCCAGACTCCTGAGCTGCATTTATTGCTAGCTCTTGAGTAGCCACAGCCCCTAATTGATCTCCTACTCTAAATTTCACCTTAGCCTGCTGATCCAACACTATGAAATCCTTTCCACCATTGAATTCTTTAATAAGTCGATCAAATAATGAAATTGCATAAGCATTAACATCCTTTGACAACACATTATCAGATTGCGCAATATCAATAGCGGTGTTTGCAATGATACGATCTTGTTCCTCTGGATTGGTCAGGGTGTCAATGACAGGTTTGATAAAATCATAAGCATCCCACTCGGACAATGCCAACAAAGAGAAGAACTTCTCAGAGATGACTAGATTGGCCTTATCCGGTTGGTTTCGAATAAAAACATCACTTAGATAAACGACTTTAAAATGCTCCTTATCACGTTGCTGTTTACGGATATGAGCGACGGACGCCTCTGGCTGTTCTAACAAGAACCAAACTGCAGTTGCTATTTCATCAGCTATCTGCGGCGACCATGCATCCCATCTCCCAACAACATTTCCCGCCTTATCGATTAAAATCATGGTAGGATGACCTGCTTGAATCGATTTTGCATAAATATCTGCATTTAGTACAGTAGGAAATTTATAACCAGTATTTTTCCAATAAGTTACCGGATCGCCGCTTTTTCCTGTTAAATTTTCCTTGTGATTGAATCCAATCATCCGAAAATCATCTCGTCCATCATAATGACCAATCAAACTATCCACCCTACTCGTCAACGATCGGCAAGGTCCACACCAAGTTGCCCAAAAATCAAGAAGAACAACTTTACCTTTCAATTTTTCAGAGTCCAGCTGTTGTCCATCTATAGTTTTTATCTTAAATGCTGGTATAGCTTTACCTATAATTGGATTTTCAGGGCTTCCAAAATATTGATGAAATGATTTAACATCTTTTACTTGTGCACATATATCACTACACAATACTATTATACTTAACAATAAAATAATTTTTCTCATTACGTTTTATTTCTTAATAAACATTATGCTTTAAAGCAATGGCGTCAATATGACCAAATCCAGTATAAGTATTTTTCAACGATAATGTACCATTCGTAGGGTGGATGTCATATACATATAGTTTACCATTATTGCTCGCATCGACAGTACCGACCAATACGAGTTTATTGCTATTAAAAGCATTGTCCCAACCCTCTTCTTTGAATATTTTCATCATGGTCACCTTTTCACCAAGATCTGCATATGAAACGGCCAATACAGCATCGTTTGCGGTATTATCGTAGCGGTATTGATACAATTTACTTTCCGTAGCATAGTAGGCGGCTTCTCTTATCAGACCAAAAGAAAAGTATTTTGCATTATTGATTTCAGGTAAATGTTGCATATCTTTCCTTCGATAGGCGACCCTTTCTCTTTCAGCATTTTCGTCAAAATCAAATTCCGCTAAGTATAAATTATTGGTGGCATCGTCTTTCATAACAGCGATACTCGTACTAGCAGGATGTCCCCAAGGCATATAATAACTACGCTTCTCGAAATGAATGAGTTCAGCTTTCATCGCTGCAGGGTTAAACCCTACAGTACTGTTCGCATTATTGGGTAATCTCGATATCCCTCCACCGTCATAACTACCTGCCGCAACCATAAAGGATTTACTCAAATTATCAAAAAAGACAGCACCAATACCATTATCTCCTCCAACGATGACAAACTGAGGAGCTGCGTAATAGTTAAACGTTGTACTAACATAATAACTGGTAAAAGGTCCACCACCACTTGACTGATAAAAGAAATGTCCATCATCCACGATAGCTTCTAAATAAGAAGCATCATATGTTTGGTATGACTGTGGTTTATTGAAGCCCAAACCATCAGCAATGAACATTTTTCGATAGTCGGCACCAAATTCTCTCTGTAGATAAAAATAGTCTGCCACATAACTACCCTGAGATGTGAATATATATATTGCGCCATTACCATAAAATCGAACATGATGATCTGGATTGGACGAATCGGGGTTATATCTCGGATTGGATCTGAGATAACTTCTCTTGGCAATCTGTTTTCCAACACCTGGTATTCTGGCACTATTCACACGCGAGTAGTAAGTGGGATCCACCACGTTTTTATTTCCGTCATCAAAGTATGTAAACTCATCTGTCGCAATGATACCGATATCTGATGTCTCACCATCTGAATGCAGAACCATCAACCCCTCCAATATGGATTCTTCTCCAAAAGTATTATTAACTGTCACATTGATCACTCGGGAAAATGTCTTATTGGTTTCGTTATCTGTGGCGCTTACTAACGCTTTCGTATTCGTAACGGCTAATCGCAATTTGTATGTATTAACTGGCGTAATCGCAGAAATGGCAGCATTAGGAGTCCAAATATATTCACTCAAATTCTTTCCCTCATGCAATAAAACAAATTTAGAGACATTAGCGTTCCAGATCTGCCATTCATATGTTAAATCCGTACTATTACCATCATAGGAAATAGTGGGATTAATCTCTGTAGGCTGGGTCTGAGAAGAGCCTGCTTTATACAGCTTTTCTCCCATATTAACTTTAAAAGTACCTACCAGTTCCGTTGTATCCACAGATATACTTGTCGCTACGCTAGTATTATAGTTGTAATTACCCAAATCTTTATAACAACTCTGCAAAAGCCATATACAGATGGTGATCAATATACCGTATTTTAAATATCTACTATTCATATGTATAAAATTTGATTTTGAATGTCCATATGGAATATCCAGCTTTCATGCATAGGTTGCTTGTATTTTACATGCATGGATATTTCATATTATTATTCATTATAGATTAATCTTATATTATTGTCCCCAACTAACTGTATCGCCATTTTCATCGACAAAATGAACGCCGTGTTCTTTAAAATACTCTGCTAGAGCAAGGTTCAAACGAAACTTGACATAGGCTAATTTTTCGAGATTATTTTCGTTATTGGGCCCTTTGGGATTTTCCATCGAACCTATAGCCTCTAGATAAAACTGCATACGTAATACTGTGAACGGCTGATATTGAAAAGCATCATCCCACCAGTCTGGCTTTTCAATCTTATCCGAAAAAGATAACTCAAACTGTTCTCTAGAAAGTTTAGCTGCATTAATATCTTCTGAATCAACCAGTCTAAGCCAAGTGATAAAAGTATCGTCTCTCATCTGCTCATTGCGATGCACCAATATTTTCATCATGGTTGTACTTGAATCTTTAGGCAGTACTATAGGTAATATTTCAAAATCCTTCCCCTCTACAGCGAACAAAGTACTGTCTACCACAACATTTATGGTTCTATCATGATCTGCTAAACGGCCCAGCAATTGTAATGGTATAGCTATGGTATCCACATTAGACTCATCTGACATACCATAAAAAGTATAAAGAAGACTACGATTTACAAAGAAAATAGCGTCTTTTGAATCATAGCTCATGATGTCTTTTTGACACGAGCTACATAAAACTGCGGTCAAGAAAACAAATATGTATTTATTGAATTTACACATAAGTAAATAATTTTATAAGATATAGTGTTGTTAATTAACGTCCTCCGGATTCTATCTCTTCAATAGGCAACGAGAAAATATATGGATCTCGGTCTACGGGTAGATTCGGTATAACCTCATAATTATATCGCTTGAAGAAATACCAAGTTTGTCCTTCATTGATAAACTCTCTTTGGTATTCCTTTTGAAGCTGTATACGCATTTCTGCTGCATTACTTGCTGTAATTGCCGAAGTCCTTCCTCTGCTCCCAGCGACTTTATTAAGCAAAACTAACCCATCTTCATAATTTGGTTCACACTCTGCCGCAATGTAGTACATTTCAGAAATACGAATGATAGGCATCTGATGCTTAAAGTAACTAGCTGTAGAGGCATCCTGATACAATTTGGTAGGGAAATAACTCTGTTCACTATACTGACGCATTAAGGATCTGTATCTTGCATCTCCACCATCGCTAAACATATCGTTCAGGACAGCTGCATTCATATATAATAAATTGCTTCCAGAGCCAGAAGAAGATGATGATAGGTCATTTGGAACCGTAGTTTCTAAAGCACGGATATTTAAGGCGAAGATATGTTCTGTAGCAAAAGTACGATCTCTCTTTGTACCATCAATAGAAGCCAACGGCTCTACCAGATGTTTGGAGAGCAGAATCCAAGGAAATCTCTCTTCCTGAACCGCAATCACCATTTTTGCATAGCGGAGCGCCTCCTCTTTATTTCCCATCCAAAGGTGTACACGCGCTAAAGTTGCTAATGCAGCGTAATAATTGAATGTGTATTTTCTATTGAAAGATGGAGGTAATACAAAATCTTTGTCTCCTGTGTTAGCTGGTCCAGGCGCTAGAACGGCATTTGGAAAAACAGCAGTTTTTATCGGGTCCTTTTCTAATAATACAACTGCTTGCTCCAATTCATCAATAATCCGATTTGCTACCTGTTCCATCGTTAACAACGGCTTGATATTGACAGACAAAGCATCTACAAAAGGAATACTTAGCTTTTCCTTTGCACCTTCAACCAAAATGCCTGGCCCATAAATACGCAATAAATCAAAATGAAGAAAAGCCCGTAAGCCTATGGCTTCACCTTTTATCACCGTATAGTTGTCTTCTGAGAAAACGTGCTTTTGTTGATCAATAACTTCTAGTACACTGTTGATCTCTGCGATTTGCTTGTAGAGTCCTCGCCATATACCATCACGATATGCATCTGTTATATAACGCCTTGCGGAAGACCCTAAGTCGTAATAACCTGCCATGGCGTCCAATGTCCCATAAGTAAGCGCTCTTCCGTAAAGACTTTGATCCGTCAGGCCAGAATAGGCTCCTGTCATTGCCAAACTAAAACCTTCCTCTGTTTGGAAAAGTTCCGCCCTTGGCAATTGTGTTTGAGGCTGTGCGTCCAACCACTTACTACATGCTGTAAACAATCCCGCTGTAATAAAAAAGCCAAAAACAAAAACTATTTTTATATAAAACTTATTCATAATGATTATCCTCTCTACGTTTAAAATGAAGCCTGCAATGAAAATGAAAAATTACGTGCAAACGGATAACTTAAACCACGCTCGATCTGTATCGATGATATACGAAATAATTCATTCGTATAAAATGTTCCCCTCAACTGATCTAAACCTATTTTTTTCAAAAATTCTCTATTCTGAACAGCATAACCTATATTAACAGATGAAAAATACAGCTCATTATTATCCTGAAGAAATCTTGTTGTTGGTCTTGTCGTCCAAGGATCCATATTTGTACTGCCGACATTTGGTTTTCTATAAATAGCGTTGTCACCTATTTGAGACCAAGCATCCAAAATACGCAAATCAAGGTTTGAACGACCATCAATATCCTCTACACGCTGTGGGATAGTAGAGTTGTATAGTTGTCCTCCAAATCGGAATGTACAAGTCAAGGACATTGTAAATCCCTTGTAGCCGCCATTAACATTAAAATTACCATTCAATTTTGGTTCCGTATCACCTACGACAACCTGATCTCTAGCCGACCAGGTAAAAGTCTGATTACCGTCAGCTGTTAAATAGATTTCTTGTCCAGTTACGGGATCAATGCCCAAAGATCTTACTGCCCATATAGGTGTCAAAGACTGCCCCTCAACATACTTCACAGTAGGCTTAATTAATCCTGTCCCTTCGGCTGCTAGTCTATCCTGTTCATCATTGTAACTTCTAAAAGCATTGGATAATTTATGTAACCAGTTTTTGTTTTTGGAAGCAGCAACAGCGAAATTCAAATAAGATCTTGTAGCAGCATCGTTAAACGCCTGGTACCTAACAGAGAATTCTTGTCCTTGATTGATAGAGCCGCCTAAATTTATACGATAGGTACTTGCTCCGATAGAAGGCGGTGCGGTGACTTCTTGCAATAAATTGGTCGTCACACGCTGATATAAATCATAACGCAACATCAACTTACTCTTGAAAATAGTTACATCTGCTCCAAAATTAT
>JAITLW010000176.1 GCA_031277715.1 Sphingobacterium sp. | reverse complement strand
TTATTAAAAGAGGATTTAGTAGATGAATTGACCATCTCAGTTATCCCTGTATTGTTGGGCAATGGCACCCGGTTATTTAAGGATGGTAGACCGGAACAACTGCTGGAGCTGGTCCACGCGAAGACATTTGATACAGGGCTAGTGCAACTGTATTATAAAAGAAAAAGACAATAACTTACCAACCCAGTTTACGGTCTTGAAGCCCGAAGTAACAGCAGGTGGCTCTGAATGGCTACGGGGACGATTATAGTCGGCAATAAGGCATAGGGAAATACCAATACGGCGGTATTGGGTTGCTCAAACCCGAATTGCTGTAAAGGCACTGGAGATGAAAGTATACCGGTAACGACGACTGCGACTAATGACAATATCCCAAGGTAATTCCAAATTACAAAAACTGGTGTCTGCAGTATCACGTTACGGAATGTATATAGGAGTAGAAATAAAAGTGCAGCTACACCGATGAAGATATCAAAATTGCTTCCTCTGAAGGTCATTACCTTGGGAAGTAGTTTATCGAGATATAGGCTGTACAGATAAAGTTCGACAATAATGCGAAGCGACTGTATGATCAGTAAAGGAGCCACTCGGAAATGAGTGCCTCTCTCCTCTCGATATACGGCAATATTGACTAAGATAGTGCCTATTAGCGCCGCTAAGAATAGTTTAGGATTTGCACTAAAGATACCTCCGAGGCTGAGGATACTGATTACTATAGCCCATGTGCCATTTATGAGCAATGATTTACGCCCCTGCCCTGTTGCCCAATAAAAAAGGAGTATAAAGAGTAATGTCGTCCCGAGGAAAGTAATCTCACGCATAGCACATATTGTTGTTATAGCTACAAATATAGGAAGCCATGGCTCTTTTTATCTTTGCATAGGGCAATAAGATAAAAGCTGACGAGTACTAATATTCGAAGGTAATCTAGCAAGCGCATAAATTTAAATTTATGCGCTTGCTGTTTATCTACCGAGCTTAAATCCAATGGAGACCTATGGAATTATTTTGTCCAACCTAAGCTTTTCGAACAGTTGATAGAAGGAATCGCGTGTATTGTAGTAGGCTGTGAAGCCAAGTCTTCGGCTATTGGTCATATCGGTCATTACTTCGATTGGACGTCCTAGATCTAGGTCAGTATGCCATCCTGAAGTGAGCTGCGTGATATCGGGTTCGACCAATTGATGCTGCTCGGCTAGCTCTCGCCATAAGGGAGCTTTGTCTTTCATCGCTTCTTGGAGTGGCTTTATTTCGGAATCATGGCCTATATACGGGATATCAAACCAAGCTGCAATCTCTTTCCATAACCAACTCCATCTGAATAGGTCTCCATTTGCAATATTAAAGGCCTCGTTGGCCGCTGCAGGTGTATCCGCGGCCCAAACTATTTGTTCTGCCAAAATACGGGCATCGGTAACATCCGACAATCCTTTCCATTGGGCTTCTGAGCCTGGGAAAACAAAGGGGATCTGTGCCTGCTTACAGAGCGATGCATAAATGGCTAAAGTGACTCCCATATTCATGAGATTGCCTATAGCATGTCCAATTACGGTGTGCGGACGGTGTATGCTCCAGGTAAAGCCATCCCGCGTTGCAGCTTTGTATACCTCGTCTTCTTGTGCATAGTAGAAGTTGGGGTAGCTCAACCGCGGTTGGTCTTCGCGGATAGGGGTTTCGGGGAGACTGCCTTTCGTTGCGTAGGATTCAAAGGGACCTAGATAGTGCTTTAGCCCAGTAACTAAAGCGACGTGGCGTACGGTTCTTTTTACTGAAACTACAGTTAGTAGATTTTGAACCATAGACGAATTGACGATAATATTCTGTTCTTCGGACTCCATACGCATCCAGGTGGTAAAGAAAATATGTGTTGGATTGACTTCCTGTAATGCTGATTCTAGATTCGCAATATCTAGTAAGTCGGCTTTAACAGGCAGTACACCGGTCTCATTACGCTGCGGATTGCGGGCTAGGCCGTAGGTTGACCAACCTTGTTTCAATAATTCTTTCGTGAGGTTGCTACCAGTAATTCCGGTGGAACCAATGACTAATGCTACTCTATCCATATCTAAAATTGTTTATACAAAATTAGGTGGAAGGTGATAGATTAACCTTGATTCAAAACAAGAAATGGCATTGATTTACATCAAGACTGCTGTTGGAAGCGTTTCTTTTTCAGCCTGCTGACGGTTTCCGCAGATAGACCAAGGTATGAGGCTATCAGATTTTGGGGAACTCGCTTGTGTAATGTAGGGTAAGTTTCCATGAATAAATTGAACTTCTCTTCGGCACTATGGGTGTTGGAACTGATTAGGCGGCTGTCCTTTCGGGTTAAGCTGTTTTGATACAGTATCCTAAAGTAACGTTCCATGATAGGGAACTGTTCGAGTAGCATCTCGTAGTTGTCTCTAGAAAGCATAAGGACTGTCGTGGGTTCGACAGCTTCAATATAAAGCTTTGCTTCGGTGTGCTTTACGAAGCTTTCGAAGTCTGAAATCCACCAGCCCTCCCAAGCGAGTAGGCTGATGTGTTCACCACCTTTATCATCAATGGTGAATGATTTTAAAAGTCCATCGGTAATAAAGGACAGGTATCTACAGAAGTCGCCTTCTTGAAGTAAGTACTGCCGTCTTTTTAATGTTCTTAATTTGAAAAAGTCACTCAATACGGCCCTTTCCTTTTCTTGGAGGTCAATCTTTTGTCCAATATGAGCGAATAATACTTCAAGAGCCGAGTCCATAATAGTAATGCGTTTGAAACATCAAATTTAAAATAAAGGTACAAGAGTTAGACCTCTTATGTTCTTTTTCTTTTAATAAGCTTGTAGATCTCAAACCATAAAACAGAAACGGAAGCTATGCCTAATGCAATCCCTAGTTCTGCAATGTCTAAGCTGCTGACCGCAAAGAATGCAGAGAAGGGCTTGAAGAATAAGATGGCGAAAAGTATAATTAGGGTGACTGTAATTACACCTGTAAGTAACCGATTTTTGTTTTTTAATGTTTCGAAGATGCTGTAATAAAATGACCTATTGACTAAGCTGAGTAAGATATTAGCAAAAATCAAGGTAGTGAAAACCATTGCCCTGGTTTTCTCTTCTGAGCCGCCTGTCTGGACTGTAATCTGATAGGCAGACAATACTCCAATGGTAATAACGATTCCTTGCACAATGCTGATGGCGAGTTCTTTCCAGTTTAAGAAGGTGTCGCTCATCCGACGGGGAGCTACCTTCATGGTATTCTTTTCCATAGGTTCATTTTCATAGACAATGGAACAGGTTGGTCCCATTACTAATTCTAAAAAAATAACGTGCACAGGTGTGAATATCTGCGGGAATACCCATCCTAGGAACAAAGGCAGGGAAACCGTCAGGATAATCGGGATATGGATGGAGATAATATATTGAATAGCTTTTTTGATATTGCTATATATCCGGCGGCCGGCGGCTATACCGGTAATCAGTTTGGATAGGTCGTCATTGGTCAGTACCAGAGATGCCGCCGCTTTGGCAATCTCGGTACCTTTGTTGCCCATAGCGACTCCGATATGGGCCGCTTTTAATGCAGGGCCGTCGTTGACACCATCGCCCAACATGGCGACTACCTCTCCTTTTCGTTTTAAGGCGTTGACAACGGACAACTTAGCCTCGGGGAACATGCGGGTGAATAGGATGTTGTCTTCGGCGGCCTGTTCAATATCCGAATTGGAATAATGCATAATATCCTTGCCTTCAATAGCCTTGTCAGTATGGTGTATGCCCGCCTGGGTAGCAATACTACGTGTGGTGTCAACATTGTCACCAGTGATTACTTTTACCTTAATGCCTGCATCGTATATCTGCTGGAAAACCTCATTTATTCCCGCTTTTGGTGGATCATAGAAAACGACTAAACCCAAGAAATCGAAGTCGAAATCTTGTTGTTTTTCGGGAAAATCATCGCCCTGAAAGGAGGACTTGGCTACACCTAAGATACGGTATCCCTGTTTTCCAAGTTCGGTTACTAGATTTCTAACTTTATTCTTTTCAGCCTCCTGAAGATTAGAAACCTGAAGGATGGCTTCGGGTGCACCTTTGGCTGCTATTATTCGTTCTTTGGCTACATTTTCGAAAAGATGGGTCATCATTGGCGGCTTACCCGCTAGTGGATATTCATGAAAGAGGGTGTACGCTTTTCTGAGGTCTTCTGCTTGAGTCTGTTGGTATACGTGGTGCAGGTTTTTTTCCATCGGATCGAATGGAATAGGCTCGCTGCTCCACATGGCATAGCTAAGGAGTGTCTGTAAAGCAGGAGTATTAAATGCATCGTTATCATAGGTCTTGTCGCTCTGATAGTCGTAAAGGTGTTTTAGTTGCATGGTGTTTTCGGTAATGGTACCCGTTTTGTCGGAACAGATTACGGTGGTACTACCTAGGGTCTCTACAATGGAGCTACGTTTGATGATTATCCCCTGTTGCATCAGTTTCCAGGAACCTAGTGCCATGAATGTGGTAAAGGCAACAGGTATCTCTTCCGGAAGTATAGACATAGCGAGTGTCAGTCCATTGAGTAAACTTGCAAGTAGGTCTCTGCTTTGGTAGTAGTTGAAGGAGCAAACGAGAAGGAAGACAATTATACCTACGACTGCCATAGTCTTGACAAAGGTGGTTATCTGTACCTGCAGTGGGGAGGCTTCTGCTTTGATGCTGGCGATGGACTCTCCTATCTTGCCTATGCGGGTTTCTTTGCCAATTTTTTCTACTTCAAATACAGCTAAGCCAGATACGGTAATGGTGCCACTGTAGACTTGATGGTCTGTGCTTTCTGCATTCTTAAACACGGATAGACTCTCTCCGGTAAGGGAGGATTCATTGACGGAAAAGTCATTGCTATGTACAATTCTACCATCCGCGTTGATGATTTTGCCTTCTTCGGTGAGGCATAGGTCCCCTACAGCGACCTCATGTGTAGGTGTTTTTAGGACCTGTCCATCACGAATGACTGTACTCAATGGCTCATTGAGCTTTTCGAGTTCTTCTAAGGCTTTTTTACTTCGGTTGTCCTGATAAAATGATATGGCTGAAACGAGTACTATTGCCACTAGCATAAAAGAGGCCTCTCCATAATCGCCTACCAGGATATAGATTATGGATATGGCAAATAGTAGTATGAGCATAGGCTCTTTTAGGATGTCTACTAGCATTTCGAGCCAACTGCTCTTGTGTGTAGCGTCCATCTGATTGTAGCCAAAGCGTTTTCTAGAACGCATCAGTTCAGTTTGGTTTAGCCCTTTGAGGTGTTCCGGTATGTTATAAGCCATAATTTGTTAATCTATTGCGCTATTGGTGATAGATGTGCTTAGCTGCTAAGCTAATTATAGAATTAAATCTACACAAAATAAGATGTATTTGTGCTGTGTTCGATGAACAAATAAATCGAATAGGGCTAACCCTGAGAATTATCTTGTTAGGATTTGTTTCGGCATCGGCCTCGGGGCTCATTTCCTTCCTGTAGGACGACGTCTGAATGTAGAAATTGAGCGGCATCTGCAGAGCCTTCTACTTTGGAAGCGCTGCGGGAGAGCATCTCTTCTTCAAATTCTTTTAAGACAGTGGTTCTTAAGCCTAGGGTTCTCCAAGGTGCAAAAAGGCACTCTTTGGCTATTGTACGTGCTAGGGATAGTGCGTCTAGTATGGCTTGATTGGCCCCTTGTCCCTTGAATGGACTCATCGGATGGGCGGCATCGCCTAATAGTGTTATGTCTCCTGCATTGTCAAATTGCTCGCCTTGTAAAAGCTGACGGTCGTAAACGGGGTAGCCTGATATTTTATCTTCCGGGGTGGCTATCATCAGTTGTGGGATGGGATCATGCCAAAGGGTGCGAAGGCAGGCTTCTTTTTTTAGGGCTTGACTACCTTTGGCACTCAGGGCTTGGGCTTCTTCCTCCGGGATTGGAAAGCTGAGCTGCCACATTACTGAATCTGCAGTGTAAGGCATGACGTACAGTCTGTCATTGCCATTTGCGGTTTGAAATACGGTTGCGGAATCCAGTAGGTCACTCTCCACAGAGACAATCTTATCTAGGGGACAGATGCCTAGTATAACCATGCAGTCCAAATAGCGTAAAGGGCCGCTATCCTCGCCAATAACTTGCTTACGAACGGTGCTACGGATGCCATCGGCCCCGACCAATAGATCGGCCTTGGCACTTTTCACTTTGCCATCTACTAAGAACGACATCTCGATACCTGATGTGTCGCTTTGCTTAAAATCAAGTAGCTGATGGCCCCATTGTACGTTGTCATTTTGTTCGAGCTGTGTTAAGATAGACGAACGTAAAGATTGTCTAGCAATATGGATGTTAGAGCGTTTGATTGGGCTCCCTGCAGCCCGTTGCACAGGGATACCTCCTCCCCATTGACCTACGATTCTGCCACTCGTGGTATGGACAAGGTGTCTTATCGATATAACACCTTCATTGCCCAAGAGGACGCCTAAGCCCCGTATTGCTTTGCTGGCTTGTTGTAAAGTGAGCCCATAGCCTTGAGACCGGGCACCAAAGTTGGGGTCGCGTTCGTATAGGGTAAAAGGAATCTTGCGGTGTAGACAGGCTATTGCTAAAGCTGCGCCACCTATACCTCCACCAATGATAGCAACGTGGGGATAGGTACTGCTATCGGCTATTGGAGGGTTTTCGATAGAGACTATTCCAGCTCCTTCGCAACTTGGGCAGGTATACAGATGTCCTCGGGGTCGCATAGGTGGGGTGTCTTGGCTACCGGATTGTTCAAAGAGTTCGAGCTGTCTTTGGTAATGAAGACGGGTTTTCTTAGCTAACTTACGTCTCTTCTTACCACGTCCGTGACAATCGTCGCAAGCTATCCAATTGCGTTGTATTTGTGCTGTACTCTCTTTCAAATCTTCTTTTAATAGTAGCTCTATGTGTCCATCTAAGGGAGCGATCTTCACTGTTTGTCCGATTGGCGAGCGATGCTCGTCAACCAAGATCGTGAAGGCTCACAAATTTAAAAGAATATGCCTAAAGAACTAAGCTTTTAAGGTGAAAAGTGGAATCATTTTGTAACTTGTGCATATAAAAAGGGAAGCGTTATTTCCGAATAGTATTGAACTATGCAAAAAACAAGTCTACCAGAAAGCTCGTTGCTACAAGATGATAATACGTTTGAATTTATTGATGCCTATAGAGCTAGAATAGATGATCCTAAGAATGAAATTGACATCACAAAAATCTGCAAGCTTTTTTTTACTACTGGCCCTAAATGGATTGAAAGGCTGTTTGCGTTTCGGAACAGAACAATGAAGGTCTTTGGTTTGAAAGTGTCGGAAGGGAACTTGGATAAAGCAAGTGTGGTGGAGGGGATGAAATGTGAGCCAGGAGAACGGATGGGGCTATTTCAGATTTTTGAGCGCAACGGGTCGGAGATTATACTAGGTGAAGATGATAAGCATTTGGATTTTAGGGTGTCTCTACTTCTTGAAAACTCGGCTTTTGGGGAAGGAAGAAAAGAGTTGACTATTTCTACCATGGTTAAGTTTAATAATGGATTTGGGCGCCTTTATTTTGCGCCCGTAAAGCCATTTCATAGTTTGGTGGTTCCCTCTATGCTGAAAGCAATAGTAAAGAAGGTAAATCCATCCTAAAGTAAGCGGAAGAGCTGACGATAGAGCTATAAGTGATTTAAGATGGAGCCTATCTTGTCTAATTCTATAAATTGGATATGCTGGAGCTGTTCGTCATGTAGTTCGTGTGTCCAGGTGACGTGGTAAGGAATGTGTCCAGCAAATCCACCCAGTTCGAGAACGGGTAAGATGTCGGATTTGAGGGAGTTGCCCAGCATTAAGAAGTTTTGAGGGGCACAACCGATGCGCTGTAGTAGATTTGTGTAGTCCTGAGTCTGCTTGTCGCTCATTATTTCAATATGATGGAAATAGTTTTCCAAACCTGATTTTATCAATTTACGTTTTTGGTCGAGTAAATCCCCTTTGGTAGCTACAATAAGTTGGTATTTGACCTTCAATTGAGCTAAAGTGTATTCTACTTCGTCGAGGAGGATAACGGGTTTCTGCAAGAGCTCCTGCCCTATTGCTATAATCCGATTGCTGAGGTGAAGGGGCGCCTTATCTGCGGTTATTCGATTTGCGGTCTCAATCATGCATAGTACAAATCCTTTTACCCCATAGCCGTATAGATTTAGGTTCTTTATTTCAGTTTGGAGAAGTTCTTTGGAGGCCAGTTCGTGAGGTATAAAGTCTTCTAAGAGGTTGCAAAATTCTTTTTCTGCCTCTTGAAAGTAGGGCTCGTTTACCCATAAGGTGTCGTCTGCATCAAAGGCGATTGTTTTAATGTTATTTTTCATATGTAACTCATTTGTCTTGCTGGACTTGATAGCCTGTTTGGCATACTGCCGAGCTGTACTGTTAAAGATGTATCTGTGTTATGACGCTATGCGTTATAGCTATGTCATTGTAATTTTGTTTGTATTTTTGATAATACGAAATTCGCTAAAGGCAAGAACTAAAAAAAGGACATTTGTCCCGATGAAATTATGTTAAGAACAAATCATTCTTTCTTGAGCTACATTGAGGAGCGCTATAAGGAACAGCTACGTAAGGAAGATATCATTGTCAAACACTACGTAAAAGGTGAACGCTTGCTTACACAGTCTGAAAAAGCAACGAAGCTGTTTTTTGTTATGGCGGGAATCACCAAATGCTTTTTTACGGAGGAGAACGGAAAATCGTATATCCTCGAATTTCTAGGGAAAGGCGAGGTAATTGGTGAGATAGAGTTGATCAGAGATATCTCTTGTCTATGTACTGTAGAAGCAATGACGGATGTGACAGTTTATGCTATCACACCCAATTATTTTTCTCGGCTTCTCCAGCAAGATATAGGGTTGAGTAATCTATTGCTGGAAGTATTTGCTGAACGCATTGTAAATACAGCCAGTAGAGCTTCGTATCAACAGCTGTATACGATAGAGCATAGTCTCAAAAAGCTGCTGGAGCTTGAGGCTAGGCAGGAAATAAGGATTCCTAAAGAGGATATTGCATCTTATCTCGGGGTGTCGATACGGAGTCTAAACCGGGTGCTAAAATCAGAAAAGCTGAGTCTATAGACCGAGGGTTGCAATAAGCTCGCGTGCGGCAGCTCTGCCTGCTCTATTGGCGCCGATGGTGGAAGCGG
>JAITLW010000151.1 GCA_031277715.1 Sphingobacterium sp. | reverse complement strand
TGATACAATGGTTTATCGGTACGGCTACATTCTGGCTGTTATTTGGTACGACTGTAGGTGAATATCTGGGTATCAAATTTATTGCGCCCGATGCCGAAGCAATAAGCTGGCTCAGTTTTGGACGGCTACGTCCGGTACATACCAATGCGGTTTTCTGGGGTTGGTCATCTTTGGGGATGATTGGGCTAGGCTACTATATTGTTGCTAAAGTGAGTAATGTACAGCTACAGAAAGTCAATTGGGGATGGTACTCTTTGATATTGATCAACGCATCCGTATTGTTCGGTAGTCTCAGCCTGATGGCGGGGATAAATAATGGAGGCGGAGAGTATCGTGAGTATATCTGGCCCATCATGCTGCTGTTTGCTTTGGGATTGGCTTTTACCTTAGGTAGTTACCTCAAAACAATAGCAAAAAGAGAAACCAAAGAAATCTATATATCCAACTGGTATATCGTATCGGCTGTATTGTTTATTTCTATTGTTGCCGTGGTAGGCTATCTTCCTTCTTATCAGGATGGGTTGGGGGAGACCATTATTCAGGGGTACTATATGCATCAGGCAGTAGGGATGTGGTTTATGCTATTTACCTTAGGAATTGTCTATTATTTTCTGCCCCAACAGCTCAATCGTCCTATCTATTCGTATAGTCTAGGGATACTGGCTTTTTGGACGCAGATTCTCTTCTATACGTTGATCGGTACGCATCACTTTGTTTTTAGTGCCATTCCCTGGTGGTTACAGACGGTGGCAATTGTAGCCAGTGCAGGCATGGTGATTCCAGTGGCCGCGGGTACAACCAACTTTATCATGACTTTTCGGGGCGCCTGGCATAAGGTGAAAGATAGTTATTCCCTTCCTTTTTTTGTGGTAGGTATTGTTTTTTACTTTACGGGTTCTATGCAGGGAACAGCTGAAGCCTTCCGGTATACGAATCTACTTTGGCATTTTACTGACTTTACGGTAGCGCATTCCCATATGACGATGTATGGTATTATTGCCTTTCTGCTGTGGGGCGGTATCTATGCCTTGCTTCCCCGTCTTACGGGAAAGGAATCTGGACAGGCCGCTATAGGTGCTCATTTTTGGTTGGCATTAATCGGTCTGATGATTTATTCGGTCTCCCTGATGTATGGAGGGACATTACGTGGTTTAGCATGGATGGAAAATGTGCCATTTATCGATAGCGTGACCCTGATGATGCCTTACTGGCTGTGGCGTGCAATAGGTGGTACTTTAATGTGGGTTTCCCATATCGTCTTTGCATATAATGTATTCCAGATGATGGCTGTAAGTAAAGAAGAGAAACCTCTTGTGGATCAGGTTGTCGCTCATATGGAAAAGGGAAATGTCGAAAATAACTAAAGGAGGAAGCTAAAAAATGGAAATTTTTAATAATCATAAAAAGCTATTTACAACGGCTACGGTTTTATTTCTGTTACTGACTGTTGTTATTGCTATTGTGCCAGCATTTGATAATCAGATGAATAACGGTCCTTTGCCGGATGCTCAACCCCTGAGTGAAAATGCAAGAAAAGGTAGGGATCTCTACATATCCAATGGTTGTGTGGCGTGCCATAGTCAGCAGGTACGTAATGTGCATATGGATAAAGTGTGGGGCAATAGACCATCCATAGCTGCTGATTATGCATTGAGCACGCGTGTGGATACCTGGCGAAATACAGCAACATTGATGGGAACAGAACGGACAGGACCCGATCTGACGGATGTAGGAAATAGGCAACCTAGTCTGGATTGGCATCTCCTACATTTATATAACCCACGTCTGGTTGTTAAAGAGTCTATTATGCCGGCTTATCCTTGGCTGTTTGCACATAAAGAGGTTTTGGAAGAAGGAGATATTGCAGTAAATGTGCCTATAGCTATGCGGAAAGGGAATAAGAGGGTGGTGGCTACCCAAGAGGCACTATATCTTGTCGCTTACTTGCAAGAACTGAAGCAGGCGCCATTGCCCGAGGCAACAACTACGCCATCTTTTCTCTATAAGCCGGAAGAGAAATCGGGGGGAACGGCGGTTAAAACAGATGATGGTCTATTGGACGGGCAGGTGCTGTATGCAGCCAATTGTCAATCCTGCCATCAGGCTTCAGGCGAAGGCTTGGCGGGGGCATTTCCTCCGCTGAAAAACAGTAAGATCGTGCTTAGCAATGACCTCAAGCTGTATGTGGATATTATTATGAACGGTTATGATTCCAGACCCGAATATAGTGCGATGCCTGCGGTGGGGCATAATATGGGTTGGACCGAGAAAGAAGTAACTGCGATTATAAACTATGAACGTAACAGTTGGGGCAATAAAGCTCCCAAAGTGAGCGAAGAGGAAGTTAAAGAAGTTATGGAGTATTTAAAAACACAAATGAAGTAATGAACAAGTTAAGAGGTATACTCGTTATTGCGTTCTGCGTAATACAACAAACGGTGTGGGCATGCCCAGTCTGTGATAGGCATCAGCCCAAGATATTAAGGGGGGTGGTGCATGGGTCGGGACCTGATAGCCAGTTTGATTATTGGATTATAGGTGCGGTAGCTATGATTGTGCTGGCTACACTTTTTTTCTCCATTAAATGGCTGATTCGCCCTATGGAAAAAGAGCGTACGCATATCAAGAGGATGATAATCAATGAAGTGGATGTTTAAAGTGCATAGAAATGGAAGCTAAAAGCAAAATATACATATTTATGGATGAGGAGGTGAGTCCTCTAGCGGTAGTGACTGCACCTATTCATATCGATATCGATACCCGCAAACTAGTTGATGGCAAGCATAGTTTGAAATTGGTCAGTAAAGATCCCTCTGGTAAGGAAGGAATACGGATTATTCCTTTTGAGGTACGTAATGGTCCGGCGATAGCAGTGGAGGGTATTCAGGAGAATGCTGTTGTCGATGGTGTAGTGCCTATTATGATTAATGCCTATGGTAAAGGGGATCAGAAGTCTTTTCTGATATCCGGGAGTGAGACTCCGCAGACCATCCCATTTTGGGTGTGGATTTTGCTTATTTGCTTTATTGCCTGGTCGTTGTATTATCTGGTCCGCTATATGAATCTCCCGGTTGTGGAGGTGCTGTGAGTATACTGGATCAGTAGCTATTGCACATTCTGTACTAGCAATACCATCCATTTGAAGCTTACTTTTGCGGAAAATAATAACAGAACTTCGTATTTAACTTAAAACTTTTACGCATGATGGAATTAGACAACTTTATTTTTGATCTTATCGCAAAAGAGCAGGACAGACAGATGAAAGATCTGGAACTCATCGCCTCAGAGAACTATGTAAGCCCGCAGGTAATGCAGGTCACAGGTTCTGTATTGACCAATAAGTACGCCGAAGGATATCCTGGCAGGAGGTATTATGCCGGTTGTGAGATTGTAGATCAGGTAGAACAGGCCGCTATAGACCGTATAAAGAAGGTATTTAATGCCAGTTACGCCAATGTGCAACCACATTCCGGTTCGCAGGCCAATGCTGCAGTGCTGTCGGCCTGTCTTAAGCCGGGTGATAAGATACTCGGATTTGATCTGGTGCAAGGTGGGCATCTCACACACGGAGCCTCGGTCAATTTTTCAGGCAAGTTATACAAAACCAGTTTCTACGGCGTCGATAAAGAAACTGGTTTTTTAAATTATAACCGGATCCAAGAGATTGCCTTGCAGGAACGGCCCAATCTGATCATAGCAGGAGCTACGGCTTATTCCCGTGATATCGACTATCAGCGATTTAGAGCGATAGCGGATAGTGTAGGAGCGTTGTTATTGGCAGATATTGCACATCCAGCGGGGCTTATTGCTAAGGGATTACTGTCTGATCCAATCCCACATTGTCATGTCGTGACGAGTACAACTCATAAAACTTTACGTGGGCCACGTGGTGGAATAATATTAATGGGCGCTGATTTTGAGAATCCTTTTGGGCTTCGAGACCATAAGGGGAATATACGGATGATGTCTTCGCTTTTAGATGCTTCGGTTTTTCCTGGAAATCAAGGTGGCCCATTGATGCATATTATAGCAGCTAAAGCGGTTGCTTTTGGTGAGATACTTACAGCAGAATATGATAGCTATATTAAGCAGGTACAGAAGAATGCCAAAGCCTTTGAAAATGCCCTTCGTTCCCGCAATTTTGATATGGTATCCGGTGGTACAGATAACCATTTGCTGTTAATCGATCTTTCTAGTTGGTCTATATCTGGACGGGAAGCCGAATTGGTTCTGAATAATGCGGGTATTACTTTGAATAAGAATATGATTCCGTTTGATACTAAATCAGCGTTGCAGACTTCCGGCATCCGGGTTGGAACACCGGCGATTACCACACGTGGATTGCTAGAAAAGGATATGGAAACCATTGTCGATTTGATGGGGGATGCATTGCGTAGCAAAGACGATGCAAACAAGTTGAAGGGGATCAAAGAGAAGGTGAGTAACTGGATGATGGACTACCCTTTGTATTAATTTCCCACTTTAAAGCGGTTTATAAGTTCTGTTTTTCGACTCTTTATCATATACTTTTTATGGATACATCACATCGTGAAAAATTCGTTTTCAAAGACTTTCCCAGCTTGATTATTGCCGGACTGGTGTCGGTGATTGTTAATTACGGGGGTACGTTTATATTGATATTCCAAGCGGCAAAGGTAGCAGGGTTAAGTCCAGAGATGACTTCTTCTTGGGTATGGGCTGTGTCGTTGGGTACTGGCCTGACAGGTTTGTGGTTGAGTATACGCTATCGTATGCCTATTATCACTGCTTGGTCTACTCCAGGAGCGGCATTCTTGATCACCGCATTGGCTACGGTGCCTTATGCAGAGGCAGTGGGCGCCTATGTTATTTCGGGGGCGGCCTTTCTAATATTAGGAATGACGGGTATGTTTGAGCGGGTGATTCGTTTGATCCCTCCGGGTATTGCCGCTGGCCTTTTGGCCGGTATTTTGTTTCCTTTTGGTATTAATGCTTTTAGGGAAATTCATATTGATCCTATTCTGGTTTGTTTGCTTTTTGGATGCTTTATCGTTTTGAAACGTTTTACCTCACGTTATGCTATCATTGGGATACTAGCTGTTGGGATTGCTTATCTGTTGTATAGTGATAAGATAGCGTTTGGAGTATTGGAGTGGAATATGGCAATGCCGGTTTTTACATCTCCCGAGTTTTCTTTGAATGGATTGTTGAGTGTAGCTTTGCCTCTTTTTGTGGTCACATTGACAGGGCAGTATATGCCAGGGATGCTAGTATTACGGAATGATGGTTATAATATGAGTGCCAATCCCATACTTACTGTCACTGGGTTGGGCTCTATGTTGTTTGCCTTTTTTGGGTCTTCACCTTTTAATATTGCAGCTATTACTGCGGCTATAGCTACAGGAAAAGATACCCACGAAAACCCACGCAAACGCTTTGTTGCAGGGATTACCTGTGGTATATTGTATGCATTGGTTGGTATATTCGGGGTCACCTTTGTTGCTATATTTATGGCATTCCCATCTTCATTTATTGCTACTCTGGCGGGATTAGCCTTGTTGGGGACTATTGCAGGAAGTATTTCCAATGCTATGGCGGATGTAAAGACCAGGGAGGTTGCTCTGATTACTTTCCTAGCCTCTGCTGCCAATATTAATATGTTTGGGATAGGTGGGGCTTTCTGGGGATTAGTGGCAGGTTTAGCTGCATATATTATTATACACGGGAAGTTTGGGGATAAGAATGCCGTAGTAGAGAGGGCGTAAAAAAAGGGTGAGAAATATCACCCTTTTGTATGTTATTGTATTAGAAACCAATCTTCTTGTTAATAGGGGATTGGTTTCTTTTGCAAAAAACGAGAGTTAGATCCGTCATTACGAATGTAGTGGCGTAATCTAAATAAATCTCTTTTATTGGGCTAATCTTGCTTTTGCCAGTATCGCAGCAAGTGCGATGATTCCCTCCTTTATTTGTTCTTCAGACACAGAACCGTACCCTAGGCGAAGTCCTTTATAATCATTATGTTCGTAGTAGTTGGAAGGATGTAAGATGGATATTGATTTTTCCTTTAGTCTGTCAAATACCATAGTCCAGTTGACGGGGTATTTAGGGCATATCCAAAAAGCAAGTCCGCCTTGGGGAATATGGTAGCTGACCTGTGTAGCAAGGTGTTCGTCCAACATTTTTACCATAAATCCCTGTCTGGATTGATAATGGAGGGTAGCTTTCCGTATATGGCGTTTTATGGTTCCGTCTTTTATGAGCTCGAGAACGGCTTGCTCCATGATGCTATCACCTTGAATATCTATGATACGACGGAGATCAATAATGTTATCCAGCAGTTTTTGGTTTTTAGTAGCGAGATAGCCTATTCGAAGCGCTGGTGCGACTACCTTACTTAATGTACCTATATAGACTACATTTTCCAGTTCAGAGAATGCCGAAATAGGTTGTAATGGGCGGTATCCGAAATGAAATTCATAGTCATAATCATCCTCTATAATGGTAAATTGATATTGATTGGAGAGACTAACCAACTCTAACCTACGTTGTAAACTCAGGGTCACTGTAGTCGGATATTGCCGATGTGGAGTAAGGTATATCGCCTTTATTTTTGGATTTGAAGCGAGGTGTGGTAGGATGTCTTCGACGACAATTCCGTCCGTATCTACTGGAATATAGATCAGATTAGCTCCGGCTTTTTCAAATGTTTTCCAGGCTGAACTATAGCCAGGTGATTCGACAAGTACATAGTCTCCTGGACGTAAAAGACATTGTGATACGAGATACATCGCCATTTGGCTTCCTCGTGTGATGCACAGCTGATTTTCATGTAATTGCATGTTACGCTCCTGATTTAGCATGCTTGCAATGGCTTTTCTAAAGTCCAGGTTGCCATTAGTTTCTGAATACCCCATCATTTTCCAGCGGGCGTTGCGTTTGAAAATCTGACGATAGGCGCGTCCCAGTTGATCTACAGGAGCAATCTTGCTATCTGGGTGACCATCATCAAAAGGGATATGCACAGGGAGCTGTGGTTCAGGTACAATACCGCTTTCCGATTGTGGGGATTTTAATTTGGAAGAGATCGGGAGATTGTGTGAAACAAACGTTCCCCTTCTTTCCTGGCTGGTTAGCCACTCCTCATTGAGTAATACCTGAATAGCTTCAATAACCGTGTTTCTATTGACTTGGAGGCTGTTAGCTAGCGTTCGGCTTCCCGGTAGGGCTGTACCTTTGGGTAGCCGGCCTGATTTGATGCTGTCGATGATAATATCCGCTATTTGCAGATAGATTGGTTTTGTAGACGATTTGTCTATTTCGATATCAAGTGTCCAGGGTCTTAGCATGTCGTGTCAGATTTAAATAGTTTGCTGGTCCAAAGATACGATTGTTTGCAGATGTTTTCTATACCAGATGGATTGGTTTGATTTTGATTTATTTCGTAACTTTCTGATTTGGTTTTACTTGTGTTTTTATTTCGTTTTTTGGTCTGCAGCTTTAAAGCTAAACTGGACTAGCTGGATTATCGAATTTAGGCGGAATTTCGTCTTTCCAAAAGATGATCGTTAGTAGTTTTAAATTTTATTATTGTATGAACCCATTTGCCGTATTTCAGAAGTCCAATATTCATATTGTAAGAGCTAAAGGTAGCTATGTATATGATGAAGGTGGACGAGCTTATTTGGATATGTATGGTGGGCATGCCGTTATTTCCATAGGGCATGCACATCCACGCTATGTCAACGCCTTGCGGCAGCAATTGGATCGTATTGCTTTCTATTCCAATGCGGTTGAGAATAAGCTACAGGACCGGTTGGCACTGGAGTTAGGGGAGCAGTCGGGGTACCCGGAATATAGCGTGTTTTTCTCTAATTCGGGCGCTGAGGCCAATGAAAACGCTATAAAAATGGCTTCTTTTCATACTGGCCGTAGTAAGGTGTTGGCGATGTCTAATGCCTTTCATGGACGTACATCTGCGACAGTAGCAGCTACTGATATCGGTTCTATGCGTGCTCCGATTAATGAGAATTTCAACTTTGTTTTTACGCCTTTTAATGATATTTCGAGCCTTAGAAAGCAGTTGGAAACAGAGGTATTCTGTGCTGTTATTATCGAGGGGATACAGGGGGTAGGTGGTATACATGTGGCGGATGATGTGTTTCTGAATGAAGTACGGTCAGCGTGTGATGACACAGGAACACTGCTTATATTGGATGAGATACAGTCTGGATATGGGCGCTCAGGGCGTTTTTTTAGCCATCAATATGCGGGTATAAAACCTGATTTGATTACGGTGGCAAAAGGAATTGCGAATGGATTTCCTATGGCTGCAACCCTGATATCACCTTCTTTTAAGCCAGTTTTAGGGCAGTTGGGGACGACTTTTGGAGGTAATCACCTGGCTTGTGCAGGGGCTTTGGCCGTATTGGAGGTCATGAAAGACGAAAAATTGCTCGATAATGTGACTGTGGTAGGGGATTTTCTTCGGGAGGAATTGAAAAAGCTAGCTGAGGTAGAGGAAGTTCGTGGTCGGGGATTGATGATTGGGGTTGAGTTTGAAAAAGATATAACCGCATTGAGAGACTGTCTTTTGTATCAAGAGGGCGTGTTTACGGGATATGCTGGAAATTATACGTTGCGGTTGTTGCCGGCGTTGACTTTTAGCCTGGAACAGGCGCAGATATTTCTAGAAAAACTAAAAAGAGCATTAAGAAATGAAGGATAAAGAAGCTAAAATAGTGAGTATACAGAGCCTGGTGTCAACAGGATATGTAGGGAATAATATGGCGATGTTTGCTGCCCAGTTG
>JAITLW010000147.1 GCA_031277715.1 Sphingobacterium sp. | reverse complement strand
TGATACCTTTTCGGGGTGTAGCGTAGCCCGGTATCGCGCCACATTTGGGATGTGGAGGTCGTAGGTTCGAATCCTGCCACCCCGACAGAAAAAGCTCTAACGAAAGTTAGGGCTTTTTTCGTTTACAGGGATTCAGGATGAGAACGGGGAGGGGGGCGATTCGAAGGAGGTTCAGGGTTTTACCTGAACCTCCTTTGTTTGGAATTACATCGTTATTGGTACCCTAGTATTTCTAGCATGTTCTGACTGCTTTGCTGTTCTGAGAAAGTAGAAATAGCAATTTCCTTTAGGTCATTTTCGTCTATGATAATATGTTTTGGAGCGGGGATAAGGCAATGATTGATGCCTCCAAAGCCACTCAATGCTTCTTGGTAAGCTCCAGTGTGAAAAAAGGCTACAAATTGTTCATCGCATGTGTCCGGAAGCATAATAGCTTCTACATCTCCATTGTTTGGGAAAAAGTCCGCACTATCACAGGTTATTCCACCCAATGTATAAGGGATTAAATCGCTTTTTAGTTTATTGTCAGGAAGAACAGGGTAATTCTGTTTGATAGCCCAGGTGTCCGGAAGATGGGTGATAAAGGAACCGTCTATAATAGCCCAGTCCCGTTTATTTCCTTTTTTTCGTTCCAGTATTTTAAATAGGGTTCCTGTCGATTCGGCAACAGTGTATTTGCCAAATTCAGTTATGATATCCGGTTCGTCTACCTCTTCCAGTGTGCATATCTCTTTAATGGTAGATACAATGCGGAATATCAGTTCTGATATATGGAGATTGTGGTCTAGATTATCCTTAAAGGGCATGCCTCCGCCTATATCCAATGTTGTTAAATCGGGGTTTATCTTTTTTAGATAACAATAAAAATGTATCACCTCCGCTAGTGTAGTCCAGTAGGAGTCCGTATTCTCAATACCTTTGTCATTAAAGAAATGGAGAGTAGTTAGTTTTAAATTACCTTTCCCAAGAATACTTGTGTTGTAATGATGTATAATGTCTTCGGGGAATAGCCCGAATCTTGATTCTCTGGCGTAGCTAGCGATGTAACTCATGTTGAGACGGATTCCTATGCTCATATTGGTTGAGGTCTTGCTGTGTTCGATATAGTGTTCCAGTTCGCTTTTACTGTCCACAATAGGAAGTATTTCACATTGTTTATCGCGCATCAGTTTGAATATCCCCATCAAGTAGTCTTCTGTCTTATATCCATTGCAGATAATCTGCACATTAGGAGGTAAGTGTCCTGTTTTGGCGAGTGAACTGATGAGTTCTGTATCACAGGTTGATGAAATCTCAATCCCAACATCAGATAATAGAGCTGTCTTTAGTACATGATTGAAATGAGAGCTCTTCGTGCAGTAGTAGTACCGGTACCTACCTCTATAGTTGTTCACGTCGAATGCAAGCTTAAAATAATCTTTCATTATTTTAATTTTATGGGTGATTGAAGGAAGAAAGGTGAACTTTAAAGGTGTTCCGTGCTTCTTTACCAATTCCAGGAGATTCACATTTCTATAGGTAAGGCAACCGTTGTCGATGGAAAATTCGTTGGGGAGCCTAATCTCCTGAGCACTTATAAGATGTTCTTTCATTCACAAATTGCGTAAAGTTAAAATAACGCAAAGGTAAGGTAGAGAAACTGCTTGGCTGAGGTGTAGAATAGGTATTAAATGGTGCTTTTTATGTTTTTTTGCTTAGATCGAATTAATTTTCTATGTTTGCAGTCAATTCTTGATTTATTAATCTTTTAAAACATCAAGGAATCATGACAGAACGAATCTACATATCGCCCCTTTCGCTTATTGCCTAAAAAGGCAGTCAAACTATTTTTTTTATAATTTAATAGACGTGCGAGTTGTTTGCACTATGTTTGCCTGCCTCCAAACTTTTATAGGCTTTTTCTGAGCGCTTTTCTAAAGGGTATATCCTTACTTAGGACGAATAGAAATCAACAATCAAATTCAATAATAAATAAATTGAAAGTGTGATGGACACACAGGAATGGCTGTGCTCTGTAAAAACGGCACGCCAGAAAAAGCGACTCGTTAAGACGGACCGCGATAAAAAGCTGATGCAATTGGAGAAGCGACGGTTAGATCTCTGGAAACAGCGGCGACTTCTGCCACTGGAACCTCTAAAGCATCCTTATCAACGGGGATGGAAGCGTTTTTTTGTACTCCGTGAAGATTTGAAGTATGATGCAAAGGCATTGTTTTATGAGACTTTGCTTTGTAAAATCAATACGGTTGAATATCATTACGATAAGACTTTTAAGCAAAGAAAGCGACGTAAAAAACGATACCAGTATACCTCTAGATTGCAAATGCTGCAAGAGATTTCTGCTTACAGCTGGGATATCAATCGCTTGGAGCTTACAGAGGAAGAAAAGGCATGTTTTAGCTGTATTGAAACCTATCATGTAGAGACAAGGTGCCGCGTTGTCAAATATGTTTTTTCAGAGCCTTGGCGTTATAGACTGAAGATTGCGCCACATATGATTACACATGTTCAGGTGCTTGATGTCGATATCGAAAGAGAGTTGGCTTACATAGAGGATCATGTTGCTAATCGCAATTTAGGACCTCGTATTAATACATTGACACGCGGAACTGGATACAGTTGGAAGCGGTGGTCAGGCGAGCGCATTAAATATATTAATAAAATTAAAAATATGTCTAGATACAGCCCCAAAGAAGCTTATCTAGCGTTAGATCTATAAACCCATATGGGAAATTTAAGAACAAAAGATTTAAGTAAAATAGGATACCTTAATGATCAGCTACGAAGCTTAGTGATTAATATAGTGTCCAAAAATTTTAAACACTACAACAAACAACAATTGCTGGAGCTATTGGTAGATGTTAAAAACAACCCCGAGGCTTATCTTGCTAATGAGCAAATAAATAAGATCGCTGAAAAGATAATAGGACGTGTCCAAGGGGCGACATATACAGTGCACGATTTGGTGGATGACGCTATACCTGTTAAGATATATGGAGGTAAAGAAATCGAACAGTCTGCCAAGAGGCAAATGGAATTGGCGAGTCTGCTCCCTATTAGTGTTCAGGGCGCATTGATGCCCGATGCACATATGGGCTACGGTCTGCCTATCGGCGGAGTTCTGGCTACGGATAATGCGGTGATTCCTTATGCTGTAGGGATGGATATTGGTTGTCGGATGGCGCTTTCTATTATTGATGAAAGCGAGGGCTTTCTGAAGCGGTATGCATATCAGATTAAACAGGCATTGAAAAACCATACTCATTTTGGAATGGAAGGAGGGTTGGATGTTCGGCAAGAACATGCGGTTTTGGATAGCAGGTTATTTGATGAGATAGCGTTTTTGAAACCTTTGAAAGGGAAAGCAGTACGGCAGCTGGGAACATCGGGCAAAGGAAACCATTTTGTGGAGTTTGGAGAGATTGAGTTGTTTAGTGGTAATACCTTAGGTTTGCCTGCTAAGAAGTATGTCGCGTTATTGACACATTCTGGAAGCAGGGGATTAGGAGCGGCCATTGCGATGCACTATACTAAGATCGCAATGGATCGCTGTAGGTTGCCACGGCATGCGCAGCAGCTGGCCTGGCTTGATATGGATACTGAAGCCGGGCAAGAATACTGGATCAGCATGACGTTGGCAGGCGATTACGCTAAAGCCTGTCATGATCGTATACATGCAAACCTGTTAAAAGCATTGGGATTAAAATCAATATGTATGGTGGATAACCACCACAACTTTGCGTGGAAAGAGACCTTAGCGGATGGTAAGGAAGTTGTCTTACATCGTAAAGGAGCGACTCCTGCACATGCTGGAGAGCTTGGTATTATCCCGGGAAGCATGACTACGCCAGCTTATCTGGTATCAGGAAAAGGACGTGCTGATGCATTGTGCTCTGCATCACATGGTGCAGGTCGCGCTATGAGCAGAAAGAAAGCGAAGGAAAGCATGACTTCTTCGGCGATGAAAAAGCTGTTAGGGCAATCGGGAGTAACACTGGTAGGAGGTACTGTAGAAGAAAATCCTTTAGCGTATAAAGACATCGATCTGGTTATGGCGGCACAAAAGGAATTAGTGGATGTACAGGGAAAGTTCTATCCACGTATTGTAAGGATGAATAAGGATTAGGGATGGAGAAGAGAATTATACAAATTACCTCGGGGCGAGGTCCATTGGAATGCTGCCGGGTAGTGGCTAAGGTGCAGGGCTTAATGGTTAAGCAGGCCAAGAAACAAGGGCTACAGCTAGAGGTGCTTGAAAATAAGCTTGGGCAGTTGACCGGGACGCTGCTATCTGCAGCAATGATGCTTACAGGTGACCGCTTGGATTATTTTTTGGACGAGTGGGTGGGGACGGTGCAATGGATAGCGCAGAGTCCCTATCGCAGATATCATAAACGTAAGAACTGGTTTGTCGGAGTGGCGGCTTTTGATGTAAAGGATCTTTTGTGCTGGAATGTGAAAGATGTGAAAATCGATACTTGTCGCTCGGCTGGTCCGGGAGGGCAGAATGTCAACAAGGTGGAGACGGCGGTTCGTGCAAAACATCTGCCCTCCGGAATACAGGTGGTGGCTATGGATTCACGGTCGCAGTTGGAAAATAAGAAAGTCTGTTTGGCTCGCTTGGAAGCAAAGGTGTTGGTTTGGCAGACAGAGCAGTTATTGGAGCAACAGCAGGATCAATGGCAAGCGCATAATGAGTTGGAGCGGGGAAATGCAGTGAAGACGATCAAACAGGACTTGTTTTAAAGTAAGAAGATCTGTGTTGGTCTGATATTTGCCGTTCTGTGGCGTAGAAAATGTAAACGTATGACGAAGATAAAGATAAGTGTAATATTAGCAGTACTGATTGCATTTGGCGTCAGTTCTTGTTATGTCAATAAACACCCGCATGGGCATGTTCCTCCTGGGCAGGCAAAGAAGGGGCATGGTGATAAGTCCGCTAAAGAATATGCGCCTGGCCAACAAAAGCACAAGCGGGGAAAAGGCAATAATCGGTAGTAAAGACACAAAAAAAAAGGTTCCGCTGTTTCAGCGGAACCTTTTCGTATTTAAAAATCAAAATAATGTACTTTATTAGCAGTATTCGTCAAAAGCAGCTACAAGGTTGTCTGCTATCATTTGAGCAGGTCTGCCTTCGATCATATGTCTTTCGATCATGTGAACTAATTTGCCGTCTTTGAAAAGTGCCATTGCTGGAGATGACGGTGGAAATGGCAACATATAATCACGTGCTTTATCTACAGCTTCTTTTTCCATACCAGCGAATACCGTAACTAGCTTGGTTGGGTGTTTTGCATTTTTTACTGCTGCTTTAGCCGCAGGACGAGCATTAGCTGCCGCACATCCGCAAACAGAATTTACTACAACAAAAACAGTACCTTCTGAAGGTATTGCAGCATCAACCTCTTCTACAGTCTTCAATTCTTGGAATCCCGCATCTACCAATTCCTGGCGCATTGGAGCAACTAAATATTCTGGATACATGTGTATAAAAATTAAATTTAAAATATAAAATAATGCAAGATAGACACATGCGACAAGGGCATTGTTACCTTAGATACAAATATAAGTTATTATACTGATCTAGTCAAGATGTGATCCTCAGTGTAATGTCAGATTGTAAAGCTATTTATCCATAGACTTTCAACTCGCATCGAACGTTGTGATCATTCCTATTTGTCAATGTAAATATGAGTTTTGCAGTAGTTTTTGCTCTTTCTTGTCCAGGTATAAAATGTTTTTTTAAACGTCTCTTTTGTTTAAAGTTCGCTTGTTTTAATGTTTCTAACATTATTTTTAGTTGGATTGGACAAATGGTATTCGCTGTTTCCAACTGATGCAATATGGCCCCGCTCATAAAGTTTATTCTATTTAAGCTTGTTACTAATTGTCTGATTTACACACAAAAATAAGAGTTGACGCCACATGTTCCTATACCCAATTATGAGTATTTTTCATTTTATTGCAAGTCGAAAAGGGTGTCAAAGCCACTGTCTTTGTACCATTTTAAGCTCTTGTAAAAAGTGTGTGTATCTCCACTGTTGTCTCTGTGTGGAATGTAACAGGTTAATCCTGAGTTTTTGTAGATTTCAAAGCCATTAAAAAATGGAGTATTTGCTTTGTAGTGGATCGTTTTTTCTAGAGCGCTCTTTGTGCTCTGGTAATTGTTGCTATTGTTATAGTTTTGGTTGATAAAGTCTAAGAAATCAAATGCTATGAGTGGATTGCCGATGCGGTCGAAATCCATGCGTTGGATATTGTCTCGATTAAAGTCTATGTGTAGAGGGGGCTGTGAATGAAGAGTGGTCTTTGTTTGTGTTGCTAACTCGCGTAGTTGACTGGCTTCAATAATAGAGATTGTGGCTGATTGATTTAGTCCTGATAGGCTGTTGTAGTGGTTGTAGTATTTTTCAGCAATGATTTTGTAGCCCTGTGGTCCGGGTGAGAATAGTTCGTTCGTGATCTTATGATAGGGCATTCCGTTGGAGATAACTTCGCCAGGTGATGCGATGAAATATTTTGACTTATCTTTTATTTCGTATAGCACTTCTACACTGGCCATGGAGCATGCATCAAACATGATAAAGTCAAAATTGTTGCTGAGCGCATTGTTGAGGTCCGTGATATCCATGACGTGGCCACCGTCGTCACCAAAAGACTTGAGTTTGATTCCTCCTTGGCTTGCAGGTATCCATCCTGTGGCATGAGACCATAATATCAGTCCGTAGCTCTCTGCGGGGTATAGTTCTTGTGTTTCTTTGATTACCGATTTCATGACCAAGGGGTCTGACGAGCTGTAGGGAGGGTAGTCTTTGACTTTGGTTAATCCGCCTTTGTTTCCTGTTTTTTTTGTTACTTCGTAAAGGGCAGGACGTTGGTTTGGAAGTTTTGTATACACAATCAGGTGGCCGTCAATATCATCTATAGATTGCTCCATTTGTTGCATGTTTTTGTATGCTTCCTCTTCCAGGCTGTTATTGGCAGCGAGGTATACCAGTACGGTTCTGAATTTTTGTTTAACTTCCGGTTCAATCTTTGATTTTTCTGAGTTTTCTTTGCAGGAACCGAATAGAACTAATACGCAAAGCAAGAAATGCGATAATGCTTTTGGCATGGTTTGATGATTAAATGTGTAATTAGGGTTAATCTCTTTGTTACATCAGTTTTTTCTTTTTGAGTTTAGTGTAAAGCCGAGTTGAAAAGTATAGTCCTATGCTACTCGTTAAGAATAGTATGAGGGTTTCTGTTAGTTCTCTATTCATTGTTTTTGGTTTTATTGTGGATAGCGAGGTGTAGGTGAGATATAATTCTTACTTAAAAAAGGGCGGCTATTGCCGCCCTCTAAAAGATGTGAATTGTTTACTAAGTTAGTGTGAGATTAGATGTTAGGATTAACCCTGATCTTAATTTCTTTAACAACTTCAGCTTGAGTCACAGGAAGTCCAGCAACGTTGAATTTGTTAGTTACCGTAACTTTGTATACCAAGTAAATTGGCTGTTGTAAGTTTGCTCCGGAGTTAGTCCAGACAAGGTCTTGGCCATTTACGCTTGCGCTTGCTCCAGAAGGTGCTGAAATTGCAGTACCACTGGCATTTTCGTAACGTACGAATGATACATTGGTTAAATTGTAACTTCCAAACGTAGGGGAGATGCCATTGATGCCGTAATCGCTAATTAAGCCAGTGTTCTTCGTGCCTGAGAAGCCTCCGTTGAAGTTATAAAGTACGGTGTTGTTGAAGTCTTTGATTGTAATCAATCTTCTTACATCGATTTCAGATACATTCGTTCCGGAAACTTCTTTGTCAGTAAACTCTTTGTATGGAGTTTTAGCCTCAATAGCTTTTACTGGGTTGATGAACTTAACGTCGAATGAAGTCTGAAGTCCGTTGTTGTAAGTAACACCATTTACAGTTCTATTGATGCTTAGTGAAACCATACCGTTGTTGACTTTAGCACGAGCAGTAGCTTGACTAGAGTTTAGTTGTACTTCATTGCTATTTACAGTGATACCATTTACAGCAGGAGAAACACCGAAAGCGTAACCCATAACTGGTAGATTGGATCCGGAAACTGTAGTTTCAGTCCAGTAATCCCATAGGTTAGCGTGAAGCTCCCAATTACCACTAACTAGTTTTCCGTTGATGATTCCAAACGATTGGTTTGCATCCCAGAACGGTAAGTCTTTAGTTAGTGTCGTGATTTTGTTTCCAGTTACAGTTACAGTAATAGTTACATTTACTGCAGGATCTGTTGATACAGATGAGGTGTATGTTCCGTTTAATGTATATGTTCCTGGCATTACTGTATTGGCAACGGATACTTCGCGTGCAGCTCCTTGCGTAGGATTATTCATTCCTGTACCTGGACCCGTGATAAATGCAAATCCAGCAGGGTTAGATCCGCTCGGTGCAAAGGTGTAGACAGCGTGGAAATCTGCAGCTGTTTTTTGTGTATGATTGTAAGCTGCATCTAGTGTTAATGGAGTGCTCCAAGTGATGTTTTTGTTGACTAAAGGTGTAGAAACAACATCATGAGAGAATGTGCCATTTACATTAACCGGTGCTATTGCACTCTGAACAAAGTTAACTTTGATAAAGCGATGAGCAATTACGTTTGTATTTCCTGTTCCAGGGAAAATGCTTACGCGTACTACAGCAAAGTTGTTGGTAGCAGCAGAGTTGTATTGGTTACCATTTGTAGTTGAGATTTTAACTGAAATTTTACCAGTAACCGGATCTAATGTTAACCAATCTCTTTCTGGAGCATTTGTGGCATAGTGATCAATGTCATAACGCAGGTTGTAGTCTGATAAACCATGATCATCCATGGAGACGATGTTGTTATTTACTTGCGCACGACCAAAGAATCCATTTAATTTGTCATCTAGTACAATACCGCCTTTATAAGCTGTGTTGTTGTCTAGGTTTTGAGATGCGTCGTTCTTGAAGTGTAGTTCAAAATTTGCGTCAGTTCTTGAGTCAGCCTGTGTTTTCGTATGTGCTAAAGACTGGCTTCCACTACCTGCATCAATGAATGCTGCTGTAGATCCTGATCCAGTAAACAATGGATTAACCCCATTAAGTAGTGTTACTTTATCGCCTGTTGCTTGTGCATTTCTAGAAGATTTTTCAATCGTGATTTCATCTTTCTCAACAATTTCTTCTTTAGCAATGTTGAATGGTGAGGCAACAAATTTTTGACCAGTAGCGGCTTTCGCGTTGTTTACTTGTAGTGCAATGAATAGATCTGTAGTAGCAGATGCCGCAGGGAATGTGGAGTTTGCATTTGATGGGCGGTATTTTACCGTAATGTCACCAAATGTTTTTACAGCTGGGCCTACTGCAGTGAAGTTGCTATTGATTGTTCCTCCAGATGAACGGAACTCAACTTTTTCTGAACTTTGAGTTAATAGTCCAGTTGCATCATAGTTTTCAGTTTTTACACCAAATGGGTTTAAATTGTATTTAATCTCTGCGTATCCCTGTAATAAGGTTGTTCTGTTTGTGTTGCTTTCTACAATACGAGGGAAGAATACGACTGGGCTATTGTTGTTTGTAAATGTAGGAACAATAGAGAGACTATTAACTGCAACAGCTTCTGTAGCTAAGAAAACAGAGTCTGATGTGACACCTTTTGCATCAGTGAATATAACATTGTAACCGCCGTCAACCTCCACTACAGCGATATCTCCAGAGTATGCCTGTACGTTGGTTTGAGTGCCGTCTAGTGCCCAGTACTGTTTGCCGTCATTTCCAGTTACGATAGACACCACAGTTCCATTTTGGCCTGCAGGTCCTTGAGGACCTGTTTGTCCTGTCTGTCCAGTTTCTCCAGTTTGCCCAGTTTCTCCTTTGTCGCCTTTGTCTCCCTTAGGTCCTTGTGCTTTCACGCCTGTGTCTACAGCTGCACCACCATTGTTGGCAATCCAGAAGTTGCCATTTTGACCAATGGATACGATTGGCGAGCTTCCAGCCACACCAGTTGCTCCAGTATCACCCTTAGATCCGGTTGCGCCAGTGTCGCCTTTGTCTCCTTTGGCTCCGTCTGCGCCGTTTCTAATTTGGTAAGGTACTTTAGTCCCGTCAGGTTTTTTAAAAACAATATCAAAACCACCAGGTACAGAGGTGACAGATTCAACTACCATGTTGGTCGCTAGTGACGCTAATGAAGTTTTTAGGGAAGCGATATCAGAGGTGTTCTGACTGATGTTTTGTTCTAGACGCGATATATCGTCGTCATACTTTTTACAGCCTTCGAGTACTACTGCACTACTTATGGCAATAGCTAAGGCGACTTTGGATAGATTTCTAATTTTCATATTCTACTTTTGAAATTTGAATTCAGTTACGTTAATGTTGTTTTGATATCTAATAATGTAATATTTTGTAAAAGTACAACATAATATTGTATAACAAAATTAAATTTGAAAATTTATTTATTTGTACCTTTTTAGTTCGAGATGGAACATGTGGATTTGGCCATCGATGTCGGTTATTTTTACTTCAAAAGAGGTTTTTTCGCTTTTTTGCTCAAATGTTAAGTGCTCTTCTGCGTACTTCTTATCTTTTATTATTATGTTTTTTAGAGCTAATATGCTCATTATGTCTTTTTTGCTTATTTCTTTTTGCGTTGATTTATCTTTTCCGTCTTTGTTTGCTTTAGAATCCATAATCTTAACTGGTTAATGAGTCTGTTTTGGTTTGTTGACTATGTCTCGCTTAGTTTATTATTATTTCTTTGTCTATTTTGTAGTTTTTGAACTACACAAACGTACAATATTAAATTGTGTTATGCAATAATCAATTGTTTTTTTGTTATTAAATTTGCTTTCCTTAAATTGGCCTAATATTTGTTTAGTTCACGTGCGTGTCATCTTGATATATGCAAGATGATGACGTATAGTGTAGCGTAAGCTAAAGAGCTTTCGTTTTTAATGAGGTTAGTCTTGTGTAGAGACTTGTTATTTTGGTACTTTTTATATAAAATTATAATATGTCTAACTGGGGTCGCTTGGATCAGGTAATACAATATTTGGGTTTGAATGTTAACTCTTTTTCGAGAGAAATAGGGTTGAGTAGAGCAGAGCGTTTGTACCAGATAAAGAAAGGTAATTACGATATCAGTAAAAATCTGGCCGGAATTATTGTGGAAAGATTTTCTGATATTAATGAAGCTTGGTTGTTAACGGGAGAAGGTACTATGCTGAAGGTCGATGAACCCGCTCCTAAAATTCCGCTTTACAACATGAGTTCGGAAGAGTTTAATACTGATTTGTCTCAAATGCCTATTGTGGATGAATTAGAAATATCAATCTTGGCTGGTAGTGACTTTGCTTTTATTAATCAAGGAGACTCTATGAGTCCGGAGATTGAGCATGGAAGTATGGTGTTTGTGAAGAAGGTGGATATAGACGCGGTTGTATTCGGTGATATTTATCTCATCGTTTCAGAAAAAATAAATGTTGTTCGTTTTATCCGGGGCTTAAATGAGAAAAGCTGGAGGTTAGTGGCTAAAAATACGGATGACTTTGATGATCTTATACTTGATATCTCACTTGTGAAAGCTGTTTACAAGGTAAAAGGTGTTCTTTCTATGATGTCGATGTAGAGTTGTTTAGAAAAAAATGACAAGCATCAAGACCATTTTTTAACCTTTGATCACCTAGTCCGGATATAACTTTGTAGTTTGCATTATTGCTATCCAATTCCTTTTTCCAGATTTCCATAAAATGTTCCCTTTCTTGGGGAAAGTCTCTTAGTGGATCATTTTCCCAAGGTAGGTCAATGTCCATCAATAAGTATAAATCATACTTGCGCTGTTCTATTTCATCTAGAACAATAGTCGGAGTATGGTTGAACAAGTGGTCACACCATATTTTTACGGTCATAATAGTGGTGTCACAGATTAACACATTGCCTTTGACTTGGGAGGAGATAGCTTCTTCTAAGGCTATTTGCCCATAGAACATATTGGTTTCATCTTGCAGACTGTATTGGTTCTGTAGATTCTTACAGTAGTATCGGGCATACTCCGGTACATAAGAGCTGTCTAGTGCCTTAGCAAGGTATTGAGCCATCGTCGATTTTCCTGTTGATTCAGGGCCAACGACTGCGATTTTTCGTAAGTAGTCCTCGATATTGTTCATGGAGGAACAATATTAAGCATTTTTTTGGAGTTACGTAAAGGTTCTAATCCGTTAACCTTTTTTATTGCACAATTTTATTAGCACAATTTGTACTGGCAAAAGATTCGGGTTTGGCCTTGAATACAAAGCCCATCCCTAGAATATAGCCCATTGCTTCTTTCAGCGCGACGTTGGACTCGAAAGTAGGATTGGTATTGATGTCGGCATGTACTTCCAGGTCCACTTCATACTGATCGAGAATAGGGCAGAGGTGATAAGCGGTTTCGATGGATTTTTGAACCTCTAATAGCATACGTTCCTTGATGCTCATGTTGTGGGCTTTACGGTCTTTGTGGATGAACATAAATCCCCCTTTATGCTCGCGTAGAAATACGACTACGGTTGCGAATTCGGCTGTTCCACGTTTTACTTGGGAATCGGTGCCGATGAAAACTTTGAGTTTGTTTCCAAGTAGATTCTCTCTAAGGATTGCAGCCTCAACAGCATCCATAATTGGTAGGCGAAGGTATTCGCCATTGTATTTTTGCCATTCCATAAGTTATAATTTTGTTAATTGAATATAGGGTTATCGTGTTCATTATCTATTAATTGTGTATTTTGTTTTTGTTAATTATTTTAAACAGTTAGCGTGTAAGGCGTCAAAAGAGCTTATACGCTAACTGCTCTCCTTTCTGTCGTTAATGCTCTTTTGTACCATAGGCCAGGTCTCCTGCATCGCCCAGGCCTGGGACGATATAAGATTTGCTGGTCAGCTCATTGTCGACGTCGCCAAGCCAAATCTGAGCTTCGGGAACGAATGCACGGACGTGATCAACGCCTTCCTGGCTAGCGATTATAGAAGCTATATGAAGCTCTTTAATGTTGTATTCGCTGAGTAGTTCTTTACAGCAAAGAACGAGGCTTTTGCCGGTTGCTAGCATCGGGTCTGATACGATTACGATACGTTCGTCCAAATTTGGTGTGTTCTGATATTTGCGGTGAATTTCAAATTCCCCACTTTTCTTGGTGTGTCTATGTGCAGCTATAAAGCCTGATTCAGCGCGGTCGAAGATATTGAGAAAACCCTGGTGGAAAGGAAGGCCTGCCCGGATTAACGTAATAAGCACTGGCTGTTCCTGTAGGGTATGCATTTCGGCAACACCTAAGGGAGTTTCGATTTCTTCAGGAGAATACGTAAATGTCTTACTGATTTCATAAGCCATTACTTCGCCAAGTCTCTCGATATTCCTTCGGAAGCGCATACTATCCTTTTGGATTTCCTTGTCCCGGAGCTCCGAAATGAAATGGTTTGCGATGCTATTTTCTTTTGTCAGTATACGAATCATGGTAATGGTATTTATTGACCAAATTACGAAAAAAAGCCTATTTAGTTTCTTTTCCGTCATAATAATAGTAATGTACTGTGAAAGCGCCTCTAAATTTGGTATTTTTACAATAGAAGGAGCACTATGAAATTTCAACTTACGTCAGAATATTATCCTACCGGAGATCAGCCACAAGCGATAAAGGAATTAGTACAGGGAGTAAACCAAGGAGATACTTATCAGACACTTCTAGGGGTGACCGGTTCTGGAAAGACCTTTACGGTAGCTAACGTCATCCAACAGACCCAAAAGCCAACTTTAATACTAAGTCATAATAAGACGCTGGCAGCACAGTTATATGGGGAGTTCAAACAGTTTTTTCCGGAGAATTCGGTCAACTATTTTGTGTCCTATTATGACTACTACCAACCGGAAGCGTTTATAGCATCAACCAATACCTATATTGAAAAGGATTTGGCGATTAACGAGGAAATCGAAAAATTGCGATTGGCGAGCACTTCGGCATTGATGTCGGGGAGAAGGGACGTCATTGTGGTATCTTCGGTATCCTGTATCTATGGTATGGGGAATCCCGATGATTTCTCGAAGTCAATCTTCCGGTTTGGTGTAGGGATGACGGTTTCTAGAAATTCATTTTTACATAAGCTGGTAGAGATATTATATGCGCGTACAACGACGGAGTTCAAACGGGGTACGTTTCGGGTCAAGGGAGATACGGTAGATATCTATCCAGCCTATTTGGACAATGCTTACCGTGTTTCTTTCTTCGGGGATGAAATTGACGAACTTAGTGAAATAGATCCTATCAGTGGAAAGACTTTATTAAAGCATGAAACGTTGTCTCTTTTTCCTGCTACACTATTTGTCACACCTAAGGAAAAGTTTACCCAGTCTATCTGGGCTATACAGGAAGAGCTCGTACAGCGCAAAGCCCAGCTCGAAGAAGAGGGCCGAATGTTGGAAGCTAAGCGTCTAGAGGAACGTGTTAATTATGATCTGGAGATGATGCGAGAATTGGGGTACTGTTCTGGTATAGAAAACTATTCCCGGTTTTTTGATGGTCGGGAACCTGGAACACGGCCCTTCTGCCTCTTGGATTATTTTCCAGAAGATTACCTATTGGTCATCGATGAAAGCCATGTGACCTTGCCACAACTGCGTGCTATGTATGGAGGGGACCGCTCGAGAAAGATATCATTGGTCGAGCATGGTTTCCGGCTCCCGGCAGCGCTGGACAATAGACCCTTGAATTTTCCAGAATTTGAGTCGCTAACGAATCAAACAATATATGTGTCTGCTACTCCAGGAGACTATGAGTTGCAACAGACTGAGGGACTTATCATTGAGCAGGTTATTCGCCCGACAGGTCTATTGGACCCTATTATCGAGGTGCGCCCAGCAATGAATCAGGTGGACGACTTTCTGGAGCAGGTCGATAAAACGATAAAAGAGGGGGGACGTGTGTTGGCTACGACACTGACTAAACGGATGGCTGAAGAATTGACGAAATACATGAGCCGTCTAAATATAAAGGTGCGCTACATCCACTCGGAGGTGAAGACATTGGAACGGGTGGAGATACTACGGGGGTTGCGATTGGGAGAGTTTGATGTATTAGTAGGGGTAAACTTATTGCGGGAAGGGTTAGATTTACCGGAAGTGACTCTGGTCGCTATTCTCGATGCGGATAAAGAAGGTTTCTTACGCTCTGAGCGTTCGCTGATACAGACTATCGGACGTGCAGCGCGTAATGAAAAGGGCAGGGTGATTATGTATGCGGATAAGATGACGGACAGTATGCGGGTTACGATCGACGAAACTAACCGACGCCGGGAAAAACAGATTGCCTATAATGTGGAGCACGGAATCACGCCACGTACGGTAGGTAAAACCCGTGAAGAGATATTGGAGCAAACATCTGTTGCAGACTTTAAGGGAGAGCAAAAACCATATGTTGAACCTGAACCAGGTGTCAGCGTAGCCGCAGATCCTTTGATCGCTTATATGAGTGAAAAAGACCTGAAGAAGGCGGTGGATACGGTACGTAAGCGAATGGAAAAGGCAGCGAAAGAAATGGACTTTTTGGAAGCGGCAAAGCTTCGTGATGAAATGTTTGCTTTAGAAAAATCTTATGAAGAACGATTTGGATAGGTTATTATCCAAATCGCCTTAATTTTTACTTCTTCTCCTGATAAAGGGCTGTTTTATTTAAGCTTAACGTCCAACAGTTTGCTTCCTGAACCAGGGTAAATCTGCCATTAGTGTAAGTTGTTGCGTTCCGCTGATTTAAGAGGATACTGTTCTGTTCTTCAGGAATGAAAACCTCAGCCTCATTTTTAGAGCTATCCACTAATATATACGCCGAAATCTGATAGGCGGTTGATGTGTTTAGAGCATGTAATGCGATGCCTTCTTCAAACGGGCGAACACACTCGCTTCGCAGTTGAGACCAGGTATAACCTGCCGCAACGAGACAGCCGTGCCTATCCTTATCCCCTCCCACAGAGGTTAAGGTGTCGGTACTTGGTGTAGATGAAGATACTTTTGAAGACTGACAGCTACTCGAGAAGAGGGCAAATAGCAATAATAATAACATAGGTGTTTTCATAGTAGATTGTTTTTAAGTGTCAATGATTTGGTGCTTAATGGTAAGCGGTATACTATTTTTTAACTTCTTAATCTATCTTGTAGAGCAATTAATGTTCCTAATTTGATTAAAGTGTGTTCGGGAGCTTATTTTTTCTTAGAGAGCAGGCCTGCCAAGGACCGGTCTTTGTTGAATTTTCGGACCATAGCCCCGCTTTTATAATTGTTGTGGTTTGTTGTATTTTAAATTAAAAATCTCTAAGTTTATTCTTTTTCAAATGAAATGGATTGTTTTTTGCTAAATTGATAAGTAGTTGGGCGAGATACTAACCGAACCCTATTAGGTATAGCTAATCTTATATCAGGGGATTCTCGTAAAAAAGGTAACAAAGAATTAATCTAAAAAAATACGTTAAATAGTCGTTACGATGAAAAAGCCAGTATTGGTTATTAAATTTGGGTCAGCATCCATCACAACAGAAGGAGAGATTGATGAGCGGATTGTATTAGAGATAGCACGGCAGTGTGCTACCTTACAGGCAACATATAATATTGTATTGGTGTCTTCTGGTGCAGTAGCTGCCGGAAGACAATTTATTCCGCGTTATACTGGTACGTTGGAGCAACGTAAAGCCGCCGCCGCAATAGGCAACCCTTTACTCATGCGCACGTATTCTACCTATTTCAAACCGTTTCGGATAGCATTGGCACAGAGTCTCTGTGAGCGTCATCATTTTTCAAATAGAAGCCAGTTTTTACAGCTTAAAAGTACCTACGAAACATTATGGAAAAATAATATAATCCCTGTGGCCAATGAGAATGATGTGGTGAGTAATATGGAGCTGAAATTTTCGGATAACGACGAACTGGCGACCCTGATTGCAGTTGGCTTCGGAGCGGAACAGCTTTTGTTCAGCACGTCTGTACCTGGGGTGCTGGATGACAAAGGAAATGTGATTCCGCTGATTGAGGTGGTGGATAAGGATGCTTTGGCTTTGGCGAGAAAAGAGAAATCAGCGGTAGGGCTTGGAGGAATGACTTCAAAACTCAATTTTGCTCGATTGGCAACTCAGATGGGGATCAAGGCGGTGATCGTTAGTATGCAGACTCCGGATG
>JAITLW010000113.1 GCA_031277715.1 Sphingobacterium sp. | reverse complement strand
GACATTGTGAAATTTGAAAATTATATATGGTTAATCCAGTCATGAAAATGCATCGGTGGTTTGTTGGTCTGCTTGTTTTTATCACTACTCTTAGTTTGACAAGTTGTTTTGATGTGGTAGAGGATGTAAATCTGAAATCAAATGGTTCAGGTAGTATAAAGGCAACTGTCAATCTGAGTAAGAGTAAGGTTAAAGTTGCTTCTTTGATGAAGCTTGATAAAGTTGATGGGGTGAAAGTGCCCTCAAAATCAGAGATACAGGCAGAGGTAAATGATGTCGTGAAGCTTTTGAGACAAACACCCGGTATTTCTAATGTTCAGCATAGTCTGGATTTTAACAACTTTATAGGCACTTTATCATGTGACTTTACCAATGTAGGTGCATTGAATGCTTTTACAAAGACATTATCTACACATTTTAAAGCTAAAGTCTCGAGTTATTCAAGTTATTCGTATGATGCGAAGACAAAGGTCTTTGCGCGGAGCTATACGTACAGTGATGAAGCCAAGAAAGGATTAGCTAAATTGAAACCAGAGAACCAGAAATCATTCTCCGATGCTTATTTTACAAGTATCTATAGATTTCAGGATAATGTCCTAAAACAGGATAATAAAGTTGGAAAAATAGCGGATAATAAAAAAGCTGTCATGATGCGGGTAGGGGTATTAGACCTAGTGAATGGGAATGTCAGCTTGTCAAACCAAATATCGTTAAAATAAAAAGCTTAAAATTTTATAATTTAAATATGTATCTACACAAATTTGCCGCACTAGCACTTGGCGTATTGATGACCTTAACATCAAATGCACAAGACTTAATCCGGAAAGTACCCCACGATGCTAAAGTGGTCGTATCTTTCAATAATAAAGCCGTATTTGACCATTTGAATATAGCCGATCTGAACCTTACATTAACCCGTTTGGGGATTTTTGATAAAATGAACAGCGATAGTAAACTGAGACCTTCAAAGATAGAAGATCTAGGAATCGACCTTAAAGCTAAAGCTTATGCTTATGTACGTAGTACAGATAGTGTACAGTATATTGGTGCTTTGATTCCATTATCTAACAAAAGTCAGTTTGAGTCCATTATTCCGAAACATAAAAAAGTAGAGATAGTGAATTCTCTTCCTACGATCTATTCTGCTGATCGTTCTTTGCGTCTTAGCTGGGATGAGAATACAGTGTATGTGTTAGGCGGTCTGGCTATGGACTATTATTTCAGAAAAGAGGATGTTATCAATCGCTATGGTTTGATTGCTAATGCATATGGTGCGTATGAAGCGGAGTATGCAGAAGCTATTGTGGATTCGGCCGCAACGACTTGGGATGCGTATGATTTTGATGCTGCCGCGGACTCTGCTGCTGCGGATGCCGCAAGTGCTGCCACAGCTGTCAGTGAGGAAGAAGAGGAATATGAATTGGCAGCACCGCCAATCCTTGCTCAAGTAGATACTACAGATGAGGACGAGTATGCGATCGTCGATTCTATTTTAGCACAGGATGAGTATGCTGATGATTATTATAGTCGCTACGATAGTGTTACGAGACATAACGATTCGATTAAAAATGACTTGGTGAAACAATGGGTCAATGCCGAGATGGAACTTGTGTTGGCAGGTGGGTATAAGTCATTTGATGCTAAAAAATTACCAAAGTTGAGTGCCAATACAATCGCACATATCCATGCGGCAGATGTGTTTTCTTACTACAAGTATCTTTATCCTGAGGAGGCACTTAGCGAGTTATTCGGTGTGAAACCAAAGTTTGACTATGGTATTGACGGAATCGATGCTAGTATTGTTGTAGATGGCAATAAGCTGAAGTTCGTTGGATCTGCAACATTGGACAAAGAGATGGCTTCTTACTACAAGGAAATCTATAATAAGAAGCTAAATCCAAAGTTCTATCCTTTTTTGGATAAAGATGTGTTGGGCTTTTTCTCTTTTAATGTGAATACGGAAGCCTACTTAAAGAACCTTCCGAAAATCATGGAAAGTTATTATGGCTCGTTTATGCCAAGATATTCAAATATGATTAGCTTGGGTGCGATGTTGTTTGACATTGCTTTGGATCAAAAGGCGATTGCAAAGGTTATAAAAGGAGATAACCTATTCGTACTAAATGGCGTGACTAAGGTAGATGTAACCTATACTGATTATGAGTACGATGACGATTACAATTATACAGAAGTAGAGAAAACTAAAACGGAGACTATTCCTCAGTTCTTATGGATGTTCTCTTCGGATGACACACGTATTTTCGAGAAGATAATCCAGATCGGTGTACAGGAGAATGAATTAGTTGATCATGATGGTATCTACGAGGTTAAGGAAAATAAGGGATCTGGTATTACTGTTTATTTATTGATCAAGCAGGGGATGGTATTTATTGGTAATGACATGGCTAAAATGGAAATGATAAAATCAAATCATTACTCTGGAAAAGGACATGCTCCTTATGTAGCAATGGCTAAGAAAAATAATTTGAGTTTATTGTTCAATACAAAACGTATACCTGTTTTATTGGAGGAGTTGGATATTCCTGTTGAGCGTTCTATAGAGGAAACCGTTGCTGAATTACAGCAATACGGTGATTTCTATATGACTTCTACAGGGGTCAAAGGAAATAAAGTGACAGGAGAAATTGCTGTGGAATTTCCGAATAGAAAAGGTAACGCATTAGCATTTTTGTTTGATGTTCTGGATCGTTGGTCATTGAAACTAAAAGAATAATGAAGCTATTGAAAAAGATAGTATTTATAGTAGTGGGGCTTATTGCGGTAATCGCAATAGGCCTCTATCTATTCTTGGCGGTACGAGAGTCTCGTTCGAAGGGAGGCTTGGTACATCAAGACAGTGAATATGTGACTAAGGTCGCGGTAGATAAAATACTAACAGATATCGCTTGGAACGCGGTTTCAAATCCTGGGACTTATTTTGGCGGGGATACTACCGATACGACAAGCGATAGTAAATCGAGCCGTAATCTAGGGATATCAATTCCTGCAAACGTGTATATGTTTGCGTTGAAAAATGAAGAGGAGACGTGGTATGCATGGTTTAATGTCGAGAATGAAGAACAGTTACAGGCTTTTGTGCAGACTGAGCTAGGTATCGACAGCACCGGGGTAGAAAAAGAAAATGATTTTTGGTGGATTAATGGAAAAAATAATAAGGTAGTACTTCTTGGTGATTCCAAAAATGTCTTAGTAGCTCTTAGCTTTGATAAGAAAGATAAGAAAGAGGCAATGTTGAAAATTTGGGAAGGCCGAACTACAGCAATGGTGCCGATTAAAACACTAATGGAGTTTAGTTTTGAAAATAGGGCCGATATCGAATGGAAGCAAAAGGGAAATGATGCGGGCGCAAATTTGTCATTTAAAAAGGGAATGATAACTGCAAATTGGTCTTTGTCTAATGATATTTTACGATTGCCACAACAGGCTAACGTACGGGAGTTGCCTCCGTCTAATGTGTTAAATGTATATTGTCAAGCGGATATCCGACCTTTTCTGGATCGGTATGAAGACCGATTGCAACGCTATAATATCCCGGTTGATACCTTAAAAAACTACTATGGTGGGTATATGGATATACAATGGCGGGCCGATGATGTGCTACAAACAGATAGCATCATTGCATACGATTATGATGAGAATTTTAATCCGATAGAGAAGAAGGAAATAAGGGAGGAAGCGGTGCCTAATATTTTATTTACATTTAACGCATCACCCCATTTGGCAGGATACCTTCCCGAGAAGATGTTTTATAAATTCTATAAGCGAATAGAGGGTAAACAGATCGGGCTAAGTACCGATGCAAATGGAAAGAATGAATTTCCTTATGTGTCAACAGATCATGCTTTTCTTTTATCTTATACACGTAATGAGGCCGCTCAAAGACATCTGTCCTGGTTGTCTCAATTTGACAGAGTTGAAAAAGTGGAAATAAGTGGAAGAGGAGGAGAGGTATCCAATAGTTTTAAGGGAGAAGTAAAATTGAGTAACTACGGGATACACGCTTTGTATCAATTATTGAATTGAAGCTAATAAGCTATTTAATAAAAAAAGGTAAAGTGAAAACTTTACCTTTTTTTATGGGATTATAATACGTTAAAATGCTTTAAAGCATTCCAAATACCATCGCTATCAACATCGTCTGTGATGTAATCTGCTATTTCTTTTACTTCAGGATTGGCATTTCCCATGGCTACTCCTATGCCTACATGTTGAAGCATAGTGATATCGTTTCCTCCATCTCCAAAGGCCATGGTCTTGGTTATGTCTATTCCGTAATGCTTACAAAAAATATCTATACCTACTTTTTTACTTTGTCCTTTAGGATTCACATCTGCAAATAGGGGAGTCCAACGCGAAGCTATGGAGTTGGGCATTACTTCTTGCATAAATTGTTCCTCTTCATCCGGTCCAAGGAAAATATTGGTCTGTAGGATTTCGTCCGTATTTACATTATCCATATCTACTAATGGGGGCACAGGAAGGTTAAGGTGAGCGTACATACCTGCAATTTCTGGAGTGACATCGTGTATGGTTACTTCCTTCTCCGACATGAATGAAAAGCTTAAAGGTTTTTCATTTGCATGTTTTAGAAGACTTTCGATATCCTTTGAATCAATAGATTTTTTGAAGAGAATATGGCCTTCTTTAGATACACAGTAGCCTCCATTGAAAGTAATATAGCCGTCAAAATCTAAGTACCTGACATGGTCTATGCTATTGATAGATCGTCCTGTAGACAGTATGATTTTGATTCCTTTGGCTTGAAGCTGTGCGAGCGCTTCTTCTGTGGATGGAGATACTTCGTGTGTTTTGAAACTTAGTAAAGTGCCGTCAATGTCAAAGAATACGGCTTCGATTTCTGGGTTCTGCATAGTAAATCTGAGTCTATTCCAAACTTAAATAAAATGCTTTGAATTGACGAATATCATGGGTGAAATTTCTATTAAAGATCTAAATGTTGACAGAGGTAGGATATTAAGTAGAAGGACCAATAATGGATTTTGTATCTTTGTGGCCTAAAATCACTATTTGCAATATGGCACTATCTTCTTTTTTCGAAAAGCTGAATAATAGTATAGAACAGGACCACTTTATAAAGCTGTCACTGGGAGATTATCATGGTCCTGAAAAGGAGCTAAAACAGGTTTATGTTAAGTTGGTATCAATAAAGCGAGAGATCAATCTGTCGTTTACCTTTCGGTATCAAACGAGGGATATTACCAAAAATTATGCTATCAAAGAAGGGGTGCAACGCGTAGCAGATTTTCTAAATACAGGACAGTTTAAAATCGGTACTTTATTCACTGAAGAGGCTAACTTCATTTGCCAGCAGAATAGGAAAGGGGTATGGGCCGAACGGAAAGAAAAGCCGACGGCTAAGAAACCAGAAGAGCGAAGTCACGATGTGCAAAAGCAACGGAAAATAGGAGGATCTAGCAAAAGCTATCTCCATGCTCTACGTTTGACGGACGAAAAGGGAGAGGTGTATAAAGCCGCTCAGGATAAATGGAAACAGATTAACCATTATATTGAACTTCTCAGCTCTTCTTTAAATACACTTCAGTCAGATCATGTACTGAAGGTCGTGGATATGGGAGCTGGCAAGGGATACTTGACTTTTGCATTATACGATTACTTAACGAATGAATTAAAGAAAAAGAGTAGCGTAGAAGGGATCGAGTATAGACAGGATTTGGTTGAATTGTGTAATGGAATTGCTAAGGACACTGGGTTCGACTCGTTGCATTTTTCACAGGGAACCATCGATGCTTATGTGTCTAAAGATGAACTGGATATTTTGATTGCGTTACATGCGTGTGATACCGCGACAGATGACGCTATATTTAAGGGGATACAATACAATGCGAAGCTTATCGTGGTAGCTCCCTGCTGTCATAAACAGGTGCGAAGGGAACTCGAACGGGTAAAGAAAAAAAATGAGCTTGATTTTATGATCAGGCATGGTGTTTTCTTAGAAAGACACGCCGAGATGTTAACAGATAGCATACGAGCGTTAATTCTTGAGTATTATGGTTATCAGACTAAGGTAATGCAATTTATCTCCGACGCACATACTCCTAAAAATGTGATGATCGTTGCTGAGAAAAAGGAAATTTCGTCATCAAAGAAGCAAGAAATCTTAAATAAACTCCAAAGCACTAAAGCTTATTTTGGTATTGATAAGCATTATCTGGAGAAGATTTGTGGCCTTTAGGCGTTTTTTCTATTGATATTCGTACAGCTCTAAGGGGAGCCCATCGGGATCTTGAAAAAAGGTAAATTTTTTACCAGAGTATTCGTCTATCCGGATTGGCTCTACAGGGATTTTATTGTTTTGCAACTTGTCTATCCATTGTTCAATATTATCTACTGCAAAGGCAAGGTGGCGTAGGCCAAGTGCCTCCGGGTAGGATGGACGGGGTACATAGGACGGAAATGAAAAAAGCTCAATAACATAATGATTGCCAATAGCGAGGTCCAGCTTGAATGAATCCCGCTCTTTTCGATATACCTCATTTAGAATCTCTAACCCCAATAGTTGGGTGTAAAACTCCTTTGAACGTGTATAGTCGCTAACAATGATAGCGATGTGATGAATACCTTTTAGGGTCATGTCAGAATAATGTAGGTGTAGTGTTATTTTTGGCGTCTCCTGGTTTTTGCGGAATATTTAGATTGCTGCCGATCGCTTTGTTCAGTTTTTCTATAAAATGTGCTGCTAGTAAGGGAGACTCGACTTCTATATTTTGATGGATGAAAAAGTAGAGTTGCTGCAAACCGGCCTCTTTCCATTGTACTATCGTTTTGACCCATTCGTCCAATCTCGTATAGTCCGATGGATGGTTGGCACCTACATAACGGATAAAGGCGGTAGGTGTGGTCAGACGCATATGCATCATATCTCGTCTTCCCGCTGTATCAACGAGGATGTTGGTTTTGTTTGTTTCTTCTAAAAGGGCATAGAAGCGTTCTGCTACGGATGGAGAGAACCATTCTTCGTTGCGTACTTCGACAGCTAAGGGATATCCTTTTGGGAAATTCCTCAAGAAAGATTCTAGTCGGTCAAAATCCTTTGGTTTGAAATTGTCGATTAGTTGAAGGAAAGCCATACCCAGCTTTTCTTCAAATAGTACGGTAGAATCTACAAATGTGTTCACTTTTTCGTCTGTATTCAGTAATCTTCCGAAATGACTAATGGACTGGGGGATCTTAGGAAAAAACTTAAACTCTTCAGGGGTTTTGTTCTTCCATGTTTCTACCTGGCTTTTCGAAGGCGAGTTGTAGAATGTAGCATTCAATTCAATGGAGTTGAATTGGGTCGAATAATAAGCTAATTCGTCCTTCGTGCCACGGGGATAGAATCCCCTAAGGTCATTTTTATTCCATTTGGCACAACCCACGTATACTTCCAGAGGTTGTTCCCGTTTGTTTTTGTGCAATAAATCAAGGGATTGCTGTGGGGTTTGGGGTATTGTGAAGTCGATCGTCGAAGGATCTGCTACCTGTCCGAATTTCATAAGTATATAATTATTTCGTGCATTTAATTGTTTTCTTGATGGAACTCATGAATGCTTCGCATTTATTTCGTGATCCGTCAATTGAAGGATCGGTTTGTCTTTTAACGGTTATGTGAATTGTTCAAATTACATGTGTACTATTTTACTGGTGTGCATGTAATATTACAATCATTTGTATAATGCAACGATTGGTAATAGAACGTTAGATCGCTATAATCTGCGGTAAAAATAGTCAGTTTTGTTGGAGAATCCCAATATGTATTTTGTTTCGGAAGGGTTTTCTCTGAACTAAATACGCTATAGGTCACTTTGGACGGGGAGAGATTGCTGTTTTA
>JAITLW010000095.1 GCA_031277715.1 Sphingobacterium sp. | reverse complement strand
AGTGGAATTATCTAAACAAAAGATAAGTTTCAGTTGTATGTTAGGTGGGGATTGTTTTGAAGGGAGGTACGATTGGGAATTAAAAGAGATTAAAATTAACAAACAATAAATAAAAATATGAAAAAAATATCTTCAGTATTAGTATTGGCATTAGCCTTATTTGCAAGTTGTTCGAATCCATCTAAAGTAAAGGAGACAGAAAAACAAACGGAGATCCAAGATGAAACCAAAACAGTTTCTGTAGAATTTGTAGGCGATGTGGCCATCAAAAAAGCAGACGGTAAAGTGGCTCTTTATGCTGTGTCGGAAAATATCGCTGATGTTCCAGCGACATTAATCATGGAAGAAAAGATTGATCAGTCGAAGTTGCCATTTACGGTTACATTTAAACTACCAGCTAACCATGAGCAGCTTATAAAACCTGCTGTCAAAGAGGGAGAACCAATTAAATACTATGTTTCTCTTGATTGGGATTCTAATGGTGACGGTCAGTCTGGCGCTGGAGATGTAGCTATTGATTATGATAAAAAATTCCCTAATGTGGTGATCGGAGAGACTACACAGGTTTTTGTCCGCGAATCAAAATAGGATAGGAGGTAGCGCTTAATAAAACGAAGTGCACTGAAACCGATAGAATATCAGAAGAAGAAATGTACTATGTAGCTATACAGGTATGTTTCTTCTTTTTTTTTACCTAAATATGAGTAGTAAGGCAGAGGATACCATAGTGAAGTTGTGTAACTTTGAAAGCAGATTAATTATCCTTCATAAATTTATATACATATGCATACAAGAGAACTCAAAGTGTCAATAAAAGTTAGTGTCCCTAAGAGTGTAATAGATAGTACGGACGGACCTTATTTTTATAATATTGGATTTGAAAAGGAGGAGTTCGTTGCACAGAATGAAGTTGAAAACGGTATTGAAGCTTGGTTTGAAGGGTTTGAGTTGATTACTAGAGCTGGCGAAGCGGCTATTGATGTGTCTGACGAAGAACTCGTGACCGCGAAACTGCATTATACTGTTCTGGTGGAAGGAAAATCGAAGTAGCAACATACGGCTGGCCTGGACTATGTTTTTTTTGTGAAACTGTAGGAGGATTCTCTTTTGCCTCCGGTTTACCTTTGTGATACAGTAAACAGTAGAAATGCGTGATGGTCGTAAGATTATCAGGTTTTAATTTTGATGCAGATGAGTGAGATAATCAATAATTTAAATGGCATCCTCCGAAGGATAGAGATAGCATGTCGAGATAGTAATCGTGATGCTAGCGAGGTGAAGTTGCTCTTGGCAACGAAAACAGTTCCGGCTGATCGTATTATAGAGGCACTTCGGGTGGGGCAGACACTGATTGCAGAAAATAAGGTTCAGGAAATCAAAGAGAAATATGATGAACTACAATCTGTACCACATACCAGCCATTTTATCGGACATCTGCAATCGAATAAGATAAAGGATATCTTGAAATATAATATCACTTGTATACAGTCTCTGGACCGATTGGATGTGGCAGAAAAACTTCAGCAAAGACTGGAGTATGAAAATCGGAAAATCGAGGTACTGATACAGGTGAATACTTCTGGCGAACAAAGTAAGTTTGGGACGCATCCTGACCAAGCAGTCAATCTGGTACGGGAAGTTGCCCAGCTTAAAAATATTGAAATCAAAGGTTTGATGACGATTGGTTTGTTTAGTGCGGAAACAGAAAAGGTAAGACTCTGCTTTCAATTGCTGAAAAGTATACAACAGGAAGTATTAGCGCAGAATATAGCAGGTGTGTCTATGCAAGAGCTATCTATGGGAATGAGCGGGGATTTGGAAACTGCGATTCAAGAAGGAGCTACAATTGTACGGGTAGGGACTGCCATCTTTGGGCAGCGTATTTATGCGGATAGCTACTACTGGGACGAAACAAAAGCCTAAGTACAGCTGTATCTTTAGGACTTTTCTATCTGTTGCCTTTTCTTTGAAATTAAAATAACTGCCCAGAATAGAAGAAGGGTCACTATGGTTGCTATCAAACTTGTCGTAAAGATCGCATTGATGTTTACTCCGGGGTTCAATATAAATAGCGAAGAAAAAGCAACTATAAAATAAAGTATACCAGATAGAACGGTTTTCATATTATATGTTTTATTCTTGTTTAGAATGTTCTTAAGCCTGTTTTTTACGTAGATGTATACGTCATAGGCTTAATTAGGTTGTGTCTTTTAACTTCTGTCAAACTAATTACTCCTATAACGTGATTTTCTGGAAATCGCGACAAATTACGTTAAAATTTCATGGAGATGTTTACGGGTTTCCGTAAAAAGGTGTAAAAGAGATATATGCGTGTAGATGGGGTATGGAAGTGCCACCCACACGCATTTTTTGTATAGTTTAGATTGCTTCAGCTTTTTCGACGCTCTCTTCGAGATATTTTTCTAAGCTATCATCCATTTCGTCCATCCAGGCGGTATGGTGAGGAGTAGCCTGTGTGCCATCCATTACAGATTTGTATACTTGATCACGATAGTTCAAAATGTTGTTTTCTTTGTCTTTAAGCCAGCTTTTGAACATAGCGGAAACTTTATCTACATTAAAGTCGGGATAATCAGTTAGTCCTATGAGCTCCTTGATGTAGTCCGTTTGAAAATCAACATGTTCGATTCCGGTATTAGTGCGTTCTTCATAATCCATCCATTTTTTGATATCTTCTGTACGGTTTTCTTTTTCTGGAATCGAAATTCGGCCTAACATATAGTCGCGGGCAAACCAGGCCTGTGTGTCAAACATGTTGAACGTGTAATACTGATCCTGCATACCTAAATAAAGGAGGCGTTCATTATGATTGAATACCACGCCTTTGTAAAGGTCGTCTGGATAAAGTCTGTTTTTCGTTTTTAACCGTAGCTCATCCGGTAAAAAAGGGAATTTATGTTGATAACCTGTACACAGGATAACGGCGTCAAATTCTTCGGAAGAACCATCTTTAAAGCAGGCTTTAGAGCCTTCAAAATGTGTCACAAGAGATTTTTCTTTGATTCCTTCAGGCCAGTTACATCCTATGGGATTACTGCGGTAAGCTATAGTGACCGATTGGCTTCCATGTTTGTAGCACTGTACACCAATATCTTCGGCCGAGTAACTGCTTCCTATCAAGAGTAGGCGCTGATCTTTGAATTGATCTGCACCTCTAAAATCGTGAGCGTGCATTACTGCTCCCGGAAAATCTTCAATTCCTTCAAAATAAGGGAAATTTGGGGTAGAGAAATGACCTGTGCCTACCACGAGGTAGTCGAAGTATTCTTCGAAAGTTCGATTGTCCTTTAAGCTATCAAAAATTACCCGAAATTGCTGCTTGTCTTCGATATAATCGACCCATCTAGCTACAGTATTGAACTGTATATAGTCACGGGCATTACTTTGGTTGATTCTACCTTGTATATAATCAAAGAGAACTTCTCTAGGAGGGTAGGAAGATATAGGTTGGCCGAAGTGTTCGGAAAATGTATAGTCCGCAAATTCCAGACATTCCTTAGGTCCGTTAGACCACAGGTATTTATACATACTTCCATGAAGGGGTTCGCCGTATTTTCCTACGCCGGTACGCCAGGTGTAGTTCCACATGCCACCCCAATTATCTTGCTTTTCATAACATTTAATTTCTGGGATGGGATTACCTTTTTTCTGTTCCGATTCAAATGCTCGTAGCATAGCTAGCCCACTCGGGCCAGCGCCAATAATACCAACTTTAAAATTTGTCATATAATACTATTAATAATAAAAATTTAAGTCGCCTCATAGAAGCAACCGTGTTAAGTTCTAGAAAACGAATCTTTAGATTCAAGACCATTCCGAATAAATCCGAAATGCAACAGAAGAAACTCCTAGGAATTTCTAATCAGATGGCAATGCCAAATAGAAAGGAAAAATTAGGTTTTACCAAACGGTAAACATATTGAATACTATTGTACAACTCTATATTTTGTAGAGTAGTTTTTCCTTCAAAAAACACAATATACGGAAAATTAAACGATTATGCAAATTTGAACGTATCTGGAACGCTATAAGAAAAGCGATTTTTGGCTTTTTTACTTTTTTGACTTAGGTCAATGCTTGTACATTAGGACACCTATACCTTTGTGCTCAAATAAAAAAAAGTGTAATCAAATCGATTACTCCGAACAGTTTAATTACAGTTAAAAATCAAATCGATTCGTCAACTGACGGGTCAACAATAAATTAGTTACATATGAATAATAATACTTTAAAAGGGGAATGTCAGCTTGGGTTTTACCAGGCTATTATTCCAATCATTGTATCCGTTTTTTGCGTCTATTTGACGATAGGTATGGTATTGGGAGTTATCCCCGGATTTGTGCAGGAGGCACTGGGGTTCGATAGCGTAGTCGTTGGAGTAGTCATCGGTTTACAGTTTTTATCAACTTTATTGACACGTGCCTATTCAGGTAAGATGACGGATACTAAAGGAGCCAAGGCGAGTAAGATGCTGGGTGTTTTTTTAGCTATTATTGCCGGGGTGGCGTATATCTTAGCTATTTCGTTTCAACATAAACCAATAGTGTCTGTTAGTTTTTTGGTGATAGCACGGATCATTCATGGCGTGGGGGAGAGTTTTTTGATTACGGGGGCATTGACATGGGGGATAGGACTGGTCGGATCTGCGAACTCGGGCAAAGTGATGACTTGGAATGGAATTGCTATGTATGCTGGAATAGCATTGGGAGCGCCATTGAGCATTTTTATGGGTAAGAATTATGATCTTCTTTTGGTTTTTTTATTGATTGTCTTACTACCTGTCGTCAGTTGGTTGGTCACGCTGCGACTACCTCGACTACAGGTCGAAAAAATCACGGTTAGGATGCCTTTCTATAAAGTGATAGGTGCCGTTTCTGGAGAGGGGATGAGTCTCGCTTTCTCTTCGATGGCATTTGGTTGTATTGCCTCATTCATTGCGCTGTTTTTTACCCATAAAGAGTGGGGAGATGCTTCGTTTGCCTTTCTGACATTTGGTGTCTGCTACGTATTGACCCGTATTTTCTTTGCTTCTTTTCCTGATCGGTTTGGAGGCTACAAGATTGCACTCTTGTCGCTTTTGGTTGAAGTGGTGGGGCAAGTGTTGATTTGGACAGCTTCGTCCGAATTGATGGCTATTATAGGGTGCGGATTGACCGGGATAGGGTTCTCATTGGTTTTTCCTGCATTGGGGGTATTGGCATTGCAACGAGTACAGCCTCAGATGCGCGGTACTGCATTAGGAGCGTATGTCGCTTTCGTTGATTTATCTTTAGGCTTAGCGGGACCTCTAGCGGGGCTGGTGGCAGGTTGGTTTGACTATCAGACGGTGTATTTATTTGGGGCTATCAGTTGTGTGTTAGCAATCCTACTGCTGTTGCTCAACAAGAGGCGGAGTGCCGTGACGGGTTGAAATGGTTGAGCTGCTATTTCGACGTTAGCATGGGGGGCATTGGGATTAGTTAACGTATTTTTATTAGTAGATTTGTGCAATACAGGTTTACAATATCAATGACAGAATTATTAGCATCTTATATCAGAGACAAAATAACGGTGACAGATGAAGAGTTGCAGACGATATTGTCTTATTTTAAGTTTATCAAACTAAAGAAAAACGAGGTGTTGCTCTCGCATGGTGAGGCGAGCCAAAGGACATTCTTCGTAAATAAAGGTTGTATCCGGATATTTTTTATCAATAGTGATGGACAAGAATCGACACGTTACTTTGCTTTTGAAAATCAGTTTGCAACGGCTTTAGTTAGTCTCATTACTTCTGAGCCTTCTGAAGAGCTTATACAGGCAGTAGAGCCCTCTGAAGTCTTCTATATTACACATAAGAACTTTTTCCATTTACTGGATACGATACCGCAATGGGGAAAGTTCTATAGGATGTACCTCGAACTGGCTTATGTAAATAATACGAATAGATTGATGTCATTTTTGACGCAGGATGCTATCGAGAAGTATCGCTTACTGCTGGAAGAGAACCCAGTAGTAGTACGGCGACTTTCTAATAAGATGGTGGCTTCTTACCTGAATATATCGCAAGAAACACTGAGCCGATTGAAATCTAAACTTTAGATTTTAGCAATTTATTATAAAAGGCGATCGTTAATGAATATGATATCCACACCTTAGCAAGATATAATAAATGTGCTTTTATGTAACACGTGATACAGATGGATACCATTTTTTGTATGACTTTTGTACAAATAATAAACAACATTGAATGGAGATTTTAGGTTTCTTATCATCTATTTTGATTGGTCTCTCTTTAGGATTGATTGGAGGCGGAGGGAGTATTCTTACGGTACCCGTATTGGTCTATTTTTTTAAAGTTGACGCGGTTTTAGCGACGGCTTACTCCTTATGTGTGGTCGGTACGACAAGTCTCGTGGGGTCTATTACCTACTTTAAGCAGAAACTTGTTAATCTGCGTACTGCATTTGTGTTTGGTATACCGTCTATTATCGCAGTAATGGTGACCCGTATTTTTGTGTTGCCTCTTATTCCAACGGTAGTTTATACTTCGGATGCTTTCACGGTTACAAAGAATATGCTGGTCATGGTGTTATTTGCTGTTTTGATGGTATTGGCCTCTTATCAGATGATACGAAAAAATAATGATGAAGAGATGCTGGAGTCTGGAAAAGAAGGACACGCTCTAGGCGTTCTTTTTATACAAGGTGCATTGGTGGGAATTATCACTGGTTTTATTGGAGCAGGAGGAGGGTTTTTGATCATTCCGGTTCTTGTTAACAATTTAAGGGTCCCAATGAAGGAGGCGATTGGGACATCTCTTTTGATAATTGCGGTCAATTCGCTTATAGGTTTTGCATCCTCCTTACCTGATATTATAGTCGACTGGTCATTCTTAATAAAAATTGTGTTATTGGCTATAGTCGGAGTATTTGCGGGGACCTATATTGCGCGACGTATTGATGGACATAGACTAAAACCCGCTTTTGGTTGGTTTATTCTAATAATGGGATTTTATATCCTGGCTAAGGAACTATTTTTTTGACCGATACTTGTCATATTATAGGTCATATGTAACATAAGTAGCTGTATCATTAGAGAATAGTACGGATATTTGTATAGGATTTGATAAATAGTAAATTGAAGATAAACTTTAAAAATATTAACTATGTTTTTTAAGCACGTATATGATGAAAGCCTTGCACAGGCCAGTTATTTGATCGGATGTCAGGCTAAGGGTGAAGCCATTGTAATCGATGCGCAGCGGGATGTTGATGTCTATCTAGAAATTGCAAAGAAAAATAATCTACGGATCACACATATTACCGAAACGCATATCCATGCCGACTTTTTAAGTGGATCTAGGGAGTTGGCTGCTATCACTGGAGCGGAGCTTTTCCTTTCTGATGAGGGTGGAGAAGATTGGCAGTATCAATTTGAACATCATGGATTGCGACATGGAGATACAATAAGTGTTGGTAATCTAACACTAGAAGTACTGCATACCCCAGGCCACACGCCTGAGAGTATTAGTTTCTTATTGACGGATCATCCTGCAACAGGTTCTCCTGTTATGATTTTTACGGGCGATTTTGTCTTTGTAGGCGATATTGGTCGGCCGGACCTTTTGGAGAAGGCAGCAGGTATTGTAGGGACACAGGAAAAGGGGGCAAGACAGATGTACCAATCTGTACAGCATTTTGCGGAACTGCCAGATTACATACAAGTCTGGCCAGGGCATGGAGCAGGATCAGCCTGTGGTAAAGCTCTTGGCGCTGTGCCAAGTACAACGGTCGGATATGAAAAGATCCGTAACTGGGCCTTTCAGTTTTCCAATGAAGAAAATGCATTCATAGATTATCTTTTAGATGGGCAGCCTGAACCACCAGCGTATTTTGCGATGATGAAACAGCTGAATAAAGTAGATAGACCTTTACTTGTAGCAGTGCCAAAGCACCCGCACTTGACGAAAGAACAATTCATCTCCGCTTATAATAATGGGGTGCAGGTTATTGATACGCGCGAAAAGACTGTTTTTGCTTCAGGTTTTCTAAAAGGTAGTATCAATATTCAGAATAATAAGTCTTTTTCAACTTGGATGGGTTGGCAATTGAATTATCAAGAGCAGTTTATCTTGATTGCGGATGAATCAGAGATCGAAGATCTGACACGGAAGTTAATGCGTATCGGTATGGATAATATGTATGGTTATATTACCGATATAACGGAGTTGGGTTTGGAATTGAATACAGCTGATGTTGTTGATAGGGACGTATTTAAAACCTATTTGGATAGAGATGATGTGCAGTTGATTGATGTGAGAGGAGTGAGTGAGTACACTGCTGGGCATATCAAAGGAGCAGAGCATATTTTTGTTGGTACTTTGCAAGATAACCTGGATAAGGTGAGCCGGGATAAGCAAGTAGTGATTCATTGTCAAGCTGGAGACCGTTCGGCTATCGCTTATTCTATCCTTAGGAAGCATGGTTTTGAGAAGGTAAAAAACTATTCAGGTGGAATGAAAGATTGGAAAGATGCGGGAGAACATATAGAAGCGTAGCCTATGTAGCTGGCTGGTAGACCGAATAATTTGTTGTTAAAATATGGAAGGGCTCTGAGCTGGTGGTAAAAATTCTTGTCTAACGGCTATTAGCACTTTTTTTTATTGAAATCGTAAATAGAGTTGAGTTTCTGCCCTTAGTTTTGGATATTTGTTAAAATAATCTCTTGTTTTAACTACTTTAGAGCGGTAGTTGTACAAAAACTAAAATTATGCAGACATCGATAGAAATAATTAAGAACAGGTCAGATATTGGGGCCGGTACTAGGGGCGCGGATTTAGGGATCGATGCGATGGAAATAGCGGCAATCAATAAAGGGAGTGATTTTTTTCATAGGTATCCCTTTGTAGATGTACGCACACGTAATGAATCTGTTTATGAAAATGATCAGCATCCATTTGCAAAGTATATCCCTTATGTGTATCAACAATGTGAGGAAGTAGCATCTGTGGTCGAAAATTGCCTTTCAAATGGTAAATTCCCATTGGTGTTCTCTGGCGACCACTCGTCCGCAATGGGGACAATCAGTGGGATAGAAGCTGCTTTCCCAGACAAAACACTTGGTGTTATTTGGATAGACGCGCATGCTGATATCCACTCGCCTTATACCACGCCATCAGGAAATATGCATGGTATGCCACTTGGTGCAATGTTGGGCGAAGATAATTTGAAATGTAAGATCAATGACCTTGACGAAGAGACCGAAACCTATTGGAATAAGTTGAAGGATTTGAAGGTCAAAGGCCCAAAAGTGAGCCCGGCACATTTAGTGTATTTTGGCGTACGGGATACCGAGGATCCAGAAGACTCGCTGATAGCAGAGTTGGGGATACGCAATTATATGGTTGCAGAAGTGAGGGAACGAGGTGTTGAGGTGTGTGTGGATGAAACACTGGAACGCCTTGCAAGCTGTGATATCATATATCTTTCCTTTGACGTGGACAGTATGGATAGCGAGTTGATCTCTGATGGTACAGGTACACCGGTACCCCGTGGTTTTTTCCCGCAAGAGATTTCGATGTTATTAAGAAGTTTGACCGATTCCGGTAAAGTCCAATGCTTAGAAGTGGTAGAAGTAAATCCTCTTTTAGACAGACAGGGCAATAAAATGGCGGAAGTTGCTTTTGATATCTTAGAACAACATTTTCAAGATAAGAGCCAATAAAGGCCGGCTTTCATTTTAAAAAAGCGCATAACATTTTAAATGTTATGCGCTTTTTTATTTCGTTTATTTTATAATATATGAGTATTTGTTGATAGTTTTTCAATATAAAATTATTTTTATTGATGAATTTTTATAAAAAAGTTTATTTTTGAATATATTTAATAATCTAACTTAATCTATTCAAATGAAGAAAACGATTCCAATTATTGTTTTAATTGCTTTGACTATTGTAGGCATGCTTGGGCCATGTGCAGAAATGGCAAACCTGGCTGAGGTCAAGCTAGATTCTGGAGATACAGCCTGGTTGCTGACTTCCTCCGCACTCGTACTAATTATGACTCCAGGTTTGGCATTTTTCTATGGGGGTATGGTCAGCAAAAAGAATGTAATCTCGACTATGTTACAGAGTTTTATTTGCATGTGCCTAATATCGATTGTATGGGTTGTCTTCGGCTTTAGTTTGGCATTTGGCGAAGATATTGGAGGAATTATAGGGGATCCTCGAACTTTTTATATGATGAAAGGGATGCTTGGAAATGTCGTGTGGGAAGGACTACCTACAGTGCCCTTGATTCTTTTCGCAATGTTTCAATTGAAATTTGCTATTATAGCACCCGCTCTTATCACTGGAGCCTTTGCCGAACGTGTTCGTTTTAACTCTTATATGGTATTTATTCTACTCTTTAGTATATTTATTTATATGCCCTTGGCCCATGCGACCTGGCATCCCGAAGGTGTTCTCGCTAGGTATGGCGTATTGGATTTTGCAGGGGGGACAGTTGTACACATGTCTGCGGGTTGGGCAGCGTTGGCTTCTGCACTTTACCTAAAAGGAAGAAGAACCCCCACGCATTCACCAGCTCGGATAAGTTATGTTATTTTAGGTACCGCATTGTTGTGGTTCGGGTGGTTTGGTTTTAATGCAGGATCGGCAGGAGGAGCTAATAGCTTGGCAGCACATGCATTTGCAACAACCACGGTCGCTTCCGCTGTAGCGGCCATGTCTTGGATTTTTGTGGATATCATCCGAGGCAAGAAGCCGTCTGCAATGGGAGCATGTATTGGTGCTGTCGTTGGACTTGTCGCGATTACCCCGGCGGCTGGATTTGTGAGTATATCGCATTCTATCGTTATTGGCTTAACAGCAGCTTTAGTAAGTAATCTATTCGTATTTCTACGTAGTAAAACCCATATTGATGATACGTTGGATGTGTTTCCTTGTCACGGAGTGGGAGGTATGGTAGGTATGATTTTGACAGCAGTATTCGCACATAACTCGATAAATCCACTTGTGAAAGTCAACGGATTATTTTTTGGAGAGACTGGTTTGTTTGTAGCGCATGTAGTTGCACTTGTCGCTGTTTCGATTTTTGCATTTTTTGGATCACTACTGCTTATTAAACTTACTGATTTGATCGCTCCGTTACGAGTTCATGAGAAGGATGAGGCGCTGGGGTTGGACAGAACGCAACATGACGAAGAATTATAAAAAAAACGCCTGCAGCGGGGAGCTACAGGCGTTCTTAACTAACCAATTATTAACCTAAATTATGAATACCCAAAGTTAAGGGTATAAGCCTGTTTAAACTGTTAAATACTTGTTAATATTCTCGTAGTAATAGTATTGTGACATTTCTCACGGGCATATCGTAAAACTCTGTTTTTATGAGAATAAGCTATGCCGGTAAGAGATTGGTGATATGCCTCTTATTTTTTTAAATATCTTCGAAAAATAGCTTGGCGACGGATACCGCATTGCGTATGCGATTTCAGCAATGTCTAGCGTTA
>JAITLW010000079.1 GCA_031277715.1 Sphingobacterium sp. | reverse complement strand
TCCGAGCAAGGTGACGGTTACGACATTAGTTTCTTTAAAAGACTTCAGCAAATGGACAGCCCGCGATTTTGAAGCTATTGTTGATCTGGATAATTGGGCTGAAAATCGCGTGAAAAGCTTGCCTATCCTGATGACCAAAGTTCCTGATTTTGTTAAAATCATAAAGATAGAACCCCAGAACGTTGATTTCTTCGTTCGTAAATAAGTCATAATGGGAGTAAAAGTCGGTATAACAGGGGGAATAGGCTCCGGTAAGAGCTATATATCTCGCATTTTTAAGGCCATGGGCATTCCCTTTTACGATGCAGATAAAGAGGCTAAGCAGCTTATGAATCACGATCCCGATATCCATAAAGGATTAGTGGATGCATTCGGTGCAGCGGTGTATCAGGTTGATGGAACATTAGATCGCAAATGGTTGGCCACGCAGGTCTTTAATAACAATGATAAATTAGAGCTGCTGAATAGTATTGTCCATCCTTTGGTCATCAGGCATGGAGAGGAATGGGCGATGCGTCAGACGGCTGCTTATAGCCTCAAGGAAGCCGCGTTATTGATAGAGAGCGGGTCTTATAAGAGCTTAGATTGCCTTATTCTGGTATCAGCGCCAGAAGAATTAAGGGTCGAGCGTGTTATGCACAGAGATACCGTGTCGCGGGCGGAGGTCCAGGGACGGATAGATAAACAGATGCCCGAGTCCGAAAAAGAAAAATATGCGGATTTCATTGTTTATAATGACGGAGTGAGTCCTTTATTGCCGCAGATATTACATATACATCAACAGATTTTACAAAGAGAATGGTCGAAATAATTGACGACTTTTTAGTGGAGACCGCTTTAGGATACTATTGTCGGTATGGAGATTTTTATATTGATCCCAAACAGCCTGTACAAAAGGCTGTCATTTCCCACGCCCATGGTGACCATGCGGTGCCTGGCAACCGGAACGTATACTGTACCGCTGCTACAGCAGCCTTTATGCAGTATCGTTTTACGAGACACAGCCAATCAAGCTATTTTATTAAGCACTTCGATGAGCGCTTTGATTTGAATGGCGTAGAGGTCACCTTTATCCCTGCAGGACATATATTAGGGTCAGCTCAGGTGTTAATGATTTTCAAGGGAGTACGTTATCTCTATACAGGAGATTATAAGCTCCAGGAGGATGCTACTTGCGAGCCTATAGCTTACGTCCCAGCTGATGTGTTGATTACAGAGACTACGTTTGCAGACCCTGCAGTAATGCATCCGGATCCAATAGAAGAGATTAAAAAGCTACAGGCAGTATCGACGCATATTATGCTTGGGTGTTATGCATTGGGCAAGTCTCAACGTCTTACACATCTACTCAATACCTATTGCCCAGAAAAAACAGTGCTCTTACACCATAGCATGTTGCCTTTGCATCGTATATATGATGATTTGGGCTTTGTCAAGCTGACTTACGAGACGTATCAGCGAAAATCCCTAAAAGAGGGAAAAGATAAGGTATATCTAGTGCCTCCCATGACCTTCAATCATTATATCAGGGCCAAGAATGTCGTTCGTGTTTTTGCATCCGGCTGGAAACGATTGCAACGGCAGAATGATCTCTCCCTTTATATTTCCGATCATATCGACTGGGCAGATCTACTGACATACATTGGGCAGGTGAAACCGACTGAGATTTGGACAGTTCATGGTGAGGGTACACACTTACGTGAGTTCTATAGTGATAAAATGAAAGTTCGGAATATCTTAAAAGGATAGGAGAGCGCTGAAAATAAAAAAAGACTATCTGATGAGATAGTCTTTTTTTTGTGGTGCCAGCTGGATTCGAACCAGCGACACAAGGATTTTCAGTCCTTTGCTCTACCAACTGAGCTATGGCACCTTTTTTTGCAATCCGTTTTACCGTTCTTGCGATGCAAATATAGCTTCTCTTTTTGGATTCTAAAACATTTACACAAAAAAAAATGCGATATATCTACAATCGATTGATTTTGATAGAGATAAAATTACACGAAATAAACACAGGGATAAATGATTTTAGGGTATCTTTGCACTTTATTAAAATAGTATGAGTAAAAAAGGAAGAGTATTAGTGGCTATGAGTGGGGGGGTGGATAGTTCGGTAGCAGCTGTTATGCTACACGAACAAGGTTATGAAGTGATAGGGATAACCATGAAGACTTGGGATTATGCGAATTCTGGAGGCACATCCAAGGAGACAGGGTGCTGTAGCTTGGACAGTATTAACGACGCACGGTCTCTGGCTGTAAATTATGGTTTTCCCCATTTTATATTAGATATTCGGAATGAGTTTGGTGATTACGTAATCGATAATTTCGTAGACGAATATATCGCTGGCCGCACACCCAATCCCTGTGTATTATGTAATACCCATATCAAATGGGAGGCACTTATTAAAAGGGCAAATAAGCTAGACTGTGAGTTTATCGCTACTGGGCACTACGCCAATATCCGTCAGCACGATAATGGACGTTATGTGATCTCTAAAGGGCTAGATGAGCACAAGGATCAATCGTATGTTCTTTGGGGTGTTACGCAGGAGAATCTTGCCCGTACACAGTTCCCATTGGGTGGTTTCCATAAATCGGAGATCAAGCAGATGGCATTGGATATGGGACAGAAAGAACTGGCCAACAAATCGGAAAGCTATGAGATCTGTTTTGTCCCCAATAACGACTATAGAGAGTTTTTAAGACATAAAAAGCCAACATTAGACCAAGAGATCGGTCCAGGTAATTTTCTGCTCTCTGACGGCACCGTAGTGGGGCAACATATCGGATATCCTTATTTCACCATTGGACAGCGTAAAGGATTGGGGATTGCTCTAGGCAAGCCAATGTTTGTGATTGAGATTTTGCCGGAGAGTAACTCTGTTGTCTTAGGCGAAGAACATGAGTTGGAACGTTCTCAAGCTTTTGTTCGGAATATTAATTTAGTGAAATATGCTTCTTTAGAAGAACCGATGGAAGCGATTACCAAGATCCGGTATAAAGACGCCGGAGCGATCTCTACATTGACACAGCTGGGCGATATGATGCAAGTCGACTTCCCACATGCGGTCAAAGGAATTGCACCAGGGCAGTCCGCTGTTTTCTACGAAGGCAATGATTTATTGGGTGGTGGTTTCTTGATGAAGTAACAAACAACCTTAAGAAATATTCTTACCCTCATTCAATAGAAAAGCCTCCAAGTTTATATCTTGGAGGCTTTTCTTGTAGTATAGTTAAGTGAACTTACAGTTTACTTTCTTTTTTTACTTTACGTTTAGTTACTGGTTTTAGCAGTTGCTTCGCTTCATACTGTCTTTCGAGGTACTTGATAATTTCGGTAGCGATATCTTTGTTTGTAGCCTTCTCAATACCTTCGAGTCCTGGCGAAGAGTTTACTTCTAGTATCAACGGTCCTCTAGTCGAGGGGAGCATATCCACTCCAGCCATAGTGAGACCCATAGCTTTTGCCGCTGCTACAGCAGTTTCTCTTTCCTTACGTGTCAATGTCACGATTTCCGCAGTACCTCCTCGGTGTAGATTAGAACGGAATTCACCTTCCTTTGCTGTACGTTTCATGGCACCTACCACTTTACCATCGACTACAAATGCGCGTATATCAGTTCCTTTTGCCTCTTTAATATATTCTTGGATCAGGATATTATTGCCTAGGCCATAGAACGCTTCTATTACAGAGGAAGCTGCCTTTTTTGTTTCGGCCAGTACCACACCGATTCCTTGCGTACCTTCCAATAGCTTGATGACTAGAGGAGCGCCACCGACCATATTAATAAGATCATCCACATCGGAGGTCGTTCGTGCAAAACCAGTAATCGGAAGTCCCAATCCGGCACCGGAAAGAATCTGCATACATCTCAGTTTATCCCGTGATCGCGTAATAGCTTGGCTAGGGTTTGCAGATATCACGTCCATCACTTCAAATTGACGTACGATGGCTGATCCGTAAAAAGTAACCGAAGCACCGATTCGTGGAATGATAGCGTCTATATCCGTTATATTTTCTCCCCTATAATGTATGCTTGGTTTTCCCTGTTGTATTCCTACATAACACTTGCTGTGATCCATCACAATACATTCGTGACCTCTCGATTGAGCAGCCTCGACGAGACGTTGTGTGGAGTATAAGTTTTTATTTGTAGATAGTATTGCTATTTTCACGAATGTGCTTATTTAAAATATAAAACAAATGGGTAGGCTAAAGGTTTGATTAAAAGCTATTTCTAGCGATCCCTTTTTTAGAAACATCAACAAGAAACTTTCCGCTGATGAAATTCCTCCCCAGTAACATAGGGTAGGACATAGATGACCTATCTCTCAATGATAGCTTGATATCAAAAAGCTGGTCAAACATACGTATTTTAGTCAAAAATATATGGCGCGTTTCGGTTTGGCCAAAGGAGCTTTTGACGAGACGCTCCCTATGAACGGGGAAGGTCAAGGTTAAAATCTCCTCTTCCTCCAAGTGTGGCTTAATATGACAGTTGATGAACCGATGTCCGTCTTTTTCTATGATCTCAAAATCTTCACAATGCAACACCGAGGTCTCCGCCCCGGTGTCGATTTTTGATTCTATATTGTACATTCCCAGTTCGGGAAGGTCCACGATCTCATACCTGCCTATAGTCAGCTTTTCTTTCACGTAGCTTATTCGTAGATAAATGTACCATAGGGAGAGTTAATAGTGACTTGCTTTTTGTCACTTTCTTCCACTCTTCCAATAATTTGTGCCGGTATACCAAACGACTCTGATATCTTAATAATGTCGGCGGCTATTTCTTCAGGGACGTATAGCTCCATGCGGTGTCCCATATTGAATACTTTGTACATTTCCTGCCAGTCCGTGTTAGATTCTTTTTGAATCAACTCAAACAACGGCGGGATCGGGAATAGGTTGTCTTTGATCACATGCACATGGTCTACAAAGTGAAGGACTTTAGTCTGTGCACCACCAGAACAATGCACCATTCCATCGATCTGCTTTCTGTATTTGTCCAATATAACTTTAATCACAGGAGCATAGGTCCGAGTCGGAGAGAGCACAAGCTTTCCTGCAGTGATTTCCTCTCCTGTTTCTACCTTGACCGTGTCGGTCAGTACTTTACTTCCTGCAAATACCAAGTCATAAGGAACGGCAGGGTCAAAGCTTTCAGCGTATTTCTCAGCAATATATTTGCCGAATACATCGTGACGGGCAGATGTGAGACCGTTAGATCCCATACCTCCATTGTACTCCTTCTCGTAGGTAGCCTGTCCGTAGGACGCTAATCCCACTATGACATTTCCGCCTTTGATGTTATGATTAGAGATTACATCTTCACGTTTCATACGACAGGTAACCGTACTGTCTACAATAATTGTACGTACTAAGTCACCCACGTCTGCTGTTTCACCTCCAGTAGAGTATATACCTATTCCCAGTTCACGTAGTTCAGCAAGGATTTCTTCCGTTCCGTTAATAATCTCTGCAATGACTTCACCAGGGATATTGTTCTTATTACGACCTATCGTAGATGACAATATGATATTATCGATTGCGCCTACGCAGAGTAGGTCATCTAGGTTCATAATGATTGCGTCCTGTGCGATACCTTTCCATACAGAGATATCACCCGTTTCCTTCCAATAAACGTAAGCTAAGGAAGATTTTGTACCGGCACCATCCGCGTGCATGATATTACACCAATTCTCGTCTGCTCCCAGAATATCAGGAATTATTTTGCAGAAAGCTTTTGGGTATAAACCTTTATCGATATTCTTTATCGCGTTGTGTACGTCCTCTTTTCCAGCGGACACACCTCTTTGATTGTATTTTAAATCTGACATCTTGCCACAAAAATAAACATTGCTTATGATTATAACTAAAGTTTTTCGGTAAGTATTCGTTTTTTACCCCCGGTAGTACAGCTACCGACAATACAGCGCTATAGGGGGAACTAAAGTCATTGTTTTTTTACACACTTGTGCCTGATACTGCGAGACGATTTAGTCAATGGCAGCTTATTGCTGTGATTCCATTTCAAATACCGAATCTATTTTCCAATTGGACTTATCCTTGGACGCAGCCACCGCTAGTCGGTCACACCGTTCATTTAAGGGGTGCCCGGCATGCCCCTTGACCCAAACTAATTTTACATCATGTATCTTATAGGACTGCATTAGGCGTAGCCATAGATCCTTGTTTTTTTTGCCTTCAAAATTCTTTTTCATCCAGCCGTGGACCCATTTTTTGTCTATTGCATCGATGACATATTTTGAATCGGAATAGATAGTGACTTTTTGTCGATTGTTCTTGAGAGCTTCCAATCCAATGATTACTGCCAAAAGCTCCATACGGTTGTTGGTGGTTTTACGAAAACCTCCGGAAAACTCTTTTTCTATAAGTTTACCGTGAAACTCGGGGTTGCTACCCGTATAGATAGTTCGTAATATCGTACCATATCCTCCTGGACCAGGATTTCCGCTAGAAGCACCGTCTGTATAAAGTTCTATCATTGGCACAAAAATACATTATAAATCGTTATTCGATAGTAAAATTTGTCAATACTACCGATATATCCTATTTTAGTCTATACTACTTTAAACTTATGATCAAGAGACTTTTTATTGGATTGATGTTGTTTTCTTTATTTGCTAAATCGTATGGGCAAAATAGTCTTCCCAAGGATGAGAAGATGTTATGGTTTGATGATGCCAAACTCGGTATTTTTATCCATTGGGGTGTGTACGCTGTCGATGGTGTTTCTGAATCTTGGTCATTCTTCAATAACTATATGAGCCATGATCGTTATTTGAAGCAACTTGACGGTTTTACCGCAAAAGAATACAAGCCTCAAGAGTGGGCTAATCTGATTAAGGAGTCAGGAGCACAGTATACCGTAATCACAACCAAGCATCACGATGGAATCGCATTATGGGATAGTAAAACAGATAAAGCGCTGACTGTGCCTAAACATGCTATTGCAAAGCAGGATGTCTTGACACCTTTTATAGCCGCTGTTAAAAAGACAGGATTGAAAACGGGACTTTATTATTCCCTGCCCGATTGGAGTCATCCATATTATGATGTGGTCACGCGTTCTCGTAAACGTTATATGCTAAAAGATGAGCCTAAGCGATGGGGGCAATTTGTTGATTACTATCAGGGACAGCTCGCTGAGCTGTCATCGCAGTACAAGCCTGATCTATTGTGGTTTGATGGTGACTGGGAGCATAGTGCCGAAGAATGGAAAGCAGAGCAGACACTGAGCCTGTTACGCAGATACAATCCGAATATCATTGTAAACTCAAGATTGAATCATCATGGCGACTATGCTACTCCAGAACAGGGGGTACCCGTAAAGCGGCCTGCTGACCGATATTGGGAACTGTGTTATACCATGAATGATTCTTGGGGATACCAGCATTTCGATACAAATTATAAAACCCCGAATATGATTGTAAGGACCCTGATCGATTGTATCGCCATGGGAGGTAATTTGCTTTTAGATATAGGGCCTAAGGCAGATGGTACCATCCCCGAAGAGCAAGTGACAATTCTAAAAGAATTGGGACGTTGGACCAGCAAGTACAAAGAAGCCATTTATGGCACTAGGGCAGGTGTATCGCCTGCTTTTATACGAGAAAAAAACAGCTTCTCTAAGGATGGCAAGACCGTGTATGTATACTTAGATGAGGTGCAAAATTATCTTCAGATAAATGGTTTACAATCAAAGCCTCTTCAGGTTCGTTTTGTCGCTAGTTCCGATAAAATAGACTATAAGTACGATGGTTATACATTAAGTCTGAACATGACTACGACGGATTTCGACCCAACAGCTTCCGTAATTGCGATAGATTTTGCAGATCGTCCTCATTTTGAGTTTGATCATGCCGAGGTTAAACCTGTTCTAGCCGATGTGCTGCGTGTCAACAATACTCCGAGTGCTATACGTGATATTGTAGAGTTTACTTCTACGGGAGCTAATTTGTTTTCGGGGCACATGAATGATGACGGCAGTATATTATCAAAAGACCTCAAATTTACAGACCAAAAAACGAAGAGTTGGGTTTTGAAACATGCAGAGGTTTTACACGATGCGCAGCAAGGGATTGCCGATGGGCATTATGTCGGAAATACCGCTTTATCCCGAGATCGACAGACACTGTATCTATTTATTGAAGGACAGCCTACCGGGCCTATCGCAATTAAAGGATTGAAAAATACTATTGCACGAGTACGGATAGTAGGCGAGGGCTCGATGATAGGGCACAAGATTTATAATAAGTTATATTGGAGTGCTATTCCTGGGATCGTTTATATAGACGTCCCAAAAGATAGGTTGGATAGCTATTGTACGGTTGTAGCGGTACTATTGGATAAGCCGATAGAACTGTATGCAGAGGAAGTAAAAGCAATAGAAAGCAATCTTTAGTTTATAAAAAAAGGTCTGTATCATTTTTTGATACAGACCTTTTTTTATAAAAGTATCCGTTTATTAAGGACACCAGAAGCTCTCTTGATTATTGGTGGCTACCCATCGGTGTTTATGATCCGAAAGAATCATTAATATTTTATTTACTACGGATAGTTACCTTTCCCTCTTTACCTGGAGACCCAGAATAAATCTGTCCTTGCGGCAGTCCACGAAGGCCAGGAGCAGAGGTCGCTATTCTGGAATAGATATTTGTAATTTCAGAGCTCGGTGTTACATGTAGCCCTCCAGGTGAGACATCTACAAAAAGATAGTTTTTCTGTTTTTTATTCTCTGTTTGCGGTGTGATACCCGTAGGTTCATATACTAAGTTCACATTACCTGCATCCCCATTTGGATAGGTTCGTGTCCCATTATTAGCATCCTGGCCTCGGGCGATTACATAAAGTGAGCCTAATTTTGCAAAATTGATATCGATGTCAAAATCAGAAGCATTGTTTTGTGCTCCCTGTCCGGAGATAAAAGCCCTGTCGCCGATTTCCGCATGTTTGACAACCAGTTTTACATCTTTTTTTCCATAAAATTGAAGGGATGATCTATCCTTCATGATCAAAGTATCGATGTAAATAACAGTTGAAGAGTCACGGTCGTTGAAAATCTTCTTCTCCTTTTTGTTGAGTACTAGTTTTTCGAAACGCAGTTCGTTCGTCTGCCCAATTGCAATGGAACATAGCGCAATCATGAAAGCGATAAGTCCCGTTTTTTTGTTTACTTTCATCTCTTTGTCTTTTTTGTTATTAATAATTATTTCCCTTTACAAAAAGGGAATCTTACCTTATAATACAAGTTAGACTGCAGTTAGGTAGTTAAAGATTAATTTAGCTGTTTTTTCTGATGCACCTGGAGTTCCTAACTTCTCTGCTAATACGTCATAGTTCTCTAAAATATTGTCCCTGTGTTCCTTCTCTGTGAGGATTTTTCCGATTTCATCCCGTATGTTTCCTGGATTACAGTCCTCTTGTATCAATTCGATTACAGACAAATAATTGTTTATCAGATTCACAAGAGCGATAAATTTTATCTTTACCAGTTTACGGGCTAGCCATACGCTTACTGCATTAGCTTTATAAACAACTACCTGCGGTACTTTTAATATACCAGTTTCCAGTGTCGCTGTGCCACTGGTCACCACCGCTGCTTCTGCATTTTTGAGTAGATCGTAGGTCTGGTCAAATACGACAGGTATCTCCATGTCCCCAAGATAGTTTTGGTAGTAAGAGCTGTCAAAGTTAGGGGCTCCTGCGATCACTAATTGATGTTTTGGAAAGGCATAATACAGCTCGATCATGTTTGGCAGTATCTGCTCAATCTCCATCTTCCGGCTACCTGGAAGCAATGCAATGATGGGTGCATCAGATAGCCCATTGTCTGTCCGGAAATCAGGATTAAATGTATAATTGCTGATTGCATCCAATAGTGGATTACCCACATAGTCTACTTTCATCCCAAACCGTTTATAGAAGTCCACTTCAAAAGGGAGGATGCAAAACATATGATCTACTATTTTCTTTATTTTATGAACTCTACCTTGGTTCCAAGCCCATATTTTTGGAGATATATAGTAACAGGTCTTTATTTTATGCTGTTTGGCGAATGATGCTATTTTTAAGTTAAATCCAGGAAAGTCGATGAGGATCACCGTGTCAGGTCGAAACTCAAGGATATCTTTTTTTACAGCCTGCAGGTTTTTACGGATGGCTCCGAGATTCTTGATTACTTCTACAAATCCCATAAAGGCCATTTGTGAGGTATGAATCAAGGCCTTCTGTTCTGTTGCCTGTTGCATTCCATCGCCACCCACAATTTTGAATTCGGCATTAGGATCTTCTTTTTTTAAGGCTTTAATAAGGTTTGCGCCGTGCAGATCTCCTGATGTCTCTCCCGCTATAATATAGTACTTCATGCGTATATCGTCTGTTTATATATAGACACCACTTCATCAACACAGATTATATTTTTTTAAATACCTTATCCACATTGTAAGAGCAGTGAGCTTTTTTTAAAGGTTAAAGATAAGTATTCTTTATTTAAGGATGTCTTCTGCTGTTCGATTCCATAATATTTGGGAGTATGCTCACCTTTTATTTTACGCTGAGTACAAAAAAAAGGACAACATCCGTTGTCCTTTTTTGTAAAGCATGTATTTTTATCTAGATTCCCAGTTCTACTTGGAACATACCTCCCCAGGAGTTCTTTTTATGTGAATTGTTATAAGCTCCATCTTTAACCGTATAGTTGGCATTGAGTTGGAATTTGAGGCGGTGTGCTTTCATGTATTTGGTCAGGCCCACCTCAAGAACTTCTGTCTGCACCTCGAATGCCGAGATTTGTTGATGCGGTTTGAGATACGTATATCGACCTGCAATTTCGTAACCATGATTCAGCAGATAGGAGGTTTGCTGATTCAGTCCCCATCCTTTGTATGCATAGGTGTCTTCTGGTTTGTCACCCGTTGTTTTGTTCAGAGGATTGTCTACATTCCGACGCATATATTCCGCTTGATACGCAAAACCCTGGTATTTGAATATAGCATCTGCGAAGGCTGTTTTTAAGGTAAAGGGATCTTGTACATACTTTCCGGTTTGTCCACCCTCGCGTACAGTCCGGTCGTTATAGCTATATCCACCGCCAATCGATAGCTTTGGAGTAACTTCTCGTTCAATATCTCCTTCGGAATAGTCGCCTCCATTTTTAAATTCCCCTAAAGGCAAGAATTCAACACGTCCAGTGTAGGCCAGTCCATCGTCAGTGGAGTTTGCAGGTCGTCCTTCACCAGTTGAAATCGCCGCTTTCGCATTGATAGGCATTGCGCCGAGTTTCTTGCTTAAATTGAAGCTAATTCCGAAGTCACGGTCTACTGTAAAATTGCTATTTACCAGAGATCTGTCGGCAAACTGCAACGAACCCGACGAGTTTACACGCTGTCTGTTTCCGGGTAGCTTGTTCTGCCCAAAAGAGATATAGAAATCATCCGAGAAATTATAAAATATAACCGCGTCACGTACGATGTTCGGTACCCCTGTGTCGTCAAAGTCCTGATCGCTACGCGTAAATGCTAATTGCACCGAGTAGGATATTTTTGGAGTGTAGATATAACCATCCATCCGCATGCGTAGCCTACGTATTCTAGCGTCAAATTTTCCATTGTTTTCGCCGTCCAATACATTGCTATACCCCAGCCTGTTCTGCATCCTAAACCTAAAGTTTGTATAGAAAAGAGAATCTTTGGAGGTGTATTGGATTCCCTTAAAGTTGAGGATAGTCGCACGGTCATCCCGTTCTCTTTCTTGAGCCTGTAAACTACCAAGACCTAGGAATAGAAACAAAGGCGTTGCTATAAAAGTTTTTTTACGAAAAAAAAACGTTCGAAAATTGGGGTACTGCATTGTTATCTTTAAATTTAAAATCTAATTCGGGGCTATAGTGTTAAGTCTTTAGGTCTTAACATTAACTTTACGCAAATATAAGATTAATGAATTGAGGACAAAGGCTTAATGTTCAAGGTAATCATTTCATAATATTCAATTAACATTGGCTTAACATAGCTGGTCGATTACTCGTTTTTTTGGGACTAAAATCGTTGCATTACAACATGAGAAAAATTATCCACGTGGATATGGATTCATTTTATGCTTCTGTCGAGCAAAGGGATTTTCCCGAACTCCGTGGCAAACCTATTGCCGTGGGAGGTTCGCCGGACGGACGGGGAGTGGTTGCCACTTCCAGCTATGAGGCTAGGCGCTTCGGGGTGAAATCTGCCATGTCGTCAAGACAGGCACTACAGCTCTGTCCGGATATTATATTCGTATATCCACGGTTCGATGTCTATAAAGAGGTTTCGATACGTATTCGCGAGATTTTCAGGCGCTATACCGATCTTATCGAACCGCTTTCGCTGGACGAGGCTTATCTAGATGTAACCGAGGATAAGAAGCGAATCGGCTCTGCTATCGATATCGCTAAAGAGATAAAGGCAGCAATTAAGGGCGAGCTTAATCTGACCGCTTCCGCTGGAGTTTCGGTCAATAAATTTATAGCAAAGATCGCCTCCGACTATAATAAGCCCGATGGATTGACCTTTATTGGGCCTTCAAAAGTTGTGAAGTTCCTGGAATCTTTACCTATTGAGCGCTTTTTTGGAGTAGGAAAGGTTACTGCCGAAAAAATGAAGGGAAAGGGAATACATTGCGGACTTGATTTAAAAATGTTTTCTGAGGCTCAGTTGATAAAGGACTTTGGTAAGTCCGGAAGTTTTTTCTTTAATATGGTCAGGGGCAATGACGAGCGTCCAGTACGGCCTAACCGCGTGGCCAAATCTATTAGTGTAGAGGATACTTTCGAGCGTGATATCTTCGATCTCGATCAGATGAAGGAAGAGTTAGACCTGCTTTGTTTAAAATTGAGCAATAGGATAGATTTAAAATCAGTGTCCGGAAGGACCCTTACCTTAAAGGTAAAGTTTGCCGATTTTACCTTGTTGACAAGAAGTTATACCGGTGTTCATTTTTTGTCTTCCTTTCAGCAGTTAAAAGAAGAAGCTGGATTGCTTTTGGATAAGGTTGATTTCGAAGATCGTAAAGTGAGGTTATTGGGAGTTACGATATCCAATTTTTTTGAGCATGAGTTTGATGCACCACGGAATGGCCAATTGAGTTTGTTTGACGACAGCAACTACAAACCCAGATAAAACTTTCATAATCCGCCAGCTGGCGGATCACCAACAGACATGAACCGATCCCGATATTATTGGGAGAGCTCTTAAATGCCAATGCAACAGGAAATCATCGTAAAAAAAGTTCTTGATGCCCATTAAAAAACAGATACTTTCAGAAAAAAGCGCGCTAGATCTTTAAGATACTAACGCGCCAGCATTTTTTAATTTTGGGCTTTTTCAGTGAAGCTACAACCACAGCCTTTACCACAACCACCGCTTTTTGCTTTTGATGGCCAAAACTTTTTAACCATAAATACGATTGCAATAATAAAAACAAGTGCTATTATAGCGTATTGAATGTACATCATAGCTTAAATATTTATTTTAACAGTTGATACGCAATCAAGGCAGCGATATACGCTAATCCTGTCATAAATCCTGCTTGGATCAATGTCCACTTCCATGATCCTGTCTCTCTCTTAACAACGCCAATTGTTGCCATACATTGCATCGCAAACGCATAAAATAATAAAAGCGAGATGCCTGATGCAAGATTATAGGTTGGCTGACCTGTATTTCGGTTTATTTCGGACTTCATACGGGTAAAGAGCGTTTGTTTTTGCTCATCATCCTCAATATCCAAATCTTCTCCCAATGAATAGACCACAGCTACCGTCCCGACAAATACTTCCCGTGCCGCAAATGAAGCTATTAAACCGATTCCTATCTTCCAGTCATATCCTAAAGGTCTGATTGCAGGTTCAATACCTCTACCTAGGTAACCCAAGTAAGAGTATTCCGTTTTATAGGCCGAGATTTCATCTGCTACCTGCTCTTCAGTAAAGTGCGGATTTTCCTGTACAATGTATTTTTCCGGTTCCGAGAATCGATCGTTAGGACCAAAGTTGCCCAATACCCATAGAATAATAGAGATGGCTAGGATAATCTTACCTGCGCCGAATAAAAAGCTGGAAGATTTTTCCCATACTGTATTCAGTACGTTTTTCCAATCCGGCATTTTATAGGTTGGTAATTCAAAAATCAAGTACGAGTTACGTACCGATTTAATGATCTTGTTCAGTATTAATGCCGAGAATAGCGCAGCTACGATACCAAGTATATACATCGCAAATAACACTATCCCTTGTACGTTGAATCCCAGAAAGTCCGTGTCAGGTATGACCAAGCCTATGATCACCACATAGATTGGTAGTCGGGCCGAACAGGTCATAAACGGTGTTACCAACATCGTCAAGAGACGCTCTTTGGGATTTTCTATATTTCTGGCAGACATTACAGCAGGTATCGCACAGGCTACACCAGACATCAATGGGATGACAGATTTACCGTTCAGGCCGAATGGCTTTAACCAGCGGTCCATTAAAAACACCACACGGCTCATGTATCCCGTTTCTTCCATCAGAGAGATAAAAAGGAATAAAATAATGATCTGCGGCAGAAAAATAACGATACCTCCGATTCCTGCGATGACTCCATTCACCATCAGGTCTGCCAAAGGACCTTCAGGGAGCAGGGCTGCAGCAGATTGACCTAGACTTGCAAAAAGCTCATCTACACCATCCATCAATGGACCCGACCAAGTGTATATAGCTTGGAATATCAAAAAAAGCAGTCCGAAAAAGATAATATATCCGTATACAGGGTGGATTAGTATATTATCTATTTTTTCCGTGATACTCAGTTTCTTGTTCTCTTTTTTCTCGAGTATAGGCTTTAGATCATTATTGATCTTCTCTTGACGCAGGATTGCTTCTGCTTTTTGTAGCTGCTGTATGTTGATGTCATACTTACTTCTTATAGCGGATAGTTTGTTGTTTTCTTCATCCGATAAGACTTTAATATTTTCTTGGGCCAAATATTGCCAGGTCCGATATTCGGTTTCCAATGGAAATATTTTCTTAGCTTCATCGAGAGGCTGTTGGTAGTCTACAGGTAGCGATAGGCTATTGAAATAAGAACCTACCTGTATATCGAAATTTTGGATTAGGTTGTCTACTCCCTCTCCCGTGCGTGCATTCGTTTTGAAAACAGTAGTCTTTAGGTAGCTTTCTAACCCCGCATGGTCGATTTGGATGCCCTTATCTTCGATTTCGTCCATCATGTTCAGCACGAATATTGCCGGAAGACCAGATTCGCGTACTTGTTGGTACAATACGATTCCTCTATTTATCGTACTTGGTTCGGAGACGACTACGACAAGATCAGGAGCACCATTTGCGCTTTTGTTGGTCAGTGTATTGAATACGACTTCTTCGTCCAACGAATTGGGGAATAAAGTGTACGTACCTGGTAGGTCAATGAT
>JAITLW010000075.1 GCA_031277715.1 Sphingobacterium sp. | reverse complement strand
TTTGTCAATTTGGAATGAGTCGTCGATCCGGGGTGTGTGGCAATGGTTCGGGAGTCGCCAAGATTTGATGTATATAGTATCATTTCTAAAGCATCGATCAACCTGAATGCCCGCTCCTGGCCACCGCTTACCTCGAAGGTAATAATGCCTCCACCAGCTTTCATTTGTTTTTTAGCTAATTCGTGTTGTGGGTGTGATGGAAGGAAAGGGTAACGTACCTCAAGGATTTCGGTGTGTTTTTCCAGTGCTTCAGCAATTGCTAAGGCATTTGAGGAGTGGCGGTCCATACGAAGCCCTAAAGTCTCCAGGCTTTTAGATAAAATCCAAGCGTTGAAAGGAGACATCGCTGGTCCTGTGTGGCGGATAAAGAACATTAACTTGTCCATTAGGGTCTTGTTACCTACAATTACACCTCCCAAAACGCGACCTTGTCCATCCATGTATTTGGTTGCAGAATGTATGGATAAATCAAAACCATATTGTAATGGTTTCTGTAAGTAAGGGGTAGCAAAACAATTGTCTATGGCGAAAATGACATTCGGATATTTTTCTTTCAGTTTCCCTATCTTTTCTAAATCATATAACTCCAGACCTGGATTTGAAGGGGATTCTAAAAATAGAATTTTAGTGTTTTCCTGTATCGAATTTTCCCAGTCAGAGATGTCTGCACTGTTGACATAGGTGGTGGTGACTCCCCAGCGCGGTAACAGTTGGGTCAATAGTTGATGTGTCGAACCAAATATAGCTCTACTGGATACGATATGGTCTCCGTTTTGAACAAAGGCGGCAAAAGCTGCAAACACAGCAGCCATGCCCGAAGAGAAAGATAGACCTGCTTCTGCAGATTCAAGAGCGCATACCCGGTTGATAAATTCAGCGGTATTAGGATTGGCATAACGTGAATACACCATTCCCTCTTCTTCGTCAGCAAAGATAGCCCTACCTTGTTCCGCACTGTCAAATATAAAGCTAGAAGTTAGGTAAAGCGGTACGGAATGCTCTCGTGTGTTAGAACGGGGAGCCTGTTCTCTGATGATTCGGGATTGGTCTTTTTTCATATATATAATGAGTCTTTCGGTTGAAATAATTATTAATCTATCTACACTTGTTCCCCAAAGGTTTAGGATATTGTTCTTGGGGTTTCATTTTTTGACTACTCCATGTCATCTATTCTTAATTGCCATCACATTTATCTTCCTCTTATGACGGGAAAACGAATTTCTGATTTTGATACTGTTTTTAGGCGATAAGACTAGCCGTAATAGCTTCTTATTACAACACAAAGTTATGTATTGTTTGCTTTATTTTTTACTAAAAATAAATCTATTTCGTTGTTATATAGTGTGTAATGGCGGTTTTGTGCGTTTAAACGAAAAAAAGCTACCTTTTTGGTAGCTTTTTTATTTTATCAACCTCTATTTGGGCATGTATTGACTTAGTTTGTCCATGGAGAAGCCTAATCCTTTTGCTACTCCCATTCCCAGATTCATATCTGCTCTGAACCAATGGCAGAGTTGACGCATGACTATTTCGTCACGTTTGGGACCTTCGATACCAGACATCGCGCCTACTATATTCTCGACAAGATGATTTTTTTGTTCTTCATCTAGTAACCGGTATAGGTCGCCAGGTTGCGTATAGTGATCATCATCATTTGCATTTCTGTCATAGTGATCTGCGATGGTGCTGTCTAGGTGGAGTGCCGGTTCAGCATACTCATGAGCTTCTCTGCTGTCATCAAAAGAGTTGGGGAAATAATTGGGGTTTGATCCTCCATTTCCATCTACACGCATGTAGCCGTCCCGTTGATAATTGTTAACCATGAAGGGGCATCTGTTGACCGGGATTTGTTCAAAGTTTGCGCCCAAGCGGTAGCGATGTGCGTCAGGGTAGGAGAGAATCCTTCCTTGTAACATTTTGTCGGGAGAAAATGAAATCCCATCTACCACATGCGCTGGTGCAAATGCTGCTTGTTCTACATGTGCAAAATAATTGTCCGGGTTTTCATTAAGTTCCAAAACTCCAACCTCAATTAAAGGGTATTCCTTTTGAGACCAGACCTTAGTAAGATCAAATGGATTCCATCTGAATGTTTTTGTTTGCTCATCGGTCATCACTTGGATATAAAGTTTCCATTTTGGAAAGTCCTTATTTTCAATTGAAGTATAAAGGTCTCTTTGCGCATAATCCATGTCTTGAGCTCTCATTTGGTCAGCTTCGGCACCTGTAAGGTTCTTTATGCCTTGTTGTGTTCGGAAATGAAATTTTACAAACACTTTTTCGTTATTCGCATTGATCATGGAGAATGTATGCGAGCCGTATCCATGCATGTGTCGGAAGCCGTAAGGCGTACCACGATCGGACATCAGGATAGTCACCTGATGGAGAGACTCGGGATTCAACGACCAAAAGTCCCATACCATAGTCGCGGATTTGCAGTTGGTGTAAGGATCTCTCTTTTGTGTATGGATAAAGTCGGGGAACTTGCGAGGGTCTTTGATAAAAAATACAGGCGTATTGTTGCCCACCAAATCATAGTTTCCGTCCTCTGTATAAAACTTCATTGCAAAACCTCGTGGATCACGCTCAGAGTCTGCTGACCCTCTTTCGCCACCGACAGTGGAAAATCTTAAAAAGACACGTGTTTCTTTGCCGATTTGGTTGAGAAATTTAGCTTTTGTGTATTGTGAAATATCATGCGTCACCGTGAAAGTTCCGTAGGCACCTGAGCCCTTAGCGTGAACAATTCGTTCAGGTATTCGCTCTCTATTGAAATGTGCTAATTTCTCATGGAGAAAGAAGTCCTGTAACAAAATTGGACCTCTTGGACCAGCAGTCATCGAATCCTGATAAAATGGTACTGGATTGCCTGACGCAGTAGTAATCTTTTTCTTGTTCTCTTCCATAGCTGTAATATATTATATGATTATAAATATTTTAATGACGAATTTGTTTCCAAAAATATACGAAAATAATGGCTAATACGTATCGTAAAAATTGATGTGTCATAGTTTTGGTTTATATGTGCAATATGTTTATATCGATATTTTCTAATAAGACAAGATTCGAAAGAACCGTTTAAATAGCTTATCTTTAAATACGATAGCTTAAACCATTTTATTGTGATACTGAAAAATATACTAAAGTTACTGTTGTGAGCTCCTCTGTTATCCTTTGGACAAGGGCCCCGGCTCCACATATGGAGTTCTGCCTTCCGCTGGATTTAAGGAACTGATTTCTGTTGCTAAACATCATGATGGCTTCTGCTTATGGCCCATTGTTCTGTGTCCAAACTCCTTCCTGCCGATTTGAGATAAATCTCAAATCGGCAGGAAGGAGAGCCGCTATGAATCTCGGGCTTGTGCCAATGGTAGGATTTAATTTATATCAATAATGAAAAATATTTGTGTGGTAGTTGTGGTTTTCTGTACGTTGTCTATTGTTCGTGGTCAGGATCTTAAAATGTGGTATGACAAGCCTGCCGCCAAGTGGGAAGAGGCCCTACCTTTGGGAAATGGCCGCATTGGAATGATGCCTTATGGCGGTGTCAAGGATGAACAACTTGTTCTCAATGAGATATCCATGTGGTCAGGTTCGCAGCAGGATCCGAATAACTACGATGCTTATAAACGTGTGGGAGAAATACAACGGCTGCTTTTTGAAGGGAAGAATGAAGAAGCCGAGAAACTTGTCAATCAGAATTTCATTTGTAGTGGTCAAGGTTCAGGACATGGCAATGGAGCTAACGTTCCCTATGGATGCTTTCAGAACTTTGGTTTCCTAAATTTTATTCATTTTATAGAAGGGGACTTTTCTAATTACAAACGAAGTTTAGATTTGCGTACTGCAAAAGCAGAAACTAGCTTTGAAGCCAATGGGGTACATTATTTAAGGGAGTATTTCACGTCCCAAGATCAGAATGTCGGTGTCGTGAGACTATCGGCAAATAAGAAAAAGTCTATAGGTTTTGCGCTCCACTTCTACCGCGACCAAGATGTTAAAGACTATGAGCTACGGCAAGATGAAATCACCATAACAGGTCGACTACCGAATGGCATAGGAGGAGATGGCCTGGAGTTTGTCGGTAAGATTAAGGTGGTGGCCAAGGGCGGGAAGCAGCAGTTGTATGACAATCAGATTATTATCAAAGAGGCAGACGAGGTGTTGGTCTATTTTACAGCGTCGACTAGTTATTATAGTAAATCCCCCGATACCGATGTGTCAATTAACCTGGAGAACGCTGGACAATGGAGCTATAGTAAGCTGTTTGCAGCACATCTGCGGGAGTATCAACGCACTTTTGGGCGAGTCGAACTAACGCTGAAAGATCAGGTTTCCATAGCAAATCTACCCACAGATCAACGGATCAAGAGCTTTTTCGAACATCCTGAAGAAGACAATGCGATGGCAGCACTCTATTATCAATTTGGACGCTACCTCATGATTTCTAGTGCCGCACCAAAGTACGAGAAAGCACTCCCCCCCTAATTTGCAGGGGCTTTGGGCACATCAGATTCAAACTCCTTGGAATGGTGATTATCATTTGAACATTAACGCACAAATGAATCACTGGGGAGTAGAAGTTGGTAATCTTCCGGAATATCATAGACCTTTTATAGAGCTGATCAAAAGAATAGCGAAGGAAGGGGAGAAAACAGCAAAAGCTTATTACAATGCACCCGGATGGGTGGTGTATATGATGACCAATATTTGGGGATATTCTGCTCCTGGAGAGAATGCTTCTTGGGGAGCGAGTACGGCCTCTGGCTGGCTATGTAATCATTTGTGGGAGCACTATCTTTTTAGTGGAGATGAGGCTTATCTAAGAGAAATATATCCCTTGTTGGCTGGAGCAGCGAAGTTCTATCAGGCAACTTTGGTCAAAGATCCGAAAACAGGATGGTTGGTTACGTCACCGTCAGTCTCTCCGGAGAATGGTTTTAGACTACCTAACGGTAAGACAGCTTCAGTTGTAATGGGGCCTACTATCGATAATCAAATCGTACGGGAATTATATGGAGCGGTGATTACCACTGATTCTGTGCTAGGTCTTAATGATAGTTTTGCAGGGATACTGCGTACCGATCTTAAACTTATTCCACCAGCTGTACGTGTGAGTTCATCTGGTCGCGTTATGGAATGGTTGGAAGATTATCAGGAGATAGAACCCCAGCATAGGCACGTGTCGCATCTGTATGGGTTGTACCCTGCGGCCTTTATTTCGCCCGTGACAACACCTGATTGGGCTAAAGCGGCTAAGAAAACATTGGAGGTTCGGGGCGACGAAGGTACGGGCTGGTCCAGAGCATGGAAGATTCTTTTTTGGGCTAGACTTCATGATGGCGACCATGCATTGGAGATTTTAAGGCAACTACTAAAACCGGCTTTCGGTCTAGGTACTACTTATCAAGGTGCTGGAGCAGGAACTTATCCTAATCTTTTTTGCGCACATCCGCCATTTCAGATCGATGGAAATTTTGGTGGCTCAGCAGGTATTTCCGAAATGTTGCTGCAGAGTCAGGATGGTTACATTCATTTGCTGCCCGCTCTGCCTAAAGCATGGAAAGAAGGCAGTGTAAAAGGGCTTCGGGCAAGAGGTAATAGAACGGTGGATATTACTTGGAAAGACGGAAAAGTGAAGTCTTACAAGGTTAAAGGAAAAAAAGGTGACAAGGTTCGCATTGTTGTTGATGGTAAGGATGAAATATATAGTATAAAAGGTTAATTTTCTGATTTAAAATGTTTTATATATATTGCTGCGGTTAGCGAATTGTTAACCGCAGTTTTTCTTAACTAATTATAATACATGATGAAGTGTCTCTTATCGAAGATGAGTAGCCTTTTGTTTTGCTTTATTGTTTTGTTAGCCGTTTCCTGTGAAAAAGATCGTTCCTCTGATGAGCAAAATGAGAGTTTACAATCAGTAACTTTTAAAATTTCAGGTTTTAGCAATGCTGTAACACCATTTAAAACAGCATCTAAAGCAAATGCACAGGCTTCAAGTAATACCTCTGCTACACAAAAGTATGTAGAAGGGAAACTGTACTTCTGGTCCTTTAATCATGAAACGTTGGAACCCGATATTGCCTTTCAGGCTATGGAGAAGCCGAGTATAATCTCTGATGGTTCAATTTCTTATGTTGCAGGTTATTCATTTGAGGAGTATGAAGCGGGGAAATCACTTTCCATAAGAGGGACTACTGAGTTGTTAATTAAAATTCCGATCCAAGGCGCTGATCAGATTACTCAATTTGGTTTTGATACTGGAAGTTCAGGTACAGGACCTAAAGATTTTGAGTTGTATTATAGTCTAGATAATGGGATCTCATATCAACCGCTTCAACTCAGTAACCAATTTCCTAATACCAAGACCGATTATTCGAAGAGTTCTTTTAACTATTCTTTAGCTGATAAAAATATTACCGGATCAAGCCTATGGTTTAAATTCATACCAAAGGAAGGAGTCCGTGGAGAAGCACCAAACTTCAATCCAGTTGGAGGTACTTGGCGTTTCGATAATATTCGCCTTTTAGGTATGGCTCTATCTTCGCAGGTAGGAAGTCCAATCAATAAACTTCACTATTTCCTCTTTCATAAAGATAAACCTGAACTAGTCGTTACTGGGATTGTTGATTACGAAGAGGCTTCTAATTTGACCCTGAGCCTCGCAAAAGGGAGATACTCGATTTGTTTTATTGCCAATGAATCTACCCAAGACCTATTGGTTCCTGAAAAACCAAC
>JAITLW010000050.1 GCA_031277715.1 Sphingobacterium sp. | reverse complement strand
TGTATGGAGCTAGAGCAGCCAATGGAGTAATACTGATCACGACCAAACGGGGTAAAGCTGGACAGATCAACGTGCTATACGATGGATATTATGGCTTGCAGAGCCCGACATTGATGCCTGAGTTTGTCGACGCAGCAACCTATATGCGGACCTACAATTACGCTTCGTTAGCATCAGGGGAATCTGCTTTTTTTGATGAGGAACAGATCCGTAAGACGGAATCAGGAGAAGACCCTATAAATTACCCTAATACCAACTGGGCGAAAGAAGTCATCGACGAATATGCTCCATTGACCTCACATTCCTTGGCGCTGAGTGGAGGTAACGATGTTGCAAGGTTTGCGATTACAGGAAATTACATGTACCAAAAGGGAATGTTGCCGGTCAACAAGATGGATCGCTTCAACATAAGAGCGAATACCTCGGTGTCGCTTTCGAAAAAATTCTTGGTCAATCTTGATGTACTGGGAATCCGTAGGAATGTGTTATATCCCAATCGTGGTTTGGGCAATGGCGGTATTCGCATGCTGGACGACTTGTATAGGTTGCCTCCTAATATATTGCCTAAGTATCCTGCAGAGGAGGGATGGCCTACGATATACGGACGCTATGCCGATATCGTCAATCCGGTAGCCTATGCAGAGGTGGGCGGATCTATCGGTTATCAGTTTGATCAGGCTACGATCAATCTACAGCCTAAGTGGACCATCATGGATAACCTGAACCTAACGGGACAATTTAGTTACAGGCTCAATTCGGATGTATACAAACAGAATCGCGATAATTTCTATTTCTTTGACTATTACAGTAAGCAACTCGTACAGACCTGGGCTGTACAGCGCGATGCCTATTCCGAAAAAAGGGACACCTACCTATACGTTAGCGGTGCTTTTGATTATACAAAGCGATTGGACAAACATTACATCTTTGCGTTGGGAGGTTTTTCGACCGAACGTTTTAATGAAGGATACTGGAATATGTCGGCGTTGGCATCAGCCTACGGTAAGGTCAACTATTCGTATGATGACCGTTATTTGGCCGAAATGGCCTTCCGTGCAGATGGTTCGTCCAAATTTGGACCTGATAATAAATGGGGGTATTTCCCATCGGTAGCATTAGGGTGGAATGTACATAATGAGGATTTTTTCAAGATCAAGGCAATCAATAATCTAAAGCTTAGGGCTTCTTATGGACATCTCGGAAATGAGAATATAGGTTACTACCAATACCAAAATTTGATCAATGCGACCAATGGAACAGAATCGGTGTGGGGAAATCCTAATATTAGCTGGGAGAAGGTTCGTATTACGGATCTGGGATTCGATATGTCGCTCTTCAATAACAAATTTGCGCTGACTTTCGATTACTATGATAAGCTGACAACAGATATGTTGATGAAACCGATGATACCTCCATCAGGAGCATTAGGGGCTATCCGATTGAATGCGGGGAAGGTGTTGAATAGAGGTGTTGAAATGCAGGTGACATACAATGAACAGATAAATCAGAACCTTTCCTTTTCGATAAAACCAGGTATAACGTACAATAAGAATAAAATCCTTGAGTTAGCAGGAGGTGTATTCGGTGAGACAGGCATTGTGAGACAACGCGAAGGATATGCATTGGGAAGTTACTATGGTTATGTGTCAGACGGTATTCTTCAGCTTGCCAATTTTGATGAGTATGGACGAGCCAATGTGTTGCTCGCCAACGAAAGTCAAGGACCAGGTGATATCAACTATAGAGACCTGAACAACGATGGTGTTATCAATGACAATGATCAGCGAATGATTGGGGATCCTACACCACGGATTAATTACTTTGCCAATTTTAGTGTTAATTATAAAAGATTTGATATCGAGGTCTTGCTTCAAGGAGCAGGAAATCATGACTACTCGGGCAATCTCGGTGGCAAATCCAGTGGTTACCTATGGCATCCGCTTAATATGAGTGCTTCAGGAGGCGTGCCCACAACATATCGTGCAGCAAACTCATGGCGCGAGAACAATCAGGATGCCCTATACCCTCGAATAAAGACAACGCCGGGAACGAATGCCTTCATCAGTGATTTTTGGCTGTTCAATGCCCGTTATATGCGGGTCAAATTTATTCAAGCAGGATATCGCCTGAGCGGAAAAACGCTGAACAAATATGGTATAAAAAGTTCGCGTATCTATCTGAATGCGCAGAATCCTTTCATGTTTACAGGAGTGAAGATGGCGGATCCGGAATCACAGGGTGGCTCTTGGACGTATGGAATCATGAAAACATTTACCGTTGGATTGACGGCTAACTTTTAATCAGGGAATTTATGAACACGATATATAAAATGAGAATAGTTGTATACTGCTTGGTTGCGGTGGGGATGATGCAGGTATCCTGCGAAAAGTTCCTAACTATGGACAGTCCTACGGGGGTGACAGACGAGCAGTGGTGGAATACAGAGACTGATGCTTACAATGCGCTTTCTACAGTGTATGCTGGTATCCCGGGAGGTTCTTCGGGACGGAATATCATGTATTATTCGGGACTTACGGATGAGGCCGTACAACGTGGAGAATTCAAGGGCGACTACGATGGGTTTACAAGAGGATTGGCAACTAGTCGATGGGGGGTATCGCAGTCCTTGTGGCAGGATGATTATACCTGCATACGCAGAGCTAACCGTTTTCTGGAAAATGTGGATAAGGTGTTTGCTGACGCTGCGCTAAAGGAGCGCATGAAGCTAGAGGCACGGGCATTGCGGGCCTATTACCATATGGAATTAATGATGCTTTATGGTGATATACCACTGCTTACCGCATCACTGAAGGCTGAAGACAATAAGCAGGCACGTATTGCGGAGGAAAAGGTTTACGAATTTGTAGTGGATGAGTTGAAACAGTGTGCCGATTTATTGCCTGCAACCTATACGAATGCAGATAGGACACGTATTACAAGTGGTATCTGTTGGGCGCTACTATCGCGATTGGGACTTTATAAAAAGGACTACGAACTGGCCAAGATGGCATCGGAAAAGATCATCGACTCGAAAGTGTACAAGTTGTGGAAGAATACAGCGAATATGCAGGCTAGTTATAGCGAGTTGTTCAGCTATGTGGGAGAGTTGAATGAAGAACGGATCTTTTTTAAAGAAGATGGAGCCGGCAATGCTTGGACATCTTTTGCTCCTTATGGAATAGGTGGTGAGACTTATCTATCCCCGACGAATAAGGTTGTGGACAACTTTGAAACTCGACAAGGTAAAACGATCTATGAGCTTGGACCAGATTCTCTGGCTATCTATCGTAAGGATCCTAATCATTTGAATAGGAGAGACCCGAGGCTTTCATCTTCTGTATTTGTGCCCAACGAAAAATTCCAAGGTAAATACACATTAGACCCATTCTATAGTCCTGCGGACAAGGTTGGTTTGACCAAATCTACGTCTACAGGTTATTGGATTAAAAAATATATTGATGCACGGGACCAGCAGAAAAAATCAGGAACACTTGACTTTATGATCATTCGCTATGCAGAGATATTACTGACCTATGCCGAGGCGAAGATCGAGCTGAATGAATGGAATGATGCACGAGCAATCGATGCAATCAATCAAGTGCGGGGGCGGGCAGCTATGCCAGCGGTAAATACAGTACAGTACAACTCGCAGGAACGTATGCGTACGTTGATCCGTCGCGAGAGGCAGGCTGAACTGGCATTTGAAGGAGGTCGTTATTTCGATATCCGACGCTGGGGTATAGATACAGAAGTGATGAACGGACAGGTTTATGGAGCGACCAATCCGACTACCGGCGAAGTTGTACAGGTACAGATGCGCAAATACAATAGAAATCGCGAGTATGTATGGCCGATACCAGAGACGGAGACCAGTACAAACCCGAACATGGTTCAAAATCCAAATTATTAAACAATTATACACGTATGAGAAAGATATTTTTTGTGCTACTAAGTGTCTGTGTACTGCTCAGTGTTGCACAGTCCTGTCGTAAGACCTTTGATGCTGGAAACTGGGATGTGACTCCAACAAAATTTCGAGACCCTAATGAATATACTGGGCCTACCAAAACGTTGAAAGTGATGTCGGTTAATATGAATATAGGTAGTACTGTGGCTAATTTTCCGGTGATGGTCGATATGATAAAAGCATATAACCCTGATCTATTGTTCCTGAGGCAGTGCGATAGCAAGACAACACGTGCAGCAGGAGTCGATCGGCCACAAGTCATTGCGGACGAGCTGGGGATGGACGTTTATATGAAGGGACGTAGCTATAGTGGTGGACAATTTGGTAATGTGGTACTTTCCAAATTTCCTATTACAGAACGTTTTGGTCTCGATCTGACCAAAGATCCTAGTCGTGGTGAACAGCGCATGCTGGCCATGGCAAGAGTTGAGGTGGCGGATGGGGTATTCGTTCAGTTTGCCGGTACCGAGTTAGAAACAAATGCCGACGATCGTAGGGTGCAGGCCATCGATATTATCCGTGCTACAGAGAATTTGAAAGACCCGATTATACTTGTAGGGAACTTTAATGAGCAATGGACCACTCCAGGCGATGCGTTGACCTATATCTCTGGTAATTTTAAGTATGCCTGTGCTTCGACTGGCTGCGCATTTAATTCGCCTAAAGCAAATCCTACAGGTACATTTGATTATGTCACCTATCAGGATCCAGCCAATCTGCTGATTGTGGAGAAGACATTGGAGGCATTTAGGACTCCAGAATCTGCAACAAATTTCTTCCCTACAACAGCAGAGATTAAAGTGAAGTTGGAGAAGTAGGTGTGATATAACAAAAAAGAAACCTATCCGTCAACTGACGGATCATTAAACAATTATATACATATGAAAAATGGATTACTAGTTATCAGTGCACTGATGTTTTTGGTTATTACCTGTTGCAGCAGTTCAGGCGATGCACCCGAACCGGAATCGCAGAAAAAAAGATTGACGCTTTTGACCTATAATATCAGGCATGGTGCGCCTTATAATTCGGATGTGATCAATCTGAATAATATTGCAGCCGTTATCAAACAGAGCAAAGCTGATGTGATCGCCTTGCAGGAAGTCGATGTGAATACTAAGCGGTCTTCGAATCCTGTTGATCAGATCGATCAAGCAAAGAAATTGGCGGAGTTATTGGGTATGGAATATTATTTTTCCAAGTCTATTGATTATAAAGAAGGAGCGTACGGCAATGCGATCTTGAGCAAGTATCCATTGAGCAATAAACGTAGGCTGGATCTGCCAGCAATAGCTGGAGGTGAGCAACGTAGTATAGCTTTGGCTACGGTGACATTGCCTGATGGTAAGACTTTCGAGTTTGGAGCTTCGCACTTTGACCTTAACACTATTCGTGTGGCACAGGCGCAGTTTCTCAATGATCTGAGTGGACAGCTCCATAAACCGTTGTTTATCGGCGGGGATTTTAATGCTACACCCGAGTCGGAAGAAATGACCTTGCTTAAGAAAGAGTTCAATTTCTCCTGTATTGGGAATTGCCAGTTTACGATCCCAGTTGTAAAGCCAACCAAAGCAATCGATTTTATAGTATACAATCCACAAGCAAAACAAACCTACAGTTTGCTTTCTGGTGTTGCCATGACGGGGCAATATGCCTCAGATCACTTGCCTGTGGTTGCTATATACCAATATGATTAATTGACCGCGGTATAAATGTAAAAGGCCTAGATTTACTTCTAGGCCTTTTGTGTCTGGGTACTAGACCTTGAGGAATATTTTCTTTTTGTACAAGAAATATAAGAACAGCCAGCACACCGCAAAGTAACCGACACTGCTGAGGAGGTTGCCGTATGCTTCGGGTAGGTGTGCGATGATTCCCCCTAAAAAGTAATTGGATATCTTGGAAAAACTGACGATTTCCTGCGCCAGATAAATGCTGATGGAATTGAGTCCTACGACGCTAAAGAATAGGGCATATCTGTTATAGCCTTTGACATCCATGATATAGTAGAACAGGGAGAATAGGATTAGGGATATGCCCGATACGACACAGACAAAGGAACTGGTCCATAGTTTTTTGTTGATGGGGAACTGTAGGCTCCAGATATAACCGATCAGGATCAATAAAACGGCTGTCGCGAGCATGTAGTTTATTTTTTTTGTATCGGTGTATTTTTCCGACGGAAGCTGGATCCACTGTCCAGTAAACATACCAAACATGGCCATAGCTATGGCGGGGATGGTACTCAATAGTCCCTCCGGATCAAAGGGGCCATAAATAAGCTTGCCCGGGAGCAATAAGCGGTCTACGGTACCAACTAAATTGTCTTCAAAGGAATAGGGATCGGAAGAATTGGGGATGAGCCACAGGGCTAACCAGTATCCGACTAGAAGAAGTATGGCGATGAGGACGTTGGTCTTGGTGCCAAAGCGCACGAATAATAAGGCAGAAAACATCCAGGCCAGCCCTATACGGCCCAATACGCTGGCGTAGCGCAAGTTCTCAAAGTCGAACTGGAAGAAGCCGTTGTACACGACGCCCAAGAGTACCAGGGTGATGCCCCGTTTGATTATTTTTTTATAGATCTCGCTGTCGCTCTTGCCGACACGCCGCTGAGCATCCAGGGAAAAGGGAAATGATATCCCTGCTATGAATAGGAAGAGCGGAAATATGGTGTCGTGATGGGTCAGGCCGTGCCACTCGACATGGTGCATCTGGCTACCCAGCCATTGCATGGCCGTTGAATTGGGAAATAGCTCGGTAAAGGCGACTATTATCCCCGCTAGGCCCATGATAAAAAACATGTCAAATCCCCGGAGTGCGTCTAATGATGTAAGACGTTTGCTTTTTTGAGGTGTCGGTTCCATAATGGTTGTACTATTCTTTTCTGTGTATATAGTGGTTATAGGTCCTAGTGCTAATGCGTAGCACCAATAGGTTATTGCTATACGAATCTAGCATTTTTTTTATAGAATAGTATTGTTCAGAAAATTTTCCGGTGGTATGGAAAAAGGAGGTGGCTAATAGCCAAAATCAGGATTCCTTGTCTATCAGAAAGGAGATGACGAGGTAGATGCTGATGTTGTGCTCACGGATGAAGGCGAGGGATTTGGTGATATAGTTTTCTACAGTGCGTTTTGAAATCTGTAACTCCTCGGCGATCTCATCGTTGCTCTTATGTTCAAATCGGCTCATCGCAAATACCTTTCGGCATTGTGGAGGCAACTGAGCAACCAATGTTTCGATCTGCGCCATGATTTCTTTTGCTTCTAGATATTTTTGGGGCGAGATAGAGTTGATGTGCTGTAGAAAGTTGCTAAGGTGGATGAGATACTTTTCTTTTACTTTTTCGGATCTGTAGTGGTTGAGTATCTGGTATTTGGTGCTGTTGAAGAGATAACCATATATGGACGTATCAACACAGTCTATTTTGTTCCAAAAATCGATGAATACCTCCTGTAGAATATCCTCGCTTCGTTTTTTGTCACCTATCTTGCTGTGTATGTAATAGAGCAACTTTTCTGAATAGGCATCATAGGCCTGCTCAAAGGCTTTAGACGTATTCTGTCGAAGCATTAGAAGTAAATCCCGCTCTATCTTCTCTTCACAATTGTTCACTACCGTGTAATTTTCAAAAAAAATGTATTTGTCTGTGTGTGTTATTGGCCGGTTAAGTTACCATAAGACAAAGTTACTGATAACAACCACATTTAAAAATGGAAAAAGATTATTTCGACCAGCTAATCGAACAATATAGTAATAATGAGCTTCCTAAGGAAAAGCAACAGTTACTGGACGAGTGGTTTGACAGTATACAGCATCCCTCCGAAAAAATAGAGTGGACTGCTCAAGAAAAGGAGAACATCAAAGAGATCATTTTGACACGTAGAGGACCAGATAGAAAATTGGTGCCACTATGGAAGAAACTGGCGGCAGCGGTAGCTGTTTTGCTTGTGGGAGCGACAGGCTTCCTATGGTATGGGACGAAGGAAGACATTGACGCAACCCAAGAACTCAAGTTGGTAGAGATGGATACGGTCAAACCGGGGGAGGACAAAGGAATCCTGTATCAGAATGAACAAGAGCAGGTGCAATTGAATGCCCTGAAGAAAGATACAGTATACCTCTTTGGAGGAATAGCTATCGAACGGATTGCTGATAATGAGGTAAAGGTAATGGCAGGGAGTTCCGAAAAGACGGAAATGCAACATATACATGCGCCCAAAGGAGGAAATTTTATCGTGCAACTTGAGGATGGTTCTAGACTGACGTTGAATGCGAATTCTAGTATTTCATTTCCGTCATCATTTGATGCGGATTTGAGGCAGATTCAAGCGGATGGAGAGGTGTTTTTTGAAGTAGAAAAGGATAAGCAAAAGCGGCCATTTGTCGTTCGTCTAGGAGCCAATACTATTAGGGTGTTGGGAACGAAGTTCAATGTCAATTTTAAAGCAGGAGAGTTCTTAAAGACAGCATTGTTTGAAGGTAGTGTAGTGGTTTCGAACAGGGATTTTGAAGTTAGGTTGATTCCAGGGCAAGAGCTACAGGCAGATGCGAAAGGGAAATACACGGTGCATCAATTTGAAGGCACCCGCGTAGGAGCTTGGAAGGAGGGATATTTCTCCCTGGATGATAAGAATATCGAACAGATTATGCGCGAAGTAGCAGACTGGTATGATGTAGAAGTAACATATGCTGATGCGAATCTAGATGTGCGTTATCAGGGCAGTATATCGAAATTCTCAGATATCCATACCGTTTTGGAGATATTAACACTGGCCAAAGGAAATACATTTGAGATCAAAGGAAGGAGGATTATGGTAAAGTAGCCTGCGATTGATACCAATTCACAAGAACTTATTTTTTATAACTAACCTATAATTATTAAATAATGAAGTACGCATTGGGGATTTGTATGGCGATGCTGACCAACCTGAGTTGGGCTGTGTCGTTACAGCGAATCCATATTGAGAAAAAACAACCGACACTGCAAGAGTGTCTGAACGAAATAAAAAAACAAACCGGATATTCTTTTGTCCATCTGGAGAATACTTTTGACCAGAAGACCATCGTTCATGATGATCTGAAAAACACCTCGTTAAATGAAGCTTTAGATAAGATTTTTTCGGGTAAGGATGTAAGCTATGTGGTCCGGGAAAAAACAATTGTACTGTCACAAAGCAAAAGTTTACAAACGCAAAGGCCTTATGAAATAGTTGTGCATAGCGATACCGGTAGGCCTGTTGCAGGAGCAACGATTGTCTCGGTATTGACGGGAAAGGCTATTGGTCAGACCAATAGTGCAGGGGTGTATAAAGGGCTAATTGCTAAAGATGTCAAGACCATTCTGATCAAGCATGTCAATTACGAAGATCTGACGGTGCAGTTAGGGGACCAGGTAACAGTTCGCGCAACACTTAGAGAACGCGAAAATGCTATAGATGAAACCGTGATCACCGGTATCTATGTACGGGACAAAGAGAGCTTTACGGGCTCGTCGTCCACGTTTACAGCCAAAGAGTTGAAAATGATCGGAAATACCAATGTGTTACAGGCCCTGAAAACCCTGGATCCTTCTTTTGCTATTACAGAAAATAATCTAGCGGGATCTGATCCCAATGTATTGCCCGATATCAATATCAGGGGCAAGACCAGTGTGATTGGCCTACAGCAACAATATACAGCAGATCCCAATCAGCCGCTCTTTATCCTGGATGGTTTTGAGTCCAGTCTTGCCGTTATTTTTGACCTGAGTATGGATCGTGTTGCGTCGATTACTTTACTTAAAGATGCTTCGGCGACAGCTATATATGGAGCCAAGGCCGCCAATGGTGTTGTCGTTGTAGAGACCGTCAAACCGAAAGCAGGACAATTGAGACTTTCGTATAATAATAGTTTAAATTTCAGTTTTGCAGATTTGACCGATTATAATCTGATGGATGCTGGCGAAAAACTACAGTTTGAAAAATTATCTGGTCTGTATGGAAAATTGGGCGCTGACGGTAATATTCTCAACGAAATAAGTGCCGAGGTCTACAATAAGAGGCTGGCCGAAGTGAGAAGAGGGGTTGATTCCTATTGGATGAATGAGCCATTACGTAAGACACTGTCGGATAGACATAATCTTTTTGCAGAAGGAGGAGACGAAAGGATTCGATATGGGGTAGGATTTAACTATGGAAATACCCGGGGCGTAATGAAGGGATCCGATAGAAATCTGATTGGCGGAAATGTGCGTTTGACCTACCGTTTTAATAATTTTTCTTTTAGTAACTACTTTACCGTAGACCATAATAAGGCTGATAATAACGTGGTTCCATTTTCCCGTTTTTCAGAAACAAATCCCTATTACCGGAAATATGATGAGCATGGCACAATCAAGCGTGTTCTGGAACCAGCTACGGCAGGTAATAAGCAGATATTGAACCCGATGTATGATTACTATCTGAAAAGCTTCAATACGGCAAGTAACCTTGACCTTCGCAATAATTTTGAAGCAGATTGGCGGGTTTTGAATGAGTTGCGTTTGCGTGGACGGTTCTCTTTTGCTCGGACGAGTAGTGATTCAAAACTGTTCAATTCGCCATTGTCCAGCGAGTTTGAAGATGTGGCGGCAGATAAGAAAGGGCGCTTTAATGAAACAAATGGTAAAGGCAATAATTTTGACTTCGATTTTAGTGCGACTTATGGAAAATCCTTTGGAGCTGCCCGGGAACATATCTTGAACACAGTACTGGGGATGCGCGCTAATAAGAATGAGGTGGAGAGCAATGGCTATACTGTGGTTGGTTATAAGGACGAAGACCTATGGGCGCCCAACTTTTCAAACGGATACCTCGAGGGGAGCAAACCCGTGTTTTCCTTTGTAGACAAACGGTCGCTAAGCTATTATATAAATGCCGGATATTCTTACAAAAACACTTATCTACTGGATGCCAATTTCCGGTATGATGGCTCATCGATATTCGGTGTGGACAATAAATTTACGAATACCTGGTCTTTGGGATTGGCATGGAATGTACATAATGAGCCCTTTTTTGGAGGTATCCGCGATCGCATTTCTTTATTAAAGTTTAGGGGATCAATGGGTAATCCGGGCAACCAAAACTTTGATGCCTATATGATGCACAACATGTATACCTATAATCTGGTGTACTCCAACCCCTTTGGGTTGAGTGCATTGATCGGTAAATATGGTAATCCAGGCCTGCAGTGGCAAAAGACACTGGATAGAAACTTTGGAGTAGACCTGGAGTCTTTAAGTCGGAAGCTCCGTATCAATGTGGATTATTTTTACAAAACGACAGACCCGTTACTCATCTATGTACAGGTACCGACCTCGACCGGTACCGGGAGCATGGCAATGAATGTCGGTGCTCAAAAAACAACAGGACTGACGGCTTTGGTCAACTACCAGCTGATGAGAAAGGCTGATTTTATGTGGTCAGCGAATTTCAACGTACGTCATCTCAACTCGACTTATTATGATATAGGAAATACACTGAACCAGCTCAACAATGAAAATACCAGCAAGAATCTACAACGGTATTATGATGGAGGTAACACGACGGCGTTATGGGCGGTCAAATCGCTAGGGGTAGATCCAGGTACAGGCCGGGAGATATTTGAAAAAATGGATGGTACACAGACTTTTGCGCACGATTACAAAGATGAAAGAGAAATGGGCAATACTACACCTACATTAGAAGGTGTAGTCGGATCTAGCTTTTTCTATAAAGGTTTTAGTGCGTCACTTAATTTCAGATACCGTGTCGGAGGTCAGATTTTCTTGAATACACTATATAATAAAGTAGAGAATATTACCATTGAAGGGTTGCAACGAAACCAGGATAAACGTGCTTTGTACGACCGCTGGCAAAAAGCGGGGGACAAAACACAGTTTAAGTCGATTTCTTTAACCGAGAGCACACCTATTTCTTCCAGATTTATTGCCAATGAAAATACTTTTTCCTGCGAATCGGTGTCTTTGGGTTACGAAACGGATGCCCCATGGACCAAAAAACTAGGGATACATGGCTTTAATACGAGGTTTTATATGAATGAGATATTCCGTATTTCGACGGTCAAGAACGAGCGGGGGATTGACTATCCGTTTGCGCGTTCTATCTCTCTTTCTATAGGTGCACGGTTTTAAAAAAAGATTATTATGAAGTTTAAAAATATACTATTATACGGATCTGTTTCTCTAGTCTTGGGTTTTTCAGGATGTTCTAATTTTCTGGATGTCAAACCGCTGGACAACATTATGGAAGACCAGCTTTTTAATTCGGTTAAGGGATTCAATACGGCATTAAATGGGGTGTATATCGAGCTGAATACACCGAATGTGTACGGAGAAAATCTATCAGTAGGGCTTGTTGATGTAATGGCACAATACTACAATGTGAGTAGTGCCGGCGAACATAGTTTCCGGTTTTACAATACCTATGATTATGGTAATTCCAGTTATAAGGCAAAGACTGAAGCTATCTGGCAAAAATCCTTTAGCCTAGTCTCAAATCTCAATGCCGTGCTGGAGCAATCGGAAAAGCAAAAGAGTATGTTGGGCGAGACCTACTATGGCATATATAAGGGCGAGGCACTGGCGATGCGCGCGTTCCTGCACTTTGACCTGCTGCGGCTCTTTGGGTCGACCTATGTCGAAGACCTGGATAAGAAGGTAATGCCCTACGTGACCAATACGGACCGTAAGGTGCAGCCACTCCTGACCAATAAAGAAATGATGGAGCATATCCTGGAAGACCTTTTGCTTGCCAAAAGCTTGCTCGAAAAAGTGGATCCTATTCTTACGCAAGGAGTCTTAAATGAAGATGGTCCAGATAATAATTATCTGACGTATCGGCAGTATAGGATGAATTATTTTGCGGTCTGTGGCCTGTTGGCACGGGTCTATCTTTGGAAAGGAGATCCGATCAATGCAAATAAATATGCACTTGAGGTGATTGACTTGGGACAAAAACAGGGAGATGAAATATTCCCTTTTGTGACGCCTGCCGCGATATTCAACAGGCCAGGCTATCCTGACCGGGTTTTCTCTACAGAGGTATTGTTTGCCTTATACAATGATGGTCGCACCAATGTGTACAACAAACTATTTAATTATACCCTGAATACATCGTCTATCTTGACGTTTACAGGCTCTTTGGCCAGTCCGACGGGACGTGTAAAACAGCTGTACCCTGACGAAAACGATTACCGTTATAAGGAGCATTGGAAAGAGGAGACCGTATCGAGTGCCAAGGTATTGTATTTCTCGAAGTTTGCGAGTGTAACAGATAATAACGGTGTCTCCAACTCGTACCGGTACATGATGCCACTGATGCGCATTACAGAGATGTATCTGATTGCTGCAGAGACAGCTCCTACACTAAGCGAAAGTACAAGGTATTATAACAAAATTCAGGTACATCGCGGCCTGCCGGAGGTTAGTCTCGGTACTGTCGAAGAGCTGTCGGCGGCGCTGCAAACTGAATATTTAAGGGAGTTTATTGGGGAAGGACAGGCTTACTTCTTCTTTAAACGGTTACAGCGCACCGCTATTCCGAGCCCTGTCCGTCCAGGGGTCGATGTCGTCAAGATGGATAAGGTACATTATATAATGCCTCTCCCTGATAGTGAAACCAGCCAAAGAAATTAAAAATTATGAAGAAGTTATTGTTTAAACTGTTGGCCCTTGTTGTGGTGCTTTGCTCCGTGGCCTGTCAAAAAGACCTGCTGACTTACGCCGGTAAAGAGGGCGTTTATTTCGGAGTACAATGGGGACCTGCACACGGAGATTCTACGGTGTGGGCATACCAGCATTATACAGCCATCGAATTTGTCAAGATGCCTGATGTGAATGCAAAGACGATAACCCTGAGGGTGATGGTGACAGGAGAAGCGAAGGATTACGATAGAGGATTCGGGGTGCGTGTCAATGTCGATAGCAGTGATGTGGTCGAGGGAGTGGACTTCGAGAAATTGCAGGACAGCTATATTGTGCCAGCAGGAAAATTATATGTGGATGTACCACTCACGCTCAAGCGTACGGTCGCGCTTCAAACCACGACCAAAGTGTTAGGGATTAATCTGGTCCCTTCTGAGGATTTAGCACTGTCGATCCCCACCTGGTACCCTATTAAACCACATTGGTCCACATCAGGAGACCCAATATTCGATGCTACGTACCACCGGGTGGAGCTGTCCGATTTTCCGATTAGGCCTGATACCTGGATGGGACTGGCGAATAATGGTGTCGAGGCGGGGTACCTCGGACTATTTACTACTAAAAAGTTTAACCTCATATGCGAATTGATGGATCTCTCATACGAAGATTTTGAATCTACTGAGACGATGCCCAGTATAAGGGTGGGAGTCATCAATCAGGCTAT
>JAITLW010000028.1 GCA_031277715.1 Sphingobacterium sp. | reverse complement strand
TAGAACAGGGAAAGGAATACCAGTACGAATGGAAACTGTTTGATAATGGTGCAGAAAATATTCTATCTACGGACAAAGACCTGGATGTAGCTGTCAATTTTCCAGCCGGAAAGACGTACAGCTTTGTATTCTCCGTGAAGGATGTATCGACAGGAATTAAATCTATTAGTCCTTTATATTCATTAAATGTTACTGGTGCTTTTCCGCAAGGTTGGTTAGTAGGCAATAACGTAGGAAATAAAGGACAGCTGTCGTTCATCCGAACTACAGATGACAAAGTGTTCCTTCAACCATTGGAGGATATTAACCAGACTTCCTACACGAGCAGGTTAACCTATGTAAAATCGGGCGTCATTCTTGACCTGTTCGGCTCCGGTTTCAAGCAGTTGTTATACTTCGCAGAGGACGGCTTACGGGTGTTCGATCCCGAAACGATGCTCCAGATCTCGGATAATAACGAATATTTTTACGATCAAAAGCGTTTTCTTTCTAAACCAGGGTATGGAACAAACTACTATAACCTGGACCAGTATCTTGTAAGCGAAGGGAATCTGTATGCCGCTAATGGGCCTGGCTTTGCTGGGGGTACCGACTTTGGGAAATTTTCCGACCGCTTTGAGGGCGATTACGACCTATTTCCATACGTGTTTAGAGACAATTTTCTATATGCTTATTTCTACGATAATAAAAATAAACGTTTTGTCTCTGCCGCATATAACACCAGGGAATTAACCTATCCAACTTCGCAAGCTGGAATGTATAAGCTCGATGCCGTTGGTAAGACAATGGTAGCAGCAGACTACACTATTGGTGGAGCATGGGGAGCTTATGACTTTATTGGATTAATGAAGGATGATGCAAATGCCTACTATGTGTATTTATTCAAGTTCTACACGGGCTTAGGTAAAGGCGAGTTTTATGCACTATCCAATGCACAAGAGATCGGTCAAATGACGGCGTTTGCCGGGGCAACTAATTCCGCAAGAGGGTATTATAGCTCAAAGAACAAGATTTATAAAGTTTCGGGAGCTAATGGCGCTGTTGAGCATATTTATACATTGAAAGAGCCAGGAGAGATCGTGGATATGCAGATGCTCCGGGATGGCGATGATGCCGATCAGGTGCTAGCTGTAGCTGTCAATAATGGTAGCCAGGGCCGGGTGGTATATATCTACCTCAATGAATTTGGTAATGTAGATAGTGGCAGGGCAGATAAAGAATTTACTGGTTTTGGTACGATAACAAACATTAGCTATAGAAATCCTTCATAAATTATAAAACACAAAAAATGAAAAGAACAATACTTACCATAGGATTAGCGATGTCGCTACTTTTGGTCAATGCGCAGCAAGGCTCTGCCCAGATGAATACTTTTAAACAAAGACTCGATGCGCTTACTGAACTCAGCGATCAGAAAGCGCTAAAAAGTGAACTTTCGACATTAGAGAAAAGCAAGCTTGAGGAAGACCATATACTAGCGATTGAATATTATAACAGCAAAGGGGAAAACGAAAAAGCCGAAGCCCTTACTAAGAAATCAATAAAGCAGTTTCCGCAGGGGAATCTCGCATTTCAGAAAAGACTCGCAACCTTTCAGGAATTGACAGGTCTGGAAGAAAGAGATCAGGTTTTTCAAAAGCTGAGAGCTGACTTCCCGACGCAGAACTATTATATGATCGGTAGCGTGATGGCTTCGGAATATGCAGCAGCCGGCAACGATACCAAAATGAAGGAATACATAGATAGCTACGCCGAGTCTCTAAGTGATGGCAGAGGTAACAAAATAGACAAAAGAATGCTATATGGACAGGCAGCTTCCGGTCTTATCGCTAAAAATCCAGATGCCGCCGCTAAATATTTAAAAATGGCAGTCGATTACGCCAAAGAGTCTATGGAAGAATTAAGTGATCCCTCACACCCGAGGCATAATCTTTTGGCTAGGGCTCAGGGAAATTATTACAGCACGATGACATCATACTTAGGGGCATTAACTAGAGGAAGCAATCCAGAGGAAGCTTATCGTCAATCTTTAGCTTTGTACAATGACGTTAAAGATACGGATAATGCCAACGCTATTGCATTAGTAGAAAGTGCTTATGCCAATGCACTCATAACCACAAAACGCTACAAGGAAGCGCTGCCGTTTATGGAAAAGGCTATAAAGTCGGGGTCAGCCTCGGCTTTGGTTAAAGAGAATCTAAAGAATGCCTATGTCGCTCAGAATGGGGCTGAAACTGGATACCCGGCGTTTGAAAATGCCTTAAATACCGAACGAGAGGCATTAGCGCTTCAAGAGATTTTAAAGAAAGCGATAGCAAAGGAAGCGCCTGCTTTCGAACTGAAAGACGTAGATGGCCAAACGGTTAAACTAGCCGATCTACGCGGGAAAGTCGTTGTCCTTGACTTTTGGGCTACCTGGTGTGGACCCTGTAAGGCATCATTTCCTGCGATGCAAAAGGCTGTCAACAAATACAAGGAGGATCCGAACGTTAAATTTTTGTTCCTGCACACTTGGGAGAAGGGGAGTGGCGATCCTACTGTAGGTGCAAAAAAATATATCGTCGATAACAACTATAGTTTTGAGGTATTGATGGACCTTCGAAACCCGGAAACAACAGAATCGGCCGTAGCAAAGGCATATGGTGTGAGCGGTATTCCGACAAAAGTAATTATCGATCCTAATGGACAGATACGCTTTATTACCTCTGGCTTCTCTGCAGATGAGGAAAAAGCTGTGGATGAACTATCGACAATGATAGAATTTGCACGTAGTTAGTGAAACTACGACGAGTGTAATGCAAACTGCATCAATGGCTCAATTACTATCCAGAGGAGACAATTGAGCCATTACTCTAGTATTCCCATATTCGGATCGGCTTTTATCAGATATGGAGAACAAAGATGACCTGCCGATAGTTGTTAAACAGACAGTGCCTGTTATTTTATTAAGGGAATGGATTGTGCCATAGTTTTAATTATTAGCTATACAAAAAAAACTCCCTGGAGCGGGGAGCTTCAGGGAGTTCTAACTAACCAATTATTAACCTAAATTATGAATACAGATATAACGACAGTTCCTCCGCGATAGTATGTCCGATTGTTATTATAACATAAAGGTTACATTCCCCTATATTTATCGTTTTTCTTTTCGAAATAACGAAGCCCCCAAAAGAAAGCGCATCCCATTAGCACCAGCAAGAGCATACATAATATGAGTTGCCTTATTAACTCCGCAGGCACTATCAACGTATTCCATGCTGGTATTACCAGATCTCGAAACGGAATTGCATAATTCACTACCAACATCAGTGAGACCAAGCCTGAGAAAATTAAAATCCTACGTTTATTCATGTCCTTATAGCCTTATTCTTATCTAATGTACTAAAAGTCTCATATACAGTCAACTTAACCTAATTTCTATTGATTCAGATACTCCATTACAATGGGGATATCAGCTTCAGCCCAGTCATAATCTAAGAGCTCCGTTGCATTTACCCATAGCGCTTGCGCATGCTGCGTAGGTCGCACCGTCCCCGATTCCAGTGTACATACAAAAGGGGATAGGCATATCGAGAACGCAGGGTAGTCGTACGCCACAGGTGTCAGCGCCTGTCCGATGCCGATAGTTATTCCAAGCTCTTCCTGCACCTCTCTGCGCAGGCATTCCTCTTTCGATTCACCGGCTTCCACCTTTCCTCCCGGAAACTCCCATTTCAGGGGGAGCTTCATGGTTGCTGACCGCTGGCAGATCAGGATTTTATCGTCATGGACTATTATCGCACAGGTTACTTGTAGCATAAGCCAAAGATAGACAAAGAATATTTACCGCATTATATCCACAGCCAGAAGCATAGCACGAAGATCCACTTCATCCATATAGCCATCCCATTTCAGGTCATCCCTCATTATGACCGAGTAAGATTTGCAAAATAAATTCACTCAGAATATTAGTCAAATAAATCCATATTTCGTAGAGTAGGGGTTATCCATCTACATATCGTGGGCTTTATTATATAAATAATTAGTATAAGTATAAGCCGACTTTAGTGGTGGCAGAAGTTAAAAAAAATACTTTAACAGAATTCTCTTTTACATTACATAGCAATTATATTGCGTGTAAAAGCGAATTTATGTAGGTTTGATGTATGGAAAGTACTAACCAATATTTTCAAACTTTCAAGGATGGACAACAAAGCGGACTGGAGTATTATGTCCACAAGCATATCAAACCGTTGACATTCTTTGCTTACCGCTTAGTCAAGAATGAGGCTGTCAGTGAAGAGATCGTCGGAGACAGTTTTTTGAAGATATGGGAGGTTAGGGACCGAATAGAAAACCCAAGTCACTTACTGGCCTATCTTTATAAGGTCACGAAAAATGCTTGCCTAAAGTATTTGTCTGCACCGGCAAATAATATCGAAATACAGTATACCTTTGATGAAAACCTGAAACATCCTGATAGCGATACGTTGACCCAGATGGTGCATGCAGAGCTTATACAGCAATTATATCAGGAGATTGAGCGTCTTCCAGGGCAACAAGGTACCATATTCCGTATGTCCTATCTAGAGGGATACACCACAGAAGAAATATGCAAGGCTTTAAACACAACTACCAGTAACGTTTTTTATGCAAAATCTAAGGCTTTGTCCACACTGCGTATCGTGTTCAAAAAGAAAAATATGCTTATCTACCTAGCGCTCTTAAACCTGTTCTCCTAAGCTGTGTATCATCTTCATTTCTTTGTCAGGATAAACCATTATAGCATCAAAAAAAAAGAAAAAAGTTACTAAGATTTTTCTAAAAATAGGATATACACGATATAAGGATAGCCTATTTATATGGAAAAAGTATCGTATTACACTGTATTAATTCGGAAATATCTTAGAGACGAACTTTCTGAAGTTGAAAAAGAGGACCTCAAAGAATGGACGGATGCAGATCCTGCTCGTGAACAGTATCTGTCCAAGCTCAAGGAAGGAAATTTACTCCAGCAGGAATTAAAACAGTATAAGGATCTTTGGAATGCCAATGTCGGAATCGCCCGGCAGAAGCGGATTAAGGAACGGCTAATGAGGCGTATCCCACGACCCGAGAGGACTACACATACTATCCGGCGGTGGTTGCCTTATGTAGCGGCAGTTCTTGCTATAGCAATAGGGACGTGGCTCGGTGTACGACTATTGTCGCCGAGTGACTCCGCGACAATTATTGCTGCCGATACTATATTACCGCCTCAGCATGGCGCCACCTTGACCCTAGCTGATGGTTCCGTCATGGCGCTGAATGCAGATAAGGAAGGGATAATTATATCTCAAAATCAAATCATGTATAGCGATAGTTCATCTCAGGTTGCCGACTTAGGTCATGATAATGATTCATCGCCCATCCAAATGCTCACACTCACGACCCCTTTTGGTACGACTTATCAAGCCCGGTTACCTGATGGTTCGCAGGTCTGGCTAAACGGAGGATCGAAGATCCATTATCCATCTCGTTTCGTTGGAAATGATCGTTTGGTCGAGTTGGAGGGGGAAGCCTTTTTTGCGGTGACCAAAGCTGTCATACCCTCATCCGAGGGTAAAGGGGGGACCCGTCGTTCATTTATAGTGAAAACGGACAAACAAACGGTGAAGGTATTGGGCACAAAGTTTAATATCTCTGCGTACAAAGACGAGACGGCCACAAAGACGACTTTGCTGGAAGGTGCTGTTCGGGTTGAACCAACTAAGAGCAAAAATAAGGCTGTTGATTTATCTCCGGGGCAGCAGTTTACGACAGATGGCAGTTCGGGACAATTAAAAGACGTGGATATCGAACAATATACATCTTGGAAAGATGGTTATTTCATGTTGGAAGGATCCTTGCAAGACGTCCTAACTCAGGTCTGCCGCTGGTATAATGTAGAACTGGTATTTGAGGGAGAGTTTAAGCAGTCGCTGAGTTTGGTGACTTTTCCACGAGATAGATCATTGGGGGATCTGTTGGCAGCCATACAGCGGGCAGATAGTAGTATAAAATACAGGATCAATAAACAGGATACAAAATCACTAAAGGGAATGAAGAGGCCAGAAAGGAGGTTGACCATATTCAGATAGTTTCTTGATATACTGGAGACCGTGCGTGAATAAAAAAGTGTCAACCGGGGGCAACCGGTCAACACCATACGTAGCGCCTATCTCACCGAAAACAAAGAATTGACTAATCTATTTAAGTCTTCGATATACGGAGAATAATACTTCAACTGTATATCTGGAGATAAACGCTGACGTACAAACATAAGCATATTTTGCCTATTGTCTGTCGTCTTGATTTACCAAATATTATGAAACATTTCTATGGGTATTGTACTCATGAATATGGCCTGCTTCGTGACCCCTCAATAGTTAGAAAAAGGCTTATTATGCGATTAAGTTTTACCGCAATTTTACTCTGTACGGTGTTGAGTTTGGGGCTGGCATCAGAGGGAAGTGCACAGACCGTTTCTATAAACAGAGTCAATGTGCCTTTGAAAAAAGTCTTAGCCGATCTACGCGGACAGACTAATTACGGGATTATTGTAAAGCCCGAGGTAAATACATCCCGGATCATTTCTATCCAAAGGACGGGATTGGACGTGCGACAGCTCCTGTCGGAGTTGGAGAGGTTGACCGGGTTCACCTATTCACTTAATGATAAGGATAGATTTATTGTCATAGATCGCCAAAATATCAAAAAGGATGCTTCGGAAAATAAGGAATTCAATACCGTTGCGTTAGAAGGAATAGAGGTGACGGGCCGTATAGTCAATCCAAATACTGAACCCTTGTCAGGCGCTGCTATCCGGGTTACGACAACGGCAGGCAAGCGTATGGAGTTGCATGCTATCAGCGATCAAAATGGCTATTTCACGCTAAAAAATGTGCCGTTGGGATCCAGATTGGAGATAAGCTATGTCGGATACATAGCGCGCCAGATAGAGGCTCGTGCTGATCTTGGAACTATCATGCTACAGGTGGCTTCTTCGGAGGTTGAAGAAGTATTGGTAAACACAGGGTACTACGCCGTACGGGACAGAGAACGAACCGGAAGCATCGCCCGCGTAACGGCCAAAGACATCGAAGGGCAGCCGATAAATAATGTGTTCTCAGCTGTACAGGGAAGGATGGCAGGCGTAAATATTGCGCAAAATAACGGTGTGCCCGGAAGTGGCTATCGTGTCGAAATCCGTGGTCGTAATAGTCTGCGTACAGTTGGTAACAGTGGCGTGGATGGCAATCAGCCCTTGTACGTGGTGGATGGCGTGCCGATCGGCAATCAGGTAGGCTCTACTAATATAGGCGTGATCCTCAACGGTGGGATCAACCCATTGAACGCGTTTAACCCGGGAGATATTGAAAGTGTGGAGATATTGAAGGATGCCGATGCCACTTCGATTTATGGATCACGTGGTGCCAATGGAGTGGTCCTGATCACAACAAAGAAAGGAAAGTCGGGACATATGGGCTTGACTTTTAGAAGCTCTTATGGCATGAGTCGGATCAAGTCCAATTTAAAGATGCTCGATACAGAACAGTATCTCGATATGCGGAGACAGGCGTATGCCAATAGTGGCATTACCACATATCCGGCAACAGCATACGATATTAACGGGATGTGGGACCAGAATAGATATACAAACTGGGTAGACAAGCTGCTTGGCAATACAGCCGGGTTCTTTCAGAATCAGCTTAGCCTGTCCGGAGGGAGCGAATTGACGACATTCTTGTTAAGCGTTAGTCATGATCAACAGACCACGGTATATGGACACGGGTTTAAGTACAAGACAACCAATGTGGGAAATGTAATCAATCACAGATCAAAAGACGGACGCTTATTGGTCAATG
>JAITLW010000019.1 GCA_031277715.1 Sphingobacterium sp. | reverse complement strand
ATGTGGGAGGCCCGCGACCTGAGTATGCGCATCCCGTTTGACAATGCGTTATTCAAAAAATGCAGTCCAGTCGGCATCTACAAATAACCCGTCAAACCAATTACGCTAGTGAACAAGATATGTTTAGATTTTTTAAAGAATTATTCAATACGACAACAACCAAGGTGGAGCAAGAATTAACAACAGCAAAGGCTACCGTAGCCAATCCAGACACAGTACTTGCCAACCTTGTTTGGGCGTTCAACCGTAAACCTTACGATTCGCAAACCGAATTTGACGAAGAGATTTCACGCTACCAAAAAGACATCCTGCGAGCTCAGGCGTATTGGAAAGGCGAGGAGACCGTTATCCATGCCCCTGAGGTAGAAGTCTGCTATGAAGCATGGATTAGAAGTATAGACGATTTAAAATCCAACGAAGAGTTGCTAGACGACCAAGAGGAGGTCTTTGATGAAGATAACGAAGAAGACGGTTTTTTCCAGGTCGAGATTTCCGCTAAACTACAAGCCGCCAATGGCAGTAGCTTCTCCGCATTGGATATCATGTACCAGATGGAGCATCAGGTGAGCAACAAAGAATTGGGCGATCACATCTTTTTCGAAGGATTCCAGCGTGCACAGGACTATAACGGGGCTCTTCCTTTGTACCATATGGTTTGCGGAAGCTAGCCACCCTATATTTTAAAACTACTTAACTTTAGATACCATGTTTCTTATTTTCGGCACAAAAACGGTAGGTAAGACAGTCAAAACAGGCTCTTTCCATTGCCCACAATGCGACAGCGATCGCCCTTATCAACTACAGAACCGTAGACGGTACTTTTCGCTTTTCTTTATCCCGGTGCTTCCGCTCGAAAAGCAACCCGACGCACTGTCTTGCAATTTCTGCAAAACCGCTTACGTACCTCAGTCCATTTTATCGCCCTCCGAGTATGTACCTACCTCCCTAAATGGAGATTTAGAAGAAGTGCAACTGGCGTCTTTTGGCAAACGCATAGGTAGCTATTTGATAGACCTTATCCTATTGGTGCTCCTCAACTTCCCATTGGCTATCCTTGCTGGCAAGATGAGCGCCTATTTACCAAGCAACTACGTCTTGGTATTTACACCAGTATGGATGCTGTATTTTTTCCTGATGGAATGGTTACTCAAAGGCACCCTTGGCAAGAAAATCGTTGGGATAAAAATTGTGGGCGACACCGATAACCAATCGGTCTCCGTGTTCCAATACTTTATTCGAAGCCTTATAAAAATGATCCCTATTATCAATATCGTCTTATTCTTTAACGACAAACGCAAAGGTTGCCACGATTTCGCCGCCCAGACCGTTGTTGTAGAATCCTAGTCGACAATCATACAATGCCCTTCCTGTTAGGGCATTTTTTATTCAAAATCAAAACTCAACCCCTGTTCCGTCAGCACATCATAGACTACTTCACCGTCCTTTATCACATAGAATATATCCGGCACACCTTTAGTATATCTAATATAGGATACCATATCCTTACGGTGCCCTTCCAGACCGGCCTTTCCCTGTACATATGTTTCGCCTAGTACATCAGTCTCTCGGTATACATATATAGAGTACAACCCGTATTCGCCGACAGGTACCTGGTCTACGTATCGTACTATCTGTTCTTTCAGTTGCCCATAACCCTTTTTATCAAAGGCCAAATCCCCTTTCATATAAAAATAGTCGATTCTATTCGTCAAACTATCCGAACTAAACGTGTAGGAGATAGGCGAGAGAGGTTCCAAACGAACCGCTGTTGACTGTTTACAACCGAAAAACAAAGTCACGGCTAATAAAATGGGCGATAATTTCATAAAAAAAAGGGATAATCCCCGATACTGACGTATTATTTTTGTTATAAAAGTAACGATGAAGCCCCCGAAACGCGAAAAAGAATTTACAATACGCTAATAATAAATTACAATCCGTACTATTTCACTAAAAAAACGTCTTTTTTCAAAAATCGGCATGATTATTAGTTAGTAGAACAATATATATAATTGTAAATTCGCCCCCTGAAAAATAACCAGCTAATGATAAGAACAGCTATAATTGAAGATGAGCCTGCCGTGCGGGAGGAAATCATCTACTTGTTGCGCGACGAAAAAGACATTGAAATAATAGGCTGGGCAGATAGTGTTTCCACTGCCGCCGAGTTGATTGAACAAGCCCAGCCCGACCTATTGTTGATGGACATACAGCTAGGCGATGGCACCGCATTCGATGTCTTAAAAAAGCTAACTCCTGTTCCCGAAAATATCGTATTTATCACCGCTTACAACCAGTTTGCCATTAAGGCTATAAAATACGGAGCACTGGATTACCTTTTAAAACCTGTAGACCAGGAAGAATTGACAGAGACATTAAACCGCTACCGCAGTAAACGGGACAAAAACCCACAATGGGCACAACAGCTTAACCTCGCTCAGGAATCATTAGCCACCACCAATGCACTACCGGAGCACATCACCCTAAGTTCACTCAATAATGTACGTGTTGTAGCCGTAGCTGATATCTTATATTGCAAAGGAGATGGCCCTTATACCTTCTTCTTTCTTAATAATGGTAAGAAAGAACTCGTTTCCAAACCCCTCAAGTACTATGAAGACCTACTACCGGCACCTTATTTTCTGCGCAGCCATCAGTCTTACCTAGTCAATAAAAACTATGTATCGGGTATTAACCGGTCCGAGTTTCTCGTTCTCAAAAACCAAGAGGAGATACCCGTATCTTCGAGAAGAAGAAATTATATTATTAACCTATTATCGGCTAATAAATGAGATACTCGTTACACTACCTTTTAGTTCTCTATCTATTTGTACAAGCCTGCCAGAATAAGCCAAACGAAGAAGTCGCTAAAAACACCTTAGCCACACATATCAAGGAGCTGAATGACATCAAGCCGAATCCAGGAAACATCGATTCGTTGATGACTGTTTGGCACGAGTTGGACCGAAAGGCAATAGAAGGAAAAGACACTGTCCAGTCTACAGATATTAAATACAACCTCGCTCGCCTATACGCGATGAAAAAAAGTGATTCCGCACAGTACTATGTCGAGCAGGCGTTAGAACTTATAGAACCTACGCGTGGTAATCTAAAACAAAAAGCCCTTATCTATAATGGTATGGGCAATATCTGGTCGGAAAAAGCCAAAGAGCACCAAGCGAACTATTACTACAACAAAGCTGCCGCAATTGTCCTCAGCGACAGCACAGTACCCTTATCCCTCGATGCTAGAGGCATTATGTTGTTATCGGCTGCACAGAGCAATAGAACCCTATTTCAATTTGACCTAGCGCGCAAGATGCATGAAGCTGCAATGCCGATTACCGACAGTCTACCTGAGGGACACCTCTACAAACAGCGTGTCCTTGTACAATCTATACAGATGATGGCACTGGACAATACCCCAGCCGACACCATGAAAGCCTATCTGGACAAGCTTGAAGTACTTCACCACGAGCACCCCATGTCTTATGACATTAGCTTCTACTACGAGTGTAAGGCTAAATACTTTGACCGCATAAAGCAGTTCGACTCCCTATACTATTACCAGGAGAAAAAGAACAAGCTCGACGAGCAACGTTTCGAGTTTTCTACCATCAATAGTGTCTCAGTCAATTCCATGTTAATCAGTTATGTCAATGTAGCGGCTACCTTGATTACGCTCAAGCAACCCGCCAAAGCTTGGGAAGCGTTTATTAAGGCTGGACGTATCATCAAAGAATACGAAGACCTTATCGATACCAACAGTCAGATTCTCTATCAACGCAACCTCGCTTCTTTATACGAGTTGGAGGGCAATAATGAACTGGCTTTTACCATGATGAACGGTGTCTACCAGCTTCAACGGGAGTTTTTTCAATCCAAGAACAACCAGGCAGTAGCCGAAATGAACGCTTTGTACCAACTACAGGCCAAAGAACGCTCCATACAAACGCTGAATGACCAGGTTGCCATAAACAAACTGCAACTACAGAAGAACAAACTCTTACTCACCATCACCATATTGGCTGTAGTTCTACTTATTGGTGGTATCTGTTTCCTTTATTACTTCTTCCAACAGCGAAAAGCAAGACAGGAGAAAGAGAAAATCCTATTACAGCAACAACTACTGCGTACTCAGATGGAACCGCACTTTATCTTCAATACCCTTGCTGCCGTACAGAGTTTCGTCCGTTTGGACCGAAAAGAGATCGCGATAAAATACCTCAATCGCTTTAGCCGATTGCTTCGTAGCAGTCTCGAGCTCAGTAGAGAGAAAGAAGTACCCCTTGATGAGGAAATCGAAGCACTGGAAAACTACCTTAGTCTACAGCAGATGCGCTTTGAGGATGCCTTCTCCTACGAGATGTTCATCCCCGAAGAGCAGGATCTTGGTGCTATCATGATTCCTCCTATGCTTATACAGCCTTACGTCGAAAACTCCGTCTTACATGGGGTCGACTTCAACAGCAGGGCAGGCGTCATCAAAGTAGACATGAAGCTACAGGATGATATACTCGAAGTCACCATAACTGACACAGGCAAAGTACAGGAACAGAAAGTAAATACACACCGATCCCTTTCTGGCGCTATCAGCCAGGAGCGTATACTCTTGTTGGGCAAAAAAGCAAAGATAACCAGCGGTCCCGCAGAGGGGCAGGGTACAAAGATTATATTACATATCCCTGTAACCTTCGGATAGCCCCAGGACAGGACAGACTTACTTCGATCGTTAGATTAGGTTTTTATTTTTCACAATAAGGTACTGTTGATTTTCCAATGGTAAATAACCGTACTCATAAACAAAAAAGTAAGTCTGTCCTTTAGAAGTTAACAAATCATGGGTATGATACTCCATATCAAAGCCCAGTGAAAGTAAACGGTCTTCATTAACCATCAGCATCTTCTCTTCCTTTAATAAGTCCAACAGTATCTTTCTATTTTTGTAAAGCTGTCTATTGATTTTACGAACAACATTGCTACTGTCTGTTTGCAGTCGGTTATTAAAGCTATTGCGACAGGCATCATTGCAAAAACGTTTGTCAGAACGTCCTTTTACAGGTCCTGAGCACTCTAAACATCTTTTAATCTCCATTATTTCTCCCCTTTATCCGTTTATAAGCGTTTATAGTCGTTTATAAACGACTATAAACGCTTAATAACCGACTATTACTTAAGCTGGTTTATAATTTTGGTTCAATCTTCGGCAAACTTCATATTTTTTACCGTAGACGAAATTACTTATTATTTTTCGATAATTTAAATTTTACGAACATGAATGCTTTAATGAATCAAGTCCAGTTGATTGGACGTCTAGGTGCTGACGCAGAAATCAAAACAACAACGCAAGGAGCAAGGGTATCAAATTTTAGGATAGCCACCAACGAACGCATGAAATTAAGTAATGGACAATGGCGGGAAATAACGCAGTGGCACAGCTGTGTCGTGTGGGGCGAACTCACTAAAATAGTAGAACGCTTTGGTCATAAAGGAAATCTATTCATGTTATCTGGCGCCCTACAGTACCACGAGTATACTGACACGCATGGCATAAAACGCAATGTAGCCGAAATCAAAGTAAGTCAAATCCTGGTATTGGATAGCAGTAGATCCGAGATTGCTATAGAGATTACCGAAGAAGGCACAATAGAAGAAAAGGAGAAATAAAACAAAAGCAGGGACCTCTCACGAAGTCCCTGCTTTACATAAAACTAAATGTATCAATTAAAAATCAAGGCCAGCCACTTCTGCTATCTTCTTAGGGATATCCGTGTTGTCTAACTTTTGATGGAATGTTTCAGCTCCTTGGCCAATAGCGTACACCGGCACATATGCCGCAGAGTGATTTTTAGAAGACCAAGCTATGCTTCCCAACTTGTTCAGCAACTCGATACTCAATGTAGCAATCTTGTCATCACTAGCGTATAGACTTTTTTCGGTTTCATTGTGATGATCTATAAAACTCTTTTTATAAGCCTCGTAGATAGGAGCCTCCGCTTTTTCAGAGACCTTCAATACCGACCATAAGCCCAGGTTGTCACCCAACAGCTTTTTCACTTCGTCCCAGCTTGCATTGGGGTTATTTTTTCTCAGCTCACCTATTTTAGTCGATAGTGCACCTTGCGATACCTTTTGATGTGCCAATACCTTCGTGTTCAGGGTAGAGCTTCCGTTACCGATACCCAAGCCTCCCGTTTCGTGGTCAGCAGTCACTACAATAAGCGTTTCTTTCGGATACTTACGATAGAATTCATAAGCGAGTTTTACCGATTCATTAAAATCTAATACTTCCTGTATCGTCGTCGCAGCATCATTCGCATGGGAAGACCAATCGATTTTACCGCCTTCTACCATCAGGAAGAATCCTTTATTATTATTCGTGCTCAACGAGGTGATAGCTGCTTGTGTGATGTCTGCCAATTTAAAATCGCCCGCTTCCTGATCAATAGAAAACTTGAGCGCATCTGCATCTGTGCCATCCATATTCATCAATATCATGCGTTGACCTTTATTCTTCTCCTTATCGAACGCAGCTTTACCTTTCACGATTTTATATCCTGCTTTTTCCAGTTGAGGAACCAATGCAGGCATTTCTTTCTTGTCAAATGACGTGTTCGGCTTCAGGAATCCTGAACCTGCGAAGAAATCAAAGTTGGACTTGATAATATCCTTTCCAATCTCATAGTACATGTTTCTATCTGCCTGGTTAGCGTAGAATGAAGCCGGAGTCGCGTGGTCAATACTCACGCTCGTCGTAATTCCCACCTTCATGCCCTTTGCTTTGGCCGCGTAAGCGACACTCTTGTAGGCGATAGTCCCTGTGCTATCCATACCTATTACTCCATTTTTCGTCTTTTTCCCGACCGCTAGCGCAGTACCTCCAGCGCCCGAGTCAGTCACCCCATGTGATAGCGAGTTTGTCGATGCAAAACCCACATAAGGAAACTGTGTAAACACCAACGGCTCAGTGCCATTGACACCTTTCAATTCAGCTTGATGGATTTCGGCCAAATTAACTTGGTTCAACCCCATACCATCACCGATCAGGTAAAAGATATACTTAGGTTGCTGCCCAAATACATGGACACTAAAAATAACAGATAGGAGTAGTAAAGAAAATCTTTTCAACAGCATAGTAAATTAAATAGTTTGGTCAAAGATAACATTGGTATATAAAGTTATTGTTAAACTACACAAATAAAACCATGCAAACAAAAACGTTACACTTTTGTTAAGCTATATGGTAACCAATAAAATTGTAACGTTATGGAAAACAACATCTTGCAAAACATTCAATCTTACTTCACAGACCAGGTCATCGACAAGCTCGCCGGTCACTTGGGAGAAGATAAAGAGAAAGTAGCGAAAGGCGTCAATATCGCCGTTCCTTCGCTTTTATTAGGGCTTCAGAGCCAATCGAAGGAGGGCCTCACCAGCATCTTCCAGTCAGCCAAGCATTTGTTTGCCAGTTTTGACCTGCACGATGCACTCGGAAAATATTTCTCCAAAGACGACAGGGGCGAGAGTGCACATTTCGAAAGTGACAATATCGCAAGCGAGATATTCGGTTACAAATTCGCTGGTATTACACAGACCATCGGCAAGTACCTTGGTATGAGTTCCGAATCCGTGAGCAGCCTATTTGGAGCATCTATACCAGCGGTTATCTCCGGAATAACCCAAAAAGGGGGGCATTGGGATGTTGCCGAAGTCAGCCAATTGCTCCAGGCCAACCGGTCCTCCTTTGCTTCCGTTATCCCTCCGGGGCTTGGTCTAGGAATGTTTGGGAGTCTATTTGCCAAGGCCGATGTCGCCAAAGAGCTCGGTGGTCCCAACAGCACAGAGGCCGATTCACCAAGACCGGCACCCGCCATGGTACATACCCAACGCGAAGCCGATAAAGCTAAAAAAGGAGCAGGCATGTGGTGGATTCTCATCTTAGTCCTTATTGCACTCCTATGGTTTTTGTTTGGCAGAGGCTGTGGTAGTAACAAAAAAGACACTTCCGAAACGGCTAATACTTTTCTGGATAGCAATCAAAACGCAAAACCCGATAGCAGTGCGGGCACTGCTATGGTAGATGTCAAACTTCCGGATGGCAACAGCCTGCAGGCATTCTCTTCAGGTATAGAAGAGCAGCTTGTACAGTTCCTGCAGTCTGATTACAAAACATGGACAGACGAGCAGCTCAAAGAAAAATGGTTTGACTTTGACAACCTCAATTTCGAAACCGGCACAGCGACTGTCACACCAGCTAGTCAGGTACAACTGGTCAACATCGCACGTATTCTTCGTTTATTCCCCGACGCCAAGATTAAAATAGGAGGGTACACCGACAAAACTGGAGACGAGGCCATCAACAAAAAAATATCACAGGAACGTGCCGACGCTGTAAAAAACTACTTAGATAAAGAAGGGTTAAGTGCGCAGGTAGTTGGTGCAGAAGGCTACGGTTCAGAATTTGCAAAAGTAGCGTGGGATGCTCCGGATAAAGAACGGGCCAAGGATAGACGTGTTGCTATCAGCATCCGAAAATAAAGAAATACCAAACGAATTTTTCTACCTTACAAAACAGGGGGTGTTCCGATTATGGGACACCCTTTTTTTATTCCTCGCCAACTATATCAAAAGTTTCCTTACTTTTGGACGACGCCTTTTACTGAGGCTTTGTGTCGTGTTCAAGAATGGATATACTTATAAAAAAACAATTAGAGCAGGAATTTGAGACCTATATGTTTGGTTTTTTCAACGAATTCAAACGCTTTTCACTCGAGGACTTTGGAAGCTTTGCTACTACGTTACTCAATTATTACATCAATAATAACAGACTGCCGCAGTCCGACAAATCTGAAGCTTCTTATTATTTGGTCACCCTTTATAACAAGGGGATCGGCAACCGTATTACTGAAGAGCATCTACAGGTCATTTCCAAAACCATTGCAGACGATTCGTCCATAGATTTTATGGTCGCGCAGCGCTTACTCTAACCCCTCCGGGAGATTCGGTTCATGGAATGTCCATACCAGGTCCTTCACCGCGTACCCTGACAGTTCCGCGTAGCCTAGGTACTTATCCCTTACTTCCGTAGGTATTGTCTTTGTACGGGATAGTATCCACATATAGTCCAGGTTATCGCCAAATACCAACGCGTACTCGTAGTTACCATCGATATGCATGATATGATAACCCGAGTAGAAAGGTCCAAAAAAAGACACGCGCAAGTTCCCTTCATTCAGTTCGCCCGCCAGCTTTGCTTTACCCACGGATTGCTTAAACTTTTGCGTGCGCATATTAACACCGCTATTCACTACCCGTATACTTCCATCTTCATTTGTGCTGTATTCTGCCTTCACATCCTTTAGGTTCTTCTCCCAATAAAAATCCATACGTGCTATCTCATACCAAACCCCGAGGTAGCGGTCCAGTTCAAAATCCTGTATAACCGGAAGCTTGCTTTTCACAGGTTTCCATATATTGTAAACTACCGCACCGGCAGCAGCACCAACCAATAACAAAAGTGACTTCTTTTTATCCATATCAATTTAATAACAGACATACCCTATAAAAGTTTAATCTATTTTTTAGTTTTGTAAAAATAAAAGATTTGTATTCTAGAGAAGAAGTAAAAAAACTGAAAGAGGAATTCTGGACCACCTTTGGTCAGTACATGGTGGGAGTAACCTCTTCTGATAGCGAAAAAATCAACTGGGTCAACTACAAGACAGGAATCAAGCAGCTATATTTTCGGATGGATGCATCCAACAAGTCCGCTATAATCATGATAGAAATGACACATCCCGACCAAGGTATCCGAGCATTGCTATACGCCCAGTTTGAAGAGCTGCGCCATATCCTGCACGATACATTAGGAGAGGAGTGGGAATGGTACCCTGAGTACCACGATGACTATGGAAAGCAAACCGCCCGTATAGCCTGCACACTCGATAAGGTTAGCGTCTTTAAAAAAGAAGACTGGCCCAAGCTTATTTCTTTTCTAAAACCACGAATCATTGCCTTGGACGAATTCTGGTCCACCGCCAAATATGCATTTGATATTTTTAAATAACTATAATGAAAACAACAACAATACGCTTAGTCGCTTTACTACTAGTGTTATTCACCTTTGTACAACAGCAGCAAGTATTTGCCTGGGGTATGACAGGGCACCGTGTCATTTCCGAAATTGCCGAGCAGCACCTCAGCAAAAAAGCCAAGAAAAACATCGAAAAGATTATCGGCAAGCAGCCCATCGCTTACTGGTCCAACTGGGCCGATTTCATCAAGTCAGACCCAGACCCGGCCTTAAATAAAACAGGTTCATGGCACTTCGTCAATACGCAAGGCAACCTGAGCTTCGAGGACTTCACCGCTACATTAAAAGCATCGCCAGAAGACAACCTTTACAAAGCTTACCTTCGCATCAAAAACGAAACCAAGGGCAACAAGAACCTGAGCCCCTTACAGCAGCAACAGAACCTCTACTACCTCGTACATCTCTTTGGTGATGCCCACCAGCCGATGCACGTCAGTAGAGCCGAAGACCTTGGTGGTAATAAAATCGAAGTTTCTTTCTTTGGCCGCAAAACCAATATCCACCGCGTTTGGGACTCAGATTTGGTAGACAACGAGAAGTACAGCTATACCGAATACGCACGTGTACTCGATATCTTCAATAGCAGCCACTATCGTCAATACCAGTGTTCTTTTGAGCAGGCGCTTTACGAATCGCATGAACTCGCCAACAAGATATATAAGGACGTCGAGTACAACGCCAATCTAAGCTACAAATACATCTACGACTACAAGTACATTATGGAAGAATGCCTACTAAAAGCAGGCATCCGTCTTGCTTACGAGCTGAATGAAATTTACGGCTAGTTACCGCTCTTAACGTTGTCGATTAAGGAGCTTTATACCCACCACGACAGCATCAGGAGAACCTGTTCCGTGTACTGAGCGGACATAATCTACGCGAAATAAGCGGTACTTACCCCAACCGACATTGTCAAGCCCTATCGAGAATTCTTGGTAGGGCTTTCTTTTATCCGTGCTCAGCAGATGATACCCAACAACCGTCTGCAGCTGCAATCTATTGATCCCCGGAATCTTATTGAGCAGATATCCCTTAAAATTGTTTTCAGCATGCAGTTCAAGATAAGCCTTGTTCGTACTGTGGCTATAATAAGGCAGTGCCAGAAAACTGTTGAGGTATCTGCCCGATGTACCGATATGCGTACGGTTACCATTAAAATGCTTAAAGTCCGTAAAAGCAATACCATCAGCATTTAAAAATGTGCCTGTGGATAGCCTATAGCCCAATATCCCTTTATTGCCAAAAGTCACATCCTGTCTCAGCCCTAAAGTAATCTCCTGAAAACTATACCCTTTATAAGAAGTAGCAAAAGCATTACTATATCCCACCTGTAGCACAGGATAGCGCATATCGTGATTATAATCGATACGATTAGGTTTCTTATCAATCTGTGTATTGAAATATATCGTTGCCTTTAGATCCGCCTTCCACAGGTTGTGGTTCACAAATGCCGGCACTCCCGTGTTATCTATATCCATCGGATTATTGGGTGTGTACGGTCTATTCGAAGAGAAAAATGTATAGTCCGTCTCATTAAACACATTGCTCCGTTTAAAATAACCCAAAGAA
>JAITLW010000377.1 GCA_031277715.1 Sphingobacterium sp. | reverse complement strand
AGCAACCGCAAATATTTTGGCCGACAAAATCGGCGCTAAAAATGCTTGGGGATATGATTTACAGGCTGCCTGCTCTGGCTTTTTATTCGGTCTGACGACTGGTTCACAGTTTATCGAATCTGGAAAACATAAAAAAGTATTGGTTGTCGGTGCAGACAAAATGTCTTCTGTCGTAAACTATAAAGACCGTAATACCTGTATCCTTTTTGGTGATGGTTGTGGCGCAGTATTACTAGAGCCCAACACAGAAGGAAACGGAATACAAGACACCATATTGAAAACGGATGGTTCAGGTGGACAATACCTAAACATCAAAGGTGGTGGCTCATTAAATCCTGCAAGCCACGAAACAGTCGAAGCTGGTTTACATTATGCGTATCAAGAGGGAAAAACTGTATTCAAATTTGCTGTTACAAATATGGCTGATGTAGCCCATGAAATCATGGTCCGCAATCAGCTGACAGCGGATGACATCGCATGGCTTGTACCTCATCAGGCAAACAAACGCATCATCGATGCAACTGCCGAACGAGCTGGACTACCCGAAGAAAAAGTAATGATAAACATCCATAAATATGGAAACACCACCAGTGGAACAATTCCACTTTGTCTGTGGGAATGGGAAAGTCAACTTAAAAAAGGAGACAATTTGATTCTGGCTGCATTTGGTGGAGGATTTACGTGGGGCTCTATATATTTAAAATGGGCCTACTAAGTTTGTCCTTTTTATGTATCTTTACACGCTATTTTAAAATTATTTAAATAAAATAAAACCTACTGAAGTATGAGTATGGATATCAAACAAATTCAAGATCTGATTAAATTTGTATCTAAATCAGGTGTGAATGAAGTATCGATTGAAGAAAAAGATTTCAAGATTACAATAAAAACAAATCAGGAACCTACTTACGTAACGGCAGCTATACCTGCTGTAGCACCTGTTGCTGCACCAGTTGCTCCTGTGACACCTACTACAGCACCTGTAGCCGTAGTTGCTACTCCTGCTGCTGATGATGAATCACATTTGATTACGGTAAAATCACCTATGATAGGTACGTTTTATCGCTCACCAGGCCCAGACAAAGCATCTTTTGTCAATGTAGGTGACGATATCACTCCTGGAAAAGTAATCTGTATCGTTGAAGCCATGAAATTGTTCAATGAAATTGAATCCGAAGTTTCTGGTAAAATCGTAAAAATATTAGTGAACGACGCTCAACCTGTCGAGTACGATCAACCTTTATTCTTGGTTGACCCAAGATAATCTTAAGCTGCTTAAAAGCAGCTTTTTGAATTTAGAGAAACAGTAGCACGCACATAAGCATCTACTGTTTTTTCTGAAAAGCCTACAGTACGGAATAAAACTGTCCCGTATAAAGTATTCACCAAGTCATTTACTATGTTCAAAAAAATATTAATAGCAAATAGAGGCGAAATCGCTTTACGCATCATCCGCACTTGTCGGGAGATGGGAATCAAAAGTGTAGCCGTATATTCAACAGCAGATAGAGATAGTCTTCATGTGCGCTTTGCAGATGAGGCAGTCTGTATTGGCCCTCCAGCGAGTAAAGATTCCTATCTTAATATACCTAATATCATTGCTGCAGCCGAGTTAACCAACGCTGATGCGATACATCCAGGGTACGGTTTCCTATCTGAAAATGCCAAATTCTCAGCAATCTGTGCAGAGTATGGGATCAAGTTCATTGGTGCCACTGCTGATCAAATTGAAAAAATGGGAGACAAAGCATCTGCAAAAGATACCATGAAGAAAGCAGGAGTACCTACGGTACCTGGCTCTGATGGTCTTGTCCCAGATGTAAAAACAGGTATCAAATTGGCCAATGAGATTGGCTACCCTGTCATTATCAAAGCTACAGCTGGTGGCGGTGGTCGTGGTATGCGTATCATTACGAAAGACGAGGATTTTGAGCCTAGCTGGGATTCGGCACGTCAAGAGTCTGCAGCTGCTTTTGGCAATGATGGTATCTATCTTGAAAAATACGTTGAGGAGCCTCGCCACATCGAGATCCAAGTTATCGGTGACCAATACGGCACTGTATGCCATCTTTCTGAGAGAGATTGTTCTATACAACGTCGTCATCAAAAATTGGTAGAAGAAGCTCCTTCACCTTTTATTACACCTGAACTGCGCGATAAAATGGGCGAAGCGGCAATAAAAGGAGCTCAAGCTGTTAAATACGAAGGTGCTGGTACTATCGAATTTTTGGTAGATAAACACCGTAACTTCTACTTCATGGAGATGAACACACGTATACAGGTAGAGCACCCCGTTACAGAAGAGGTTATTAACTTTGATTTGATCAAAGAACAGATAAAAGTTGCTGCAGGTATTCCTATTTCAGGAAAAAGTTACGAACCGACAATGCATGCAATCGAGTGTAGAATAAATGCGGAAGATCCATTTAATAACTTCCGTCCTTCACCGGGAAAAATTACAAATTTCCACTCGCCAGGAGGCCATGGTGTACGTGTAGATACACACGTCTATGCAGGATATACTATTCCTTCCAACTACGATTCAATGATTGCAAAACTAATCTGTGTTGCACAGACAAGAGAAGAAGCAATCAACACTATGGAACGTGCGCTTAGCGAATTTGTGATCGAGGGAGTCAAAACAACGATCCCTTTGCATTTACGATTGATGCGTGACCCTAATTTCAGAGCAGGTAATTTTACCACGAAATTCATGGAAACCTTTGATCTAACTGCTTATCCAGACGAAGATTAAACGTAAAATTTTTGTTTTATATTAAAAGATACCATTCTTCTCCTAAAGAATGGTATTTTTGTTTTCTATACAAACATCCAATATGTCTAGTAAAAAACTAATTGATGCCATCAAAGAAAAAGGAAAGAATATAGAAGCCGAAATGTCATTTTTCGAACATTTAGAAGTTCTACGATGGCATATCATACGCTCAGTCATTGCTATTATCATTTTTGCCATCTTATCATTTACGTTCTACGATTTCGTTTTTAACCAAATCATCATGGGACCAAAAAATCTAGATTTCTGGACCTACAGAATGATGTGTAAAGTAGCCGATGTATTAAGTCTTGATGATTTTTGTGTACAACGTATTCCGTTCAACATCATAAGCACGGAACTTACAGGACAATTCATGCTACAAATAAATTCATGTTTACTCATGGCTGTAGCTTTAGGTTTTCCATATTTACTCTTTGAAGTATGGCTCTTTGTAAAACCCGCCTTAACCAAAAGGGAACAAAAATCAGCTCGAGGTTTTGTATTTTACGCAACCTTACTATTCGCTCTTGGCGCTCTTTTTGGCTACTATATTGTTGTCCCTTTATCGATTAATTTCTTGGCTAATATTTCTTTAAGTGCTGAGATTACAAACCAAATTACAATTGACAACTACCTATCTACTGTAGCGACACTCAGTCTAGGTTGTGGAATTGTATTCCTATTACCGATTTTGATTTTTATACTATCTAAATTAGGTATCATGACACCACAGTTTATGCGTGCGAGTAGACGCTATGCAGCTGTTATTATTCTTGTCATTGCAGCAGTAATTACACCATCTGCTGATGTTATCACTATGCTCACAGTAGCAGCTCCAATGTTCCTGTTATATGAAATCAGTATTATGGTATCATCAAATGTCAAGAAAGAGAAAGAATTAAAAGAAAAAGAATTTTATAAAAATTAATTTTTTACATATGAAAATTGCAATAGGCAGCGATCACGCTGGATTTGACTATAAAGTAGAAATTATCTCTTACTTAAAGGAGCTAGGTCATGATGTCCAGGATTTTGGACCTTCCAGTGCTGACTCTGTGGACTACCCAGACTTTGCTCACCCCGTAGCTACATCTGTAGAGACTGCAGAAAACACGCTCGGTGTCTTAATCTGTGGAAGTGCAAACGGTGTCGCTATTACGGCCAATAAACATCAAGGAATACGTGCAGCTATAGCTTGGCAGAATGAGATTGCGGCTCTAGCCCGTCAACATAATAATGCAAACATTATCTGTATTCCTGCACGTTTTGTCGATTTAGAACTCGCAAAAAAAATCACACATACCTTCCTAACGACAGATTTCGAAGGTGGCAGACATGCCAACCGTGTCAATAAGATTGCTTGTAATTAGCTGAAACACTGAAGTCATGAGGAAACTATTTTCTATTTTATTAATACTACCTGCGCTGTATAGCTGTAGCTTCGCTCAGGTACAAAAGAAGTATGCAGAACTCATCACCGAAGAGAGTTCTCGAAAACACCTCACCATATTAGCCAGCAAAGAATTTGAAGGAAGAGGTACCGGTCAGGAAGGTGGCAGAAAGGCTGCAAACTATATTGCTGAACACTTCAAAAGCTATGGATTGAAACCCATTGTCAACAACGATTCTTTCTTTCAGCCGGTCTCTTTGTTACGTACAGAACATATTGTAAAAAATTTCAGTATTGACCAGACTTCTTTTGAAAACGGGAAAGACTTCTATGTTCAGGGAGACAACGATATCAAGAAATTCACTTCACAAGAAATAGTTTTTGTAGGCTATGGTCTTCAGCACAACGCTTACAATGAACTTAAGTCTACAGATATCAAAGGAAAAGTTATTCTAGTACTGAACGAAGGAGAGCCATTTGATCAAAATGGAAACTCACTTTTGACGGGCAATAGCACCGAGTCCGAATGGTCTAAAAGTCGTTTCAAAAGAATACAAGAACTTGTTAAGCTAGAGCCTAAGCTAATTTTGGCAACTACACCTCTTGTAGCCAGCATGTTAAACAGAATGAGAGGCAGATCGTCAGCTCGCATCTCACTGGATCAGGGAACTGTAAACCGTACTGTTACTCAATCCATTCCTGTTGTTAATATAAACGAGAATATTGCCAATCAAATATTATCCAAAGACAACAGTTCATTAGCTACTTTTAAAGAACTAGCGCGCAAGGGCGTTCAAAAGCCAATCATCATAAAGAGCCAATTGGAGACAGAAATGGGGGTAAGCCAAGAAAAACTGGATGACCCCAATGTACTTGGCCTATTGGAAGGTTCTGACTTAAAAGACGAAGTGATTGTCATCTGCGGACACTATGACCATGATGGTATATTACCCGATGGAACATTTTTTCCTGGTGCAGACGACAATGGCTCTGGAACAGTTGCAGTACTGGAACTAGCAAGAGCTTTTTCTGCGGCAAAAAAAGAAGGCAAGGGACCACGGAGAAGCATCCTATTTATTGGCTTAGCTGCTGAAGAGAAAGGGTTACTCGGTTCCAAGTTCTACGTAGAACATCCTATAATTCCTTTAAAAAATACTGTTGCCTGTATCAACATTGATATGATAGGCCGTATTGACGACAAGCATTTAAATGGAGACCACAACTACATACATGCTATAGGCCTGGACAAACTAAGTTCGGAGTTGCAACAGGTTACGGAGAAAGCCAATAAAGACTTTGTGCAAATTGGATTGGATTATTCCTATAATGACCCCAATGAACCTATGCGCCTCTATTACCGGTCAGACCATTATAACTTTGCGGAAAAAGGAATCCCTTCAGCTTTCTTCTTTTCGGGGCTACACCCCCACTACCATACACCTGAGGATACTGTCGACAAAATCGATTTTCCGATGATGGTAAAACGAGAAAAGTTAATTTTCTATACGACGTGGGAAATAGCCAATAGAGCAAAAAGGCTTGTCGTAGATAGTAATAAGAAATAGATCTCTGATCAATAAAAATAATAAAGCCGTTCCGAACTAGGAACGGCTTTATTATTTAAACAAATCGTCCAGCCAATTGTTTATTACATATCAACAAGTAATTATGGCATTTGTAGATTATTATAGCACACTGGGGCTTGACAAAACCGCAAGCCAAGAGGACATCAAAAAAGCTTATCGCAAACTCGCACGCAAATATCACCCAGACTTGAATCCGGATGATGAGGCAGCTAAAAAGAAATTCCAAGAGCTCAATGAAGCCAATGAAGTTTTGACAGATCCTGAAAACAGGAAAAAGTACGATCAATATGGTGAAAATTGGAAACACGGTGAAGAATACGAGCGGACTCAGCAGCAATACAGAGGGAGATCCGGTGGGTCGACACAACAAAATCCTTTTGAGGGCTTTGATTTCGATTATAACGGCAACTATGAAACCGGTGAATATTCCGATTTCTTCGAACAGCTTTTTGGATCTCGATTCGGAGCTGGGCGTAAAGGTTCATTTAAAGGCCAAGACTATAACGCCGAAGTCGAACTCACACTGCAGCAAGCCAGCAATACCCATCAGCAGACCTTCACCGTAAACGGTAAAAATATTCGCATCACGATTCCTGCGGGTGTCCAAGACGGTCAGAAAATCCGTCTCAAAGGGCAAGGTGCCACAGGTGTAAATGGAGGCCCTAACGGAGACCTTTATATCACATTCCACATTCTACCTGACTCACGTTTTGACCGCAGGGGCGACGATTTATATAGCAAGATCGAAATAGACCTGTTTACAGCTTTACTTGGTGGGGAGGCAATCGTAGAGACCCTAGGAGGGAAAATAAAAGTAAAAGTAAAATCCGGCACACAGAACGGTTCAAAAATCCGCTTAAAAGAAAAAGGATTCCCAGTTTATAAACAGGAAGGTAAATTTGGCGATTTCTATGCCGAGGTCATGGTAAAAATACCGAACGACCTTAGTGAAGAACAAAAGAAACTCTTTGAACAAGCAGCCGCTTTAAATAAAAAATAATATGGAAGCTACATTATTCAAAATAGTCGACATCTGCCGATCCAACAATATCGAGGCGGCCTTTATAAAAGAACTGCACCAAAATGGTCTGATAGAAATCACTATCATAGAGAGTCAAGAGTTTGTACATGAGGACGAAGTGGCGCGAATCCAAAAGTATCAAAACTGGCATTACGATTTGGAACTCAATATTCAAGGAATAGAAATTGTACAGCACCTCTTATATAAGATCGAATCACTAAAGCAACAGGTACAAAGCCTAAAGAGAGGACACTAATATCTTCATGTGAATGTAAACTCTTCGTGTTTTCTTCCTAGTAGAGTCATAATCAACCTCTTTCTTTTTTTCTTCATACTTTTCTAAAGAGATATTGGTTAACTTGTTAGTAAAGGATACAACATAAGTTAAACACATATGAAACAGTTAGAAAATAAGGTAGCCATCGTAACCGGTGGGGCTTCAGGAATTGGAAAGGCAATAGCTGAAATCTTCATTAGAGAAGGTGCCAAAGTCGTAATCTCAGATGTCAATGACAAAGCAGGGAATGATTTTATCAATAATTGTGAAGGTAACAACGCAATTTTTGTTAAAGCCGATTCTTCCTCTCCTAAAGACAATGAAAAGATTGTAGAGGCGGCGATTGCTAATTTTGGAGCTTTGCATGTAGCCGTTAATAATGCAGGAATTGGAGGTGAATCGAATCCAGTTGGCGAATTATCAATCGAAGGTTGGAATAAAGTTATTGACATCAACCTAAATGGTGTTTTCTATGGTATGCACTATCAACTACCTGAGATAGCAAAAGTAGGCGGTAGCATTATCAATGTCGCTTCTATCTTAGGCTCCGTTGGATTTACGAATTCCGCGGCTTACGTTGCAGCAAAACATGGCGTAGTCGGGTTGACCAAAACAGCCGGTTGGGAATACGCGACTAAGGGAGTCCGAGTCAATGCCATAGGCCCTGGATTCATAGAGACCCCACTGATCGAAAATGCGTTAGATAAAGACACCCAAACATACTTAGCTAGCCAGCATGCCTTCCAACGTCTAGGAAAACCCGAAGAAGTGGCCGAACTCGCACTTTGGCTTGCTACAGAAAAATCATCATTTGTAACAGCATCATATTATCCTGTAGATGGCGGATATTTGGCAAAATAGTATTAAATTGCGCGCTTTAAACTCAACTTCTCATGCAATTAATCTATAAAGGTAAGACTAAAGATGTCTACAATCTAGGTAACAGCCAGTATCTATTAAAATTCAAAGATGACGTAACAGGCGAAAATGGAGTCTTTGACCCCGGAGCTAATACCGTAGGCTTGACCATAGACGGAGCCGGTAAATCAGGTCTAAAAATGACAAAATATTTTTACGAGCTGTTAAATGGTCTTCAGATCCCTACACACTTAATTTCAGTTGATCTAGACGATGTCAGTATGGTCGTCAAGGAGGCAGAGGTATTAGGAAAAGGATTAGAGGTAATATGCCGTTACAAAGCAGTTGGAAGTTTTTACAGACGTTATGCTGCTTATTGCCAAGAAGGACAAGACCTTAATGGTTTTGTAGAGGTGACAATCAAAGACGATGAACGCGGAGACCCTGTTATCTCTGAAGATGCGTTAGAAAACCTGGGGATCTTAACCAAAGAACTATACCAGGAATTAAAAGCACTAACAGTAAAGATCTGTGATATTGTCAAGGCAGAATTGGCAAAAAAAGGATTAGACCTTTACGATATCAAGTTAGAATTCGGATACGATAAAACGAACAATCAAATCATCCTCATTGATGAGATTTCAGGAGGCAACATGCGTGTTTATAAAAATGGACAGTATATCGCTCCTTTAGATTTAGAAAAGGAATTCTTAGCATAACATAAAATAAGAGCTGACCCAAAAAGTCAGCTCTTATTCTTTCTAAGCATGTTAAACACTAATCTCTGATAGATACCGTATCTCTTTGCAGCACTTTTGATTCAGAATCCTGGTATTCCACATAGTATTGTCCCGGACACAAGCTCACCTCTATACGATCGCGATCCGTTGGTCTTAGGATCTGAAAGTACTGGAGACCTACATTTCCATTTTTAAAGTCCAAATACACTTTTAAAAAAGCAATCTGATCCGAGGACAACATGCCGAGATTCGGCTTTAAATGGACATGCTTTTTTGCCTCTCTGTCTCTACACTCCGTTATCTGCCAATGGAGACTATCGCTATCTTTTTTCTGTAACTCCAACGCATTAATACGTGCCAGGTAATCCACTTTACAGAAACGACAGTCAAGGTGCTTTTCGGTACTGATATAGTAGATGAGACTCAACCCGCCGTCTTCCCTATAAGGGATATAAATATGTCGAATATCTAACCTACCCAACGTTATATCTCGTTGAAAATAAAATGCGCTGTCCTGCACTTTTCGTTCATAACCATCTAACTTTTCAACTCCATTCCGGTGCTGTAGAGCAATAAGGTGATACTGAGGTTCTGAATCCGGAACTGCAGAAAATAAAAGCTTACTCCCCTTTGTATGAATACCGATTGATTTCATGACCTGCTTATCGTCCGGATAAAGTTGGGTCATCTTTAACCCCGTTCCCTTAGGGCTAAAGGGCACAATATCCATATACAACCAAACATTTGCATTGTTTAAATCTGTATTGAAATACCGATCTACATCCTCGACAAATACACCTCCCTTGGCAAAGCGAGGAGATTTACACCCCGCCAACACCGCCAAAACAAGAATTATTACTAGTCTTTGCAGCATCGTAAAATTACATATTCGTTAAATCCAATCGTATTGGTAATGTATATGCAACTCGCACCGCTTTCCCATTTTGGATAGCCGGCGTCCACTTAGCTGATTGACTAAGCATATCAAGAGCGGCCTGTCCCGTACCATATCCAATGTCCTGAACTACTTTAAGGTTACTCAACTGTCCATCTTTCTCAACAACAAAATAAATTTGCATTGTTCCCTTTATACCAGCATCTATCACTGCTTTTGGAAATTGATAATTTAACCCAATCCATTTGCGATAGGCGGCCATTCCTCCAGGAGGTTCAGGATTAATTTCTGCGACTTCAAAAATCACATCGTCATCGATCTGAGTCTTTGCATTAGTCTTCTTCGAAGTATCCAGTTCCGTTAGAGATAGAAGGTTTGAGGTCTCTGCTTCCATTTCTCCACGACCTCCTGGTATAGACTTAGGAAAACCAACATCGGTCAGTTGCGTCTCTACACCTGTTACCACCTCTTTGGCTCTACTTGTATTAAAAACCAATGTAGATCCAATTGCTATTAGCAATACAGGAATGCTAGCCAAATAAAACAACTTATTTCTATTCGACGATTTATTTTTAAATAACATCATAATTCTCTTTTTTAAAAATGACTGGTTCGAAAACTCATGGACCAGACTATTCAAGTCTGTTCGCATTGCATTCGCCACCAACAACTCCGCATAAGCCACCTTATCTTCCGAGCAGAGCTCGTCAGCGATACACTCATGTTGAAATTTCAGCTCCTTTCGAATAAGATAAACTATGGGGTTAAACCAATTAAACACACAAATAAGCTCCAATAGTAGTACATCATAGGAATGTCCTTGCTCCACATGAACCTGTTCATGCCGATCTATTATCTGTTCATTCCTGACCTCAACTCCCAAAAACACCCGTTTAAAAAAGGAAAAACTCACATGGCTTTCTTCGTTTGCGAATGCCCTGTTCACCATCCATAACCGATATACCAAAGCTGTTATTCCAAGACTGACAACAGTCCAATACAGAACCATGAGCAGATCAACTAAGCTGTAAGAAGTCTCTACCACTGTCATAGGTATATACATCACATCCATGACCTCTGTAAAATTAACATGAGGAATGACTTCATCCTCCGCTATTAAGCTTGATATATCAATGAATAGCCCTATAGGTATAAGGATTGCTAGAACCACAATGCCTAGTAAATAAAGTCTATTCCATTGAAAGAATGTCAACTTTCGGAAACAGATATGATATAGGCAAAACCCTATCGTCAAGGCGACATTAACCAGAAGTAAGTAAACCATAATTAATTAAGTTTATAATCAAGCAATGGATAGCTTGTTATTTGTGTCTATTGATTATTGCCAATATTTCATCCAATTCTTTTACATCCAACTTATTTTCTTCCAGAAAAAAAGACAGCATCCGTTTCGGCGAGTTATCAAAATAACCATTCAACAACTTGTCTGCAATTACTTTCTTATACATTTCCTTAGAAATCGCTGGAATATAGCGATGGCTTTTACCAAACGCTTGATGATCTACAAAACCCTTGGTTTGTAGAATCCTGATAATAGTAGAAATTGTATTGTATGCAGGTTTTGGTTCTGGGAGTCTATCTATAACTTCCTTAACAAATCCGCCCTCCATATCCCAGAGTTCCTGCATGATCTGTTCTTCTGCTTTTGTAAGTTCTTTAATTTCGTCCATAATACTGTTTATTAAAAAAGGCACGTCTGCCGATAATCGATTATAAAACGAATGTAGAACTAAAAAATTAGTTTTAAAACTAATTTTTTAGTTACAACCACAAAGCACTAAAATACAGAGCATTAAAATCAATCCAATCGCCATCTTCGATTCGACTTTTTCTCGGATAGTTTGTTTTTTCGGTCCAATCGTGCCAATACTTTCGAGCGAGGTATCTTTGTTGGGATTCGCTTTTTTGTGGGTGTCAAAGCCTTTTCCAATAAGTCCTGTAGTCGTTCTACAGCGATATCTTTATTTGCCAACTGACTCCTGCTCTCCGAAACCTCCAGCTGTAACAACCCTTCTGAATGTATGCGATGTGCCAACTTAAACCTAACAGTATCTTTTTGTATGGGAGACAGTAATAGAGAATTTGCCACATCCCACAGCAAAGTCACTTTCGTTTCTACTTTATTTACATTCTGTCCTCCAGCTCCCCCAGAGCGCGAAGTCTTAAATGTCACTTCCTTCCTTAAATCTTCCGATTTAATACACATACTATAAACTTTACGATTTTATTGCAAAATGATTGCTAAACCTTACTTAAATTTGATTGTTATAAATATAAACAAAACTTCATGAAACCATCATGGGTAAATCGGGCTATATGCCTCCGAAAATGCTCTTGATAGCTTCATCACTTAACTTAATAGAAATTATTGATGAAAATAGGAATAGTTTGTTATCCCACATTTGGTGGTTCAGGAGTAGTAGCTACAGAGCTAGGAAAAGGATTAGCCTCCGAAGGTCACCAGGTACATTTCATTACTTACAGCCAACCTGCCCGGCTAGACTTCTTTTCCGAAAACCTATTCTATCACGAAGTTGCCGTTTCGCAGTATCCACTTTTTGACTTCCCTCCTTACGAATCCGCATTAGCCAGCAAGCTCGTCGATGTAGTTCGCTTCGAACAGCTGGATGTACTACATGTACATTATGCTATTCCACATGCATCTGCCGCCTACCTAGCAAAACAGATTCTTCGCAGTTATGGTATCAATATCCCCGTCGTCACTACACTACATGGCACGGATATCACATTGGTAGGGAAAGACAAAAGTTTCAAGCCAGTTGTACAATTCTCCATCAATGAATCCGATGGCGTTACAACCGTATCAGAAAGTCTAAAAAAACAGACCTTAGAGTTTTTCGATATTACTAGAGACATCGAAGTAATTCCCAATTTTATAGATCTTGAAAGATTTTTCAACAAAAAGAGAGAGCACTTCAAAAAAGCCATCGCCCCGGATGATGAGCGTATCCTGATACACACTTCCAATTTTAGAAAAGTAAAGAATACGACAGATGTAGTACGCATATTCCATCAAGTCAATCAGAAAATACCAAGTAAATTATTAATGGTTGGTGATGGCCCTGAACGTAGTAATGCCGAAGAGCTTTCAAGACAACTAGGGATCTGTAGTAGCGTCCGTTTCTTGGGCAAGCAAGATGCCATCGAAGAGATATTATCCGTTTCAGACTTATTCCTTATGCCTTCATCTTCGGAGAGTTTCGGATTGGCGGCATTAGAAGCAATGGCCTGCAGCGTGCCTGTAATCTCGACCAATACCGGCGGGCTTCCTGAGCTGAATGTCAATGGTGTGACTGGATTTTTGAGCGATATTGGCGACGTAGATGACATGGCAAAGAATGCTATTCACATTCTAGAGGACTGCCCTCGCCTAGAAGAATTCAAAAAAGCGGCTTATGCTCGCGCCAAAGATTTTGATATCAAACAGATCTTACCGGTGTATGAACGCTATTATCAAAAAGCCATTGACGGCTTAAAAAAAGAAAACAAATCGCTTTAAGTCCGTCGTAGGCGGAAAAAAAATTATATCTTTGACTTTTGGAAATATTCCGAAAAAATCAAGCATGAAATATAAACGTATCCTACTAAAACTCAGCGGTGAAGCTCTAATGGGAGAGCAAAACTATGGTATTGACATCAATAGAGTAGCTCAATATGCCAAAGACATTAAAGAAATTCATGAACAAGGTTTAGAAATAGCTATTGTCATTGGAGGAGGAAATATCTACAGAGGCCTAAGCGCAGAAAAAGCAGGTATGGACCGAGTACAAGCAGACTACATGGGCATGCTGGCAACCGTAATAAATAGTATGGCTCTACAAGATGCTTTAGAAAAAGTAGGGTTAAAAACAAGACTACTTACTGCGATCAAAATGGAACAGATTTGTGAGCCTTTTATTCGCAGAAGAGCAGTAAGACACCTAGAAAAAGGCCGGATTGTAATCTTTGGTGCAGGTACAGGAAACCCTTATTTCACAACAGACACAGCGGCTTCGTTAAGAGCTATTGAAATTAATGCAGACGCTGTTTTAAAGGGAACCCGTGTTGATGGAATTTATTCAGCCGATCCAGAGAAAGATCCAAGTGCAACTCGTTTTGACAACATCTCGTTCACCGAGGTTTATCAAAAAGGACTCAATGTAATGGATATGACAGCATTTACATTATGCCAGGAGAACAATCTTCCAATCATAGTTTTTGATATGAATAAACCTGGTAATTTGAAAAAATTGGCCGAAGGAGAGCATATTGGAACTGTTGTTAGCTAAGAAAAATAAAACTACAAACATATGAACGAACTGATATCTATAGAATTGGATGACTGCAAAGAGAAAATGACAAGAGCCGTGCAGCATACCGAATCAGAACTTACAAAAATTCGCGCTGGAAAAGCTACACCATCCATGTTGGACGGTATTCATGTAGACTACTATGGCTCAGCTACTGCACTCTCTCAAGTTAGTAACATCAATACTACGGATGCTCGTACAATTGTAATCCAACCTTGGGAAAAGAACCTCTTAAGCACGATCGAAAAAGCTATCATGGATTCCAATATTGGATTGAATCCACAAAATGACGGTTCTGTAATACGTTTGGTTGTTCCTCCTTTGACAGAAGAAAGAAGACGTGACCTTGTAAAAAAAGCTAAAGAAGAAGCTGAAAAAGGACGTGTCACAGTACGTAATATCCGCAAGGAAATTAACGAATCTATCAAAAAACTAAAAAATGATGGTGCTTCTGAAGACGAGATTAAAATCGGTGAAACTGAAGTTCAAAAACTAACAGACAGCTATATCGTAAAAGTTGATCAGTTGGCAGAGTTGAAAGAAAAAGACATTATGACGGTGTAATCCTTTCATACATAACATATCAAAAAGCCATCCTTCAAACAGGGATGGCTTTTTTTTGATATACATTCTATTCGTATTTGTCAACAGCATTTATTAAATTTAGTACGCTATATAATTTTATCGAGGATGACTACAAGACGTAACTTTATCAAAAAGACAGGCTTAGGGCTGGCGGGTGCATATTTTGGATCTTCCCTGTTACATGCCTGTACACCGAACAAACAAAAAGGCGAAGGCCCTTTCGCCAATATAGGTTTACAGATATACTCCATACGAGACCTCTTAGGCCAAGATGCCAAGCTCACGCTGGAAACCGTTTCAAAGATAGGCTATAGTCATATCGAAACATTTGGTCTAGATACCACTACGAATTCCTTTTGGGGACTTAGCGTACCGGAACTAAAGAAGATAATGACCGGAATCGACCTAAAGACCTATAGTGGACACTATGACTTGAGTAGATACCTCAGCAGACATCACACCGATAAAGAACCGATTGAAAAATATATCGAAACAGCACATGAGCTGGGACAAAAGTACGTCATAGCGCCCGTAACTCCTATGGATGACCTTAACAACCTAAAGGTTGAGGATTACCAATACGCTGCCGAACAGCTTAACAAAGCTGGGGAAATAGCAAAAAAAGCAGGTATAAAAATTGGCTACCACAACCATTTCTGGGAGTTCAGAACATTTGCCAATGGTACAAAGGGATTAGATATTTTAATTGCTTTTACAGAGCCCGAATTGGTCGCTTTTGAATTGGACATCTATTGGATCGAAAAATCGGGGTTCAGCCCACAATCCTATTTTCAGAAATACCCAGGTCGTTTTCCAATGTGGCACATAAAAGATATGGATAAAAACTATGCGCAACCTATAGTAGGTAAAGAGTACGACACTTTACCTTTTGATTCTATACAGAACAAAGTACGCTTTACCGAAGTTGGTAGCGGACAGATCGACTATATCAACATCTCACAAAGTGCAAAGCAGGCGGGTCTAGAATATGCGTTTGTTGAGCAAGACGACATCTATATGCCGAACAAATTTGAGAGTATCAAAAAGAGTTACGACTATGTCCAAAAATTCCTGACTAAATAACGGAAAATTAAAAAGGGCTGTAAAATCATTACAGCCCTTCTTTTTAAAACTTCATTGCTTCTACTTCCGAAGCTGTTTCTTCTACCTTCTCTTTTAGTCCTTTCTTGAAGCTCAATAAGTTCTCTCCTATTGTTTCATCAAAAGTTCCTATAATCTGCGCTGCCAGAATTCCTGCATTTTTTGCTGCATTCAAAGCCACAGTTGCCACAGGAATACCATTAGGCATCTGTAATATAGATAGTACAGAATCCCAACCATCAATAGAGTTCGACGACTTTACAGGTACCCCTATTACAGGAAGATGTGTTATTGACGCTACCATACCTGGCAGATGCGCAGCTCCACCAGCTCCAGCTATAATTACTTTAATACCTCTAGAAGCTGCTTCTTCAGCATACGAAAACATACGATGAGGTGTACGGTGAGCTGATACAATAGTAACTTCAAAACCTACTCCTAATTCCTTTAACACTTCTACTGCATCTTGCATAACAGGGAGATCAGATTTACTCCCCATGATAATTCCAACTTGGATTGATTGTGTGCTCATTTCTTTATTATGCTATTACTTTCAATATTTCCTGTACCTTACGGGCATTACTTATCGCAAGCTCCCGATCTGCATTCACAATACAGACGTGTCCCATCTTCCGGAAGGGTTTGGTATACTTTTTACCGTACAAGTGTAAATACACACCTTCCATTGCCAGGATTTCTTCTATCCCCTCATACTTCGCCAATCCTTCATATCCTTCTTCTCCCAAAAGATTAATCATCACCGCATTCGAGCGTGCTTCTGTATTTCCTAATGGCAGATTGAATATTGCTCTAAGGTGTTGACCGAACTGAGAAGTAAAGTTTCCTTCGATAGTTTGGTGTCCCGAATTATGAGGACGTGGTGCTAGCTCGTTGACTAGAATTTCACCTTCTTCAGTCAAGAACATCTCGACAGCCAATAAACCTACTATCTGCAAATCGTTTGCAATCTTCTTAGCTAGCTCCTCAGCCTTCTGTTGGATTTCGAAACTATAAGTCGATGGTGAAATCAAGAACTCCACTAAGTTCGCTTGTGGGTTAAACTCCATTTCCACCATTGGAAAGGTTTTGACCTCACCACGATCATTGCGAGAAACAATAACAGCGATCTCTTTCTGGAACTTTACAATCTCCTCAATGATACTTGGCTCCTCAAACGCAGTCTGCAAATCATCTTCGTTAAGAATCATTTTAACGCCCTTTCCATCGTATCCATCTTTACGCAGTTTCTGCACAAAAGGCAAAGGTAAATTCGCATTACGAAGAGACTCACGATTAGAAATCAGTTGAAACGCCGATGTCGGAATATCATTTTGTTTGAAGAATTGCTTCTGCAAGCCTTTATCCTGAATCAAACGTATCACACGAGACTGTGGATACACAATCACCCCTTTATCCTCCAGCGCCTCCAATGCATCGACATTGACTTTTTCAATCTCTATCGTCAGCATATCTAGGTTCTTTCCAAAATTAAAGACCGTATCATAATCGCTAAGTGATCCACATTCAAAGTGATCACATAATTTACGACAAGGTGCATTTTTATCTGGATCTAGCACATGCACATTCACATTATAACTAATTGCTTCCTGAATGAGCATCCGGCCCAACTGGCCACCGCCAAGAATCCCTAGCTGCAACTCACCATAAAAATCTTTTCCCATAATTTAACTTATATCCTTAGCAGTTCTCCTCAAAGTATTTCTCGTGAAGAATCTGTTCTTTTTCAATCTTTTTTTGTAACTCTAAAAATGCGCCTATAAGCGCTTCCGGTCTAGGCGGACAACCTTGCACGTACACATCTACCGGGATGATTTTATCGACCCCTTTCACCACATGATAGCCATGTTGCCAATACGGTCCACCGCAGTTTGAGCAAGAGCCCATTGAAATAACATATCGAGGTTCGGGCATCTGTTCATACAGCCTCTTGATACGATCAGCCATTTTAAAAGTCACCGTACCTGCAATAATCATAACATCAGATTGTCGTGGAGATGGCCTAGGAAATACCCCTAGACGATCCAAGTCATATGTTGCGGCCATCGCTCCCATCATTTCAATAGCACAGCATGCAATTCCAAAACTGACAGGCCACATAGATGATAATCTCGCCCAATTCAGCAAATCATCAATCTTAGCCACAATGACACCATCAGACCTTAACTGTTCATCTATACTCATGGCTTTTTGAATCTAGGTTTAAACCCAACGGATGGCTTAGAAACACGATCTTCCACGATATCATTTTTATCCTCTACAAGAGAGTTTATACTAGCGCGGTAATCTCGGACTGCATACACACTATTATTAAGCTGTGCATACGCATCCTGCGGTATATTCACATTAACAACAGGTCGTACATGATTTGGCTTAATCCAATTTAAATCACCTTTACGCCATACGTAGATTAGACCAACAATCAGGATCGCAAGAAAAATACCCATCTCTGCCATCGTGAACCACCCCCATCGCCCGTCTGCTCCGATAAGAAATTCATTTCCAAACACGACAGACCACGGAAAAATAAAGATAAGCTCGACATCAAAAAGTAAAAAGATAAGTGCTATGACATAGAATCGTGGATTAAATTGAACCCAGGCAGTTCCCACTGTCTCTTCACCACATTCATACGTACTCTCTTTGATTGGATTGGGCTTCTTTGGAGCAATTAGCTTGGCTAGAAAAATCGTCACGCAGACTAACAGGATACCAATAATCCCCATAAGGAGAATAGCTCCATAAGCTGAAAGTTGCGAGGGATGATCGTCCATAACCACAAAATTAACAATAAATTCTATTCTTTCTAAAAATAACCGTCAAATTTAGGTCTAAAACAAAACGGAGGGACAACTATAAAAATTATACTTGCCCCTCCGTCTCTTATTCCGGAATCAACTTTCCGAATCTATCTACCAGGCATCTTCGGCATATTGCGCATCATTTTTGCGGCCATAGCTGGATTAGACATCTGTTTCATCACTTTACGCATATCCATAAATTGTTTCAACAGCTTATTAACCTCATTAATATCTGTACCGGATCCTTTCGCGATACGCATTCTTCTTTTTTGATCGATTGCATCTGGGTTTTCTCTCTCGAAAGGAGTCATTGAATCGATAATTGCTTCGATTGGTTTAAAAGCGTCATCTTCAATTTCCACATCTTTAAGAGCTTTACCGGCTCCAGGTATCATACCTATCAAATCCTTCATATTACCCATCTTCTTGATCTGTTGAATTTGGGATCTAAAATCATTGAAGTCAAACTTATTCTTACGGATTTTCTTCTGAAGCTCCGCGGCCTGCTTCTCATCGAATTGCTGCTGAGCACGCTCCACCAAGGAAACAACGTCACCCATCCCTAGGATCCGGGAAGCCATACGTTCAGGATAGAACACATCCAACGCATCCATCTTCTCCCCTGTACCAATAAATTTAATTGGCTTGTTTACAACGGATTTAATAGATAGCGCAGCTCCACCACGAGTATCACCATCAAGTTTCGTTAATACAACACCCGTAAAGTCCAATCTGTCATTGAAAGCCTTAGCCGTATTAACCGCATCCTGTCCGGTCATAGCATCTACGACAAACAAAATCTCATGCGGCTGAGTAGCATCCTTTACCGCAGTTATCTCATTCATGAGTGCTTCATCGATTGCAAGACGACCTGCCGTATCTATAATGATAACATTATTACCATTGCGTTTACCTTCCTCTACCCCAGCTTTTGCAATCGCGATAGGATCTGTCGAATTTCTATCTGTATATACAGGTACCCCTACCTGCTCTGCTAGAACCTCTAATTGGTCGATCGCTGCAGGGCGGTACACGTCTCCAGCAACCAAAAGAGGTTTTTTACCTTTCTTATCTTTCAAAAAATTAGCAAGCTTTCCAGTAAACGTAGTTTTACCCGCACCATTCAGACCTGCAATTAGAATAACTGTTGGATTCTTTGATAGATCGAGTTCAGTTACCGAGCCCCCCATTAAACCGGTCAACTCATCATTCATGATTTTAGTCAACAACTGTCCAGGAGAAATACTGCTCAATACATTTTCACCTAATGCCTTTTGTTTGACATCGTCTGTAAACGTTTTTGCAGTTTTATAATTCACATCGGCATCCAACAAGGCCTTGCGAATTTCTTTCATCGTCTCAGCGACGTTTATTTCGGTAATATTCCCTTGGCCTTTTAATACCTTAAAGGCTCTATCTAGTTTATCCTGAAGATTTGAAAACATAGTTAATTTTTTGAAACTCTTATGCTAAGTTGCAAAGTTAACAATAATTTGCTTTTTCTCAACTCCTGTATTATACAGAATTGTTTTAACCGGAGATGCATCTATTCCACAAAAAAGCCGAAACAATATTGTTTCGGCTTTTCCTTATTAATTCTTTATAGATGAGTTAGTACTAATCTCTTCTTCCCAATAGGATGGACGCATAATATAAGAGCGTAACCAGCGCAGACAATGCTGCGATCACATAGGTCATTGCAGCCCATTTCAAGGCATCTTTTGCCCCGTCATGTTCTTCTTGATTATGCGTTACATTAGCCCGATCCAACCAAGCTAAAGCCCTTTTCGATGCATCAAACTCAACAGGCAAAGTGATAAAACTAAACACCGTAGTAACGGCTAGTGCTGCAACACCTATTTGTAGCAATAAAAAGCTCTTTGAAAAAATAGCCAACATCACACCTATCATCAATGTGAAAGAGACAATCTTCGAAGAAAAGTTTACTATCGGCACCATCGATGATCGAAACTGCAACCAAGAATAAGCTGTAGCATGTTGCACAGCGTGTCCACATTCGTGCGCAGCCACGGCTGCGGCGGCAACACTACGGCCATGGTATACCTCAGGACTTAAATTTACAGTCCGATCGCCAGGATTATAGTGATCCGTAAGCTGGCCTTCCACTGATACAATATTTACATCGTAAATATTATTATCATGCAGCATCTTTTGCGCTATCTCTGCACCCGATAACCCAGAGGTCAAAGGCATTTCAGAATACTTCTTAAACTTATTTTTAAATCTTGTTTGGACAATCATACTAATGATCCCAATAACAATCAATAAAATCCAAATTCCCATATCTTTTTTTCTTGTTTTTTTTATCTATTCTTAATTATACAAAACCAATTTCAAAGGTCATGCCACAACAAATAAACGCAAATTTTCTGTCATTTTGACAACAAATAAGACATCTAACTTCATCTAACCGTCATAAATTCTGAAAACATTTTACCGGTTATTAACAGCGGACAGCACAGAACAATAAGTAAAATGGACTTTTAGCAAAAGCCAAAAGTCCATTTGAATATTCTTAATTTAAAATGGAATCTAATTAAACTGGAAGGTCATATTATGATCTTCAATCATTTTACGTAGGTTACTCAAAGCATACCGCATACGTCCCAATGCCGTATTGATACTCACTTCTGTGATCTCTGCAATCTCTTTGAAGCTCATATCGCAAAAGTGGCGCATAATCAACACTTCTTTTTGATCATCAGGCAGGAGCTGTATAAGTTTCTTCAAATCCACATCAACCTGACTCCGTACCAACTTACTTTCAGCATCGTCATCAGCAAAGTTAAGCACTTCAAAGATATCGTACCCATCGCCATTAATCACAGTAGGTCCTCGTTTTTCCTTTCTAAAATGGTCAATCACCATATTATGGGCAATACGAATCACCCAAGGTAAAAACTTTCCCTCTTCATTATAGCGTCCTGTTTTAATAGTATTGATTACCTTGATAAAGGTCTCTTGAAAAATATCCTCTGCCAAGAAATCATCCTTGACACGAACAAAAATAGAAGTATATATCTTAGTCTTGTAACGATCTATCAGCACTTTCAATCCACTCTCATCGCCATTGATATAGGCCCGGATTAACTCTTGATCTGTTTTGCTTTTCAATAGTTTCATAATAATTCCCCTAATATTTTAAGTATAGAGCATGTAAGCAATTCAATTTTTTAGAGTAACCGTGTTTCGATAGGCTTCTATTTTTAATTGTTTTAAATATCGTTATCTACCCCAAAGTAGCTGAAAAAAAATGACGTTTCAAATTTACTCCACGAGTTTTAACATTAATTCACAGTTCTTAAACGCAATAATTATACCACAAAGCCAGTCCATTAAATAGCCCCTGGAGAGAACATACAGAACTCCAAATGGTCTCATCCTTCAAGTCAGTACACCCCGCCAAACCAAAGTAAACTTTAACAAAAAAGCTCCAAAAGAAATTTTGGAGCTTTTTTATATTATTTAACCACCTACCTATTTGTATAGTGGAAACTGAGCCATCATTGCCTTCACCTTGTCATGGATTTTTGCCAATTGCGCTTCGTTTGCACGGTTTTGCAATGCCTCATCGATCAACTCACCGATTTGAACCATCTCCGCTTCTTTCACTCCACGAGTTGTAATCGCAGCTGTACCGAAACGAACACCTGAAGTCACAAAAGGAGAACGTGTATCAAACGGAACCATATTTTTGTTGGTAGTTATACCAGCTAGTCCTAATACAGCTTCTGCTTCCTTACCCGAAATATCTTTGTTGCGTAAATCTACTAACATCAAGTGATTGTCCGTTCCTCCAGAGATAATCTTGTAGTCACGATCCACAAAGAATTTAGCCAAAGCCTGTGCGTTACTCTGTACTTGCTTCACATAAGCTAAATAATCATCGGTCAATGCTTCACCATAAGCTACAGCTTTAGCCGCGATAGTGTGCTCCAAAGGACCACCTTGTGTACCTGGGAATACCGCCAAATCCAACAATTGTGTGATTGTACGAGTTTCTCCTTTAGGAGTCTTCACACCCCAAGTATTTTCAAAATCCTTACCTACCATGATCATACCACCACGAGGTCCACGCAATGTTTTGTGCGTAGTCGTAGTCACGATATGACAGTGCGGAAGAGGATCATTCAACAATCCTTTAGCAATCAATCCTGCTGGGTGAGAGATATCAGCCAATAATAAGGCTCCTACCTCATCTGCAACTTTACGCATACGTGCATAATCCCAATCACGTGAATATGCAGAAGCACCACAAATAATCATCTTTGGTTTCTCACGTAGTGCAGTCTCTTCTAGTTGTTCGTAATCGATCAATCCAGTATCCTCTTTTACACCATAGAATAAAGGCTGGTAGATTTTTCCAGAAAGATTGGCAGGAGAACCATGTGTCAAGTGACCACCATGAGAAAGATCAAGACCTAGAATTTTATCCCCAGGTTTTATTGTAGCCAAAAAGACAGCTGCATTCGCCTGTGCGCCAGAGTGCGGCTGCACGTTGACCCATTCTGCACCAAAAAGTTTTTTAGCACGTTCGATAGCGATTGTCTCTATTTCATCGACAACTTCGCATCCACCATAATAACGTTTTCCCGGAAGTCCTTCAGCATATTTATTGGTCAATACAGAACCTGCTGCTTCCATTACTTGTTTGCTCACGAAGTTTTCTGACGCAATTAATTCAATGCCTTCTTCCTGGCGTTTTAGCTCATCTGCGATTAGATTAAAGATAGCTTGATCTCTTTCCATTCTTGTGTAATTATTATTGGGGTGTTGAGAATAAATTATTTTGCCGCAAATATACGATTATCTTACCTTTTAAAGGAATTCTTTGATGTATCTTTTAAAAAACAAATCCTACATTAAACAATTATCAATCAAAGGCATCTTGTCTTTATCAGGCGCCACACCTACTTTAGGCAGCGAGCTCCTTTTTAAGCAGCACCTGAGCAGCTTCATAGGGATTCACATCGAGCGCCTTCATATGTTTTAAAACGACCTCTATATAACGATCCACCGAAGCTTCCACTCCTCCCATACCTTTGTTTGCGTTACGCATCAAATCCAACGTATTGTCTTTCAAATCCCGCACAATAGCCCAAGCTGCATCCGAGACATACAGTTGTTGTGTAAAATTGTGCTGAAACTCAGATTCGATATCTGCCAGTATAGCCTGTTTAAATTGCTGGAGCGAAATCCCCTGTCCATGATGTCTGAGCATAAGCTGCTCTGGCGACACCCGATGAACGAATAACAACAACCGTTCATAAGCTGCAAAACGTAACTGCAACCGATCCTTAAGGAGTTCTTTATTTTGATTGATATTACCCATCTTCAGAAAATGTCCCTCTATTTTGGGCCAGATAATGTAAAATGCTAATACCAAAGCTATAAATACGCCGAAAGCTAAAACGAAAAGTTGTTTAAAAAAATCAATATACTCCATTATCAAGTCTTGTTTATATAGTGTCAAAAAAAACACAGCATGTTTATTTCGGCTAAAAATATGTATTTTTGTTTAACTATCAACAATAGGGAAAGGTAAGAAAATGAGTATCGAACATACAACAGGCACAGCACCCGTAAAAATGACGGAAGGCGCTGTTACGGAATTAAGAAAATTAATAAGCCAACAAGAGATAAGTGCTGACTACGGTCTTCGCATTGGTGTTGAAGGCGGAGGCTGTTCTGGCATGAACTATATCCTTGGCTTCGACCAAAAGAAAGACGGTGATTCGGAATACGAGATCGAAGGTCTCCGTGTATTCATGAACAAAGCTCATGGAATGTATCTTGCAGGAATGGAGATTGATTTCAAGAATGGTTTGGACGCAAGAGGCTTTACATTTAACAACCCGAATGCCACAAGCACTTGTGGATGCGGCTCTAGTTTCTCCGCTTAAAGAATAAAAAGCTGTCTTCAGATATCTCTAAAAAACAGATAACTAAGACAGCTTTTCACCTCTCTTCCCTATCTAATCGCTCAAAAAGGGCGTTACAGCTCTAATTTCCCGTCTATAAAAAGCGAGCTCAATATTATCCGTTTCTAACTTTTACCTTTCCTTAATATTCATTAAATTAGCCACCTTTAAAAATTGATTTACAAATACGTGATGTACAAGGAATATAAGCAGTTAAATTTACCGGAAATCGGCAAAGAAGTATTAAAACGTTGGGAAACAGAAAATATATTTGAAAAAAGTATTTCAAACCGTCCAGCGAGCAAGCCCTACACTTTCTATGAAGGTCCTCCTTCAGCAAATGGTACCCCTGGTATCCACCACGTGATGGCGCGTGCTATTAAAGATATTTTTTGCCGTTACAAAACCTTAAAGGGATTTCAGGTAAAACGTAAGGGAGGCTGGGATACCCACGGTCTGCCAATCGAACTCGCTGTCGAAAAATCCTTGGGTATCACCAAAGAAGATATCGGCGTCAAGATCTCTGTGGAGGCCTATAACGATGCATGTCGCAAAGAGGTGATGAAATACACCGACCTTTGGAACGACCTTACCGAAAAAATGGGATACTGGGTAGATTTAGAGAACCCTTATATCACTTATGAAAATGAGTACATAGAGACCTTATGGTTCTTATTGAAAGACCTATACAAAAAAGGCCTTCTATACAAGGGCTACACCATACAACCTTACTCGCCTGCTGCGGGTACAGGGTTGAGCTCCCATGAGCTCAATCAACCAGGTACGTACAAAGAT
>JAITLW010000314.1 GCA_031277715.1 Sphingobacterium sp. | reverse complement strand
AGGCCACCCTGTGGAGTGACTAACCCTCCTGTAGCTAAAGCGGTCCAGCAGACCAAACATCAGGTGATTGGTTGGAGCATTCGCTCCTTGGATACGGTGCTGTCTAACGAGGATAAAATATATGAACGTGTCGTCCGCAGGTTGCAACCAGGAGATATTGTTCTGTTTCATGATACTTCTTCAAAAAGCCTGCGGGTACTAGCGCGGGTCCTCACTTATATGAAAGAGCGTGATTGGCATTCGGTAACTGCCGATGAATTGCTAAATTTGCACGCATATGAAGAATAATTTTTTGTTATCATTTCTTTTGGCATTTTGTGTTACTGTGGGAACTGCCCAAGAACAGAAAATGTCGACTACCGAGATTTCTACTTTTCAAAGCGTAATGGGAAAGGCTAGCCAAGTCAAAACATTGACGGCAGACTTTGTACAATACAAGAAGGTAGGTTATGTTAAGAATGAGTTGGTGTCGTCGGGTAAGTTTTACGTGAAAAACCCAGATAAGTTGGCTTGGTTCTATAATAGTCCTACTGCCTATACGATGGTGTTTAACAACAAAAAGATGATGATTGAAGAGAAGGGGAAGAAAAAGACCATGGATATTGGGAGGAGTAAACAGTTTGAAAAGATCAGTCAAGCAATACAAAGCAATATGAATGGAGGAACTTATCAGGGAACGGAGTTTTCACCTTCTTATTTTCAGACGAATAAATTGTACATCTTAAAACTGAACCCTATAGCCAAAGAGGTTAAAAAGGCTATGAAACAATTGGTCGTTAGTTTTGATAAGACTACATATCAAGTTGTAGAGGTGATGCTCTTGGATAATTCAAATGGCTCTACGCGTTTTGTATTTACAAATCAGAAGATAAACGGTGCACTTGCAGATTCCGTTTTCGACTTATAGCACAATTTTACAGGTCTGTTGTTTCGTTTTCCTGTTTAGCTTTTTTGTATTCCCGCCTGGTAATTCAGAATAGCCGTCCGGTTATTTTGTTTTCCCATTTAGCTTTTTTGTTTTCTCACCTGGTAATTTAGAATAGCGGTCCGGTTATTTCGTTTTCCTGTTTAGCTTTTTTGTATTCCCGCCTGGTAATTTAGAATAGCCGTCCGGATGTTTTGTTTTCCCGTCTAGCTTTTTTGTTTTCTCGTCTGGTAATTTAGAATAGCCGTCCTGTTATTTTGTTTTCCTGTCTAGCTTTTTTGTTTTCCCGTCTGGTAATTTAGAATAACCGTCCGGGTGTTTTGTTTTCCCGTTTAGCTTTTTTGTTTTCCCGTCTAGCAATTTAGAATAACCGTCCGGTAATAAGGAATTACAAGACGGTTAACCCCAAAAGAAAGGAGGTATGAAAGCCTATTGTAAAGTGCTTTTAAAGGTCTTTAATGCCTGTTTTTTGAATGAAATACATTCTTTTGACGTGGTTTTGTGGGGTAAAATTCCGCCAAAAAGTTTTTTCCGGTATGAGAATTTTGGCACTATTTTACCCCTTTCTATTGTTTGGTTGTCTTTTTGAATTTATTTTTCCATTCCGGAGAGTTGAACTTTTCTTCTACTTTACGGGCGTTTTCCTCAATCTTGGCGATGTGGGCTAACCATTCCGGGGAGTTAAATTTTTCTTCTATTTTGCGGGCGTTTTCCTCAATCTTCGCGATGTGGGCATGCCATTCCGGGGAGTTGAATTTTTCTTCTACTTTGCGGGCGTTTTCCTCAATCTTGGCAATGTGGGCATGCCATTCCGGGGAGTTAAATTTTTCTTCTACTTTGCGGGCGTTTTCCTCAATCTTGGCAATATGGGCATGCCATTCCGGGGAGTTAAATTTTTCTTCTACTTTTCGGGCGTTTTCCTCAATCTTGGCAATATGGGCATGCCATTCCGGGGAGTTAAATTTTTCTTCTACTTTTCGGGCATTTTCCTCAATCTTTGCGATGTGGGCTTTCCATTCCGGAGAGTTGAATTTCTTTGTATTGATTTTGTTGGTGTCTATGGATAGGACACTGTCAGAAGTCCAGTTGTCGAGCGAGTCAGCAGACCAATCTGTACTACTGTATTGGGAGGTCAGTGTATCTAACCCATTGATTAGTGAGCTTACTTCAGTTGTTAGAGAAGTTGTTTCTTTAACCTCTTCTTTGCGGTTGGGTTGTGTCCAAGCAACAGATACTAGGGTGAATAGCACCATTAGTGAAGCTACTAATTGGTGTTTGATGGTCGTATATGATGTTTCCATTTTAGCTTGTGTTATTCTTTTTATTCTTTGAAGTAGTTTGTGTTGCGTGCCAGAGGCGGCAAGGCTCATTCTTGGAGATGAAGCTTCTTTCTTGAGCAGTTCAACCGTAAGCAATGCTTTAGCATAGTTAATCTGTTGAGGGAGGAGGGATACCACACTGTCGTCACATGCCTGCTCGCGCTCGGTTTGGATATGTCTGGAGATAAGCCAGATGAAAGGATTGAAAAATAGAATAGTCTCCATCACTATCTTCATTATGTTGAGAAGATAGTCGTTGCGTTTAATATGTGCGAGTTCATGGAGAATGAGTGCTTCTACCTCGGCTAATGCCATTTTATTGATGTAGGCAACAGGAAAGATAACGACCGGTCTAAAGAATCCCATTGCTAGAGGTTCGAAAATCTGATCGGAGAGCAATAAGCGTACATTCTTGGTGATACCAAGACGTTGGATACCACGTGTAAACTGTTCTTGCCATACAGTAGGAATGTGATCGGTCGTTTTTCTTTTTAGACTTTTGATTTGCAGGTAGCTACGTACGCATGAAATAGATTGAACGAGGATGCCCAATAGATATAATGGCACGATATACATGAAATAGTATTGGATACTGGATTGCTTTTCGTGTAGGTAGTCTATATAGAATAGCTCTTCGTTTTTTAAGGAAAGTGGGGTAGCGCTTTCTTGTGTGGTACGGTAGTCTATCAGGTCAAAAAATGTATAGACGAAGCAAAGAAATAACGTAACCTGAGCGGCTAGTGCTAGGTTATGTTTTGTGGTCGCCCTTAGTCCGGGTATAGCAAGGTATAACCCAAATAGGATAAGGTATATAGCAGCTCCTTGCCATAAGGAATGTAGGAGGCTCCATCCTAACGCTGTGCTTATAGATGATATCAATGTTTCCATATTACTTGGTTTCTAATTGATTTAAATAATCTTTGATCAAGTCTATTTCTTCTTTGCTGGTCTTGTGGTTACCTAACGCCTGCATGACCAATCTTGATGTGGAACCGTTGTATACGGTGTCGATCATTTTATTCAAGAATTGGTTTTGTGTTTTTTCTTTATTGATGTTGGCGGTATAGATGTGTGTCTTTGAAGAAGTGTCGCGAGTCACCATTTCCTTCTCGTGCATAATCTGCATGAGTTTAAGAATAGTGGTATAGCCCACATCTTTTTTATTCAGTGCTTCGAAGACTTCGCGTACACTACATTGCCCTTTGTTCCAAAGGACTTGTAGGATTTCCATTTCGCTTTCAGTGGGTTTCATGTCTTTTTAAGTTTATCTACGAATCTTTTCGTAATCAAATCTACGAAAGAATTCGTAAATGCAAAATAAAATTTAAATTCTTTTATCTTTGAAGACTAAAGGGGATACCATGCTTTTACAGGATTTTTATATAGTACGTGCTTTACAGGACCTTGGCGGACATAAATATGTCGCCACTATTACATTAAACAAGCATCATACTATTTTTAAGGGACATTTCCCAGATCAACCCGTAACACCGGGGGTGTGTATGATGCAGATTGTCAAGGAGCTAAGTGAGCAGGTTTTGGACAGAAAGCTGTTTATGTACAAATCTTCTAATGTGAAGTTTATGGCTTTAATCAATCCCGAAGTAAATGCAGAGCTCCGATTGGAAATTGACATTTCGGGTTCGGATGAGTCTGAGTATAAAGTGAAAAATGTCAGCTATTTTGAAGATACGGTAGCGTTAAAGTTGACATGTACATTTAAGGTGAAATAGATGGTTAATATTTTTGCATCAGTTTTAGGGGCGGTTGTGTTTTTTTTGCAGATCGACTTGTCGTCGGTCCGTTCTAATTTTGAGAAAGCAGATAATTCTAAGGAATATACGGCTACATTGTATAACCAGCTTAAGAACTATAATAAGACCGACCCGGTATTATTGGCTTACAAAGGCGCATCGTATGCGCTGCAGGCACGTTACGTATCGGATAGAAAGACGAAAAAGGAATTGTTTGTGGCAGGAGCAAAGGATATTGAAGGTGCTGTTGAAGCAGCTCCGAACAACGTAGAAATACGGTTGGTACGATTGATTATCCAAGAGAATACGCCCAAGATCTTAAAGTATAAAGGAAATATTAATACGGATAAGCAAATGATTTTGACTAATTTTGATTCGCAAACCAAGGCGGTGAAAGATGCAGTCAAGCGTTATGCAAGTACCCGGTCAAGCGTGTTTACAGCAACCGAATTGCGTACATTAACTCAGTAGAACCCATTATGGAAGATACTTTACAACAGCGGATTACCCGTTTGGGGATTGTTGTTGTTATACCTACGTATAATAACGAGAAGACTCTGCGCCGTGTGCTGGACGGTGTGTTGGAGTATACAGCGCAGATTATCGTCGTGAATGACGGCTCTACGGACACAACCTCCCAGATATTAAATGATTATAACGGACTGGAGCGTATCGATTTTGCCGCTAATAAAGGTAAAGGCTGTGCGCTAAGGGCGGGACTGTGTAGGGCCCGTGAGTTGGGGTACCATTATGCTATTTCTATTGATTCGGATGGACAGCATTATCCGAGTGATCTGTCTACATTTGTGGAGGCACTGGAAGAAGCGAAAGCTCCTCTATTATTAATCGGTGCCCGTAACATGACTCAGGATTCGGTGCCGAAGAAGTCTTCTTTCGGGAATAAATTTTCTAATTTCTGGTTTTGGTTTGAAACGGGGATCAAACTGGAAGATACTCAATCGGGGTATAGGGCTTATCCCTTGCTTGCGATTCCTAAGAAATACTACACGCGTAAGTTTGAGTTTGAAATCGAGATCATTGTCCGTGCCGCATGGAATGGAGTGGCTGTGCAAAATATACCGGTACAGGTGCTGTATGACCCTGCGGAACGTGTTTCGCATTTTCGCCCTTTTAAGGATTTTACACGGATCAGTATTTTGAATACGGTACTGGTATTTCTTACTTTCTTTTACATTATCCCCCGGAACTTCTTGCGCTCGTTCAAAAAAAAAAGTTTGAATGATTTTATAAAGGAAAATATTTTCGGCTCAGAAGATTCTCCCGAAAAGATGGCTGCCTCTATCGGCTTTGGCGTTTTTATGGGAATTGCTCCTGTATGGGGCTTTCAGACCGCTTTGGTCATTACCTTATCGGTGTTCTTAAGACTTAACAAGGTTTTATCTTTTGCCTTTTCCAATATCAGTCTACCTCCTTTTATCCCTTTGATTATCTATGCATCGCTAACCGTAGGCGGGGCTGTGCTTCCCTCGTCAACTACCAAAGGGATGTTGCAATTAGATAATATTAGCTTTGATACGATACAGCAGCATCTGTTGCAGTATTTGGTTGGTTCTTTGCTGCTAGCTACGATAATGGGACTGCTTGCCGGTTTTGGAAGTTATGTTTTGATTCGGATGAAGCAGCATAAATCGGTTTCCGCAGAATAATGCATTTGCTTTTTTATCATATCTATTGCTGGGTACAGCGCCACAAGGTGCTTTCGGTGGCGTTATCGGTGCTCTTTTTGTTTTTCTTTGGATTTCTGGCTTCCAAGATTCGCTTTGAGGAAGATATCACGCAGATTATACCGAAAAGTGAGAAGTCAGATTTAACGACAAAAGCAATTCGACAGGTTAATTTTTCGGATAAAATCACAGTATTGATAGAGCGTTTGCCATCGGCTTCTGTTGATGATCTTGTTGAGGCTACGCAAGGTATCGCAGATACCCTATTGCAGGATAGTCTCTATATCCGGGAGATTACAGGGCAATTGGATGAAGGAGCAATAGGGCAGGCGTACGATTTTGTCTATGAGCATATTCCTTTTTTTCTTGACAAGGGGGATTACGACAGCTTGGCTGTACGTATATCTAAGGAAGGTATGTCTCAGCGTATGGCGGTAAACTATGAAACGCTATCATCACCATCGGGATTTGTATTGGGAGAATTTATCCAGAAAGATCCACTGGGATTGGCGGTAATGGGTTTACAAAAGTTGCAGCGAATCAGTGTCGGGGATAATTTTCTGCTGTATGATGGATTCATAACGAGCAAGGATACGACGCAAATGCTTCTTTTTTTAAGCCCAAAATATGAGGGTGCTGAAACAGAGAAGAATAAAGCCTTTGCGGAGGAGCTTTATGATCTGCAAAAAAGCTGGAATTCGAACTATGAGGGCCGGGTTACGGTATCTTATTTCGGTTCGGCTCTTGTCGCTGTGGCCAATGCAGATCAGATAAAAGGAGACATCCTAAAAACAATACTGATATCGATGTCGGTATTGATGGTGTTGCTGATTTTGTTTTATCGTAAGCTGTATATCCCATTGTTGGTATTCATTCCTACGCTATTTGCTGTTGTCTTTGCCTTGGGCTGTCTCTATCTGTACAAACCTGTGATTTCGGCGATATCACTGAGTATTGGAGCGGTTCTGATTGGTATTACGATTGATTTTTCATTACATATCTTGACTCACTTTAAAAAGAACACCGATGTGAAGGTGTTGTTTAAGGAGTTGACCAAACCGTTGCTAATGTCGGGGACGACCAATGCGGTGGCTTTTCTATGTCTTCTTTTTGTACACTCTACGGCTTTGATTGATTTAGGGATTTTTGCTTCAATCACGCTGGTTGCCTCCGCTGTATTTACCTTGCTCATCATTCCGCACTTATACAAGCCGAAAGAAGAACTCCGACATACTAGTCTGCTGGATAAAATAGCGGCATTCCCTTTCGAGAAAAGTAGAATCCTGATTTTTTCTTGTACAGTACTGATTGTGATCAGTTTGTTTACGAGTGGTAAGGTGAGTTTTAATAATGACCTGGCAGGGTTGAACTATATGCCATCTGATTTGGCAGATACGGAAGCTCGATTGGATAAGCTGACGAATACGTCGGCAAAGTCTCTTTATGTGGTAGCTACTGGCAATACGCTGGATACTGCACTGCAACGGAATGAAGAAATAGCGGCTTATCTGCATCTGGCAAAGGAACAGGATATTATATTGGACTTCTCGAATGTCAGCGAGCTACTAAATCCGATTCAGGTACAACAGGCTAAAATAGCAGCATGGAATTCTTTCTGGCAGTATCATAATAAGGAGCTGGTGATCCGTAATCTTCGTACGATAGGGGAGCAATATGGATTTACAGCGGATGCTTACGAACAGTTCTATGGTCTGTTGCGTGAGCCGTTTTTCCCGATGCAGTTGTCGGATTTCGGGCAATTACCAAGTACTGGAATTCGGGACTTTGTCGTTAGTAAGAATGGCTTTTTTACGGTATCCTCGATGGTCAAACTAGACGAGAAGCATAGAAATCAACTGATTAAGAAGCTGGAAGAAATACCTGGAGTCGTAGTAGTAGACCGTAAGCAACTGAACGAAACGTTCTTAGGGAAGTTGCGGGATGATTTTAATGCATTGGTCGGCTATTCTTCGGTCGCTATATTGCTGATCCTGTGGGTGTTTTTTAGGCGATTGGAGCTGGTGTTGCTTGCGGCGATACCAATCGGTCTTACCGGATTGGTAACCGCAGGGTTGATGGGGCTATTCGGACTGGAGTTTAATATTTTTTCTGCTATTGTCTGTACCTTGGTGTTTGGGCATGGGGTGGACTTTAGTATTTTTATGACTGCTGCTCTGCAAAAGCAATACAGTACGGGAGAGGATGAACTACAGGTGTTCCGTACCTCGATTTTGTTGGCTGTACTAACTACAGTGCTGGCTATTGGTGCATTGATATTTGCGAAGCACCCTGCATTGATTTCGATATCTTCGGTGTCGCTGATCGGGGTTTTTGCAGCAGTCGTTATCACTTTTGTATTTTACCCGATTATCTTCCGGTTTTTTATTACGGATAGGGCAAAACGGGGAAAATCACCTTTTACGATTTCTATTCTGCTGTGGTCGTTGCTATTGTTTATGTACTATGGGCTAGGCTGTATCGTGCTTTCTTTTTTTGCACGGATCATACTTCCTATTGTGCCGATTGAACGGTCCCGCAAAGATAAATTTTTGCGGTATGTGATCTCAAAATTTATGAAGTCGGTGCTGTATGGCTATCCGTTGGTGACGAATAAGACGGGTAATCCTTATGGGGAAACTTTTGATAAGCCGGCAGTGGTAATTGGTAATCATAGTTCTTTTCTGGATACATTGACGATGGGAATGCTGGTTCCCAAGATGGTTTTCTTAGTGAATGATTGGGTTTGGAAATCTCCGATTTTTGGAAAGGCCGTACAGATATTAGGTTTTTATCCGACTAGTAGTGGTGTAGAGGGGAGTTTGGACTTTTTGCGGGATAAAGTAGCACAGGGCTACTCTATTGTTGTATTTCCGGAAGGAACCCGTTCATACGATAATCAGATCAAGCGTTTTCATAAAGGTGCATGCTATCTCGCAGAGCAGTTGCAACTGGATATTCTGCCCATTTATATACATGGAAATGGAGATGTATTACCTAAAGGGGATGTGCTGATTTTCCCAGGAAAGCTCCGCCCAATAATCGGCGAGCGGATTTCGATCTCTGATGAGCGGTTTGGTCGTGCTTATTCGGAGCGTACAAAAGCTATTTCAAGTCACTTTAAGGCCACATTTGAAGAGCAACGGACCCAGATCGAAAATGAAGATTATTTTGTGCCCAAGATAAAACTGGCGTACCTGTATAAAGATGATGAAATAGTCAGTGAGGTGAAAGGGGGGCTGCATAGATGGAAGCAGGTATTTTGGGAGGTGAATAAGCAGTTGCCACAGGGAGGGATATGGATGCATTGGAGCCTGTCCTTTGGAGAATTGGATTATCTTTTGTCTCTGCAAAACGGTAAACGAAAAGTGCTGGGACTGATTGGAGAGGAGGAACGGAGAGAGGTTGCCTCGAGTATTTACTGGTCTTCGCTACGCGCAGTGAAGTTTGTCACTGAAGTAGCCACAGCTGATCTTTTATTGATTTCTAAACTATTGCTGGCAGAGGATTATTTAAGACAGGATTGGAAAACTTATGCAACGGTAGTCAATGTCAATAGTGGAAATAGCTTAGATTTCTTAATAGAGGATGGATTTGTGCTGGAATCTAACCTAAATAGTGTACAGATTTATAGGAAAGTGTATGTCAGTAACCGCGTATGATGTTGTGATTGTAGGCAGTGGCTTAGGAGGGCTTACAGCTGCAGTGATCTTAGCGAAGGAGGGTAAGAAGGTCTGTGTATTGGAGAAAAATAATCAATTTGGAGGTAATCTGCAGACGTTTTCGCGAAGCAAGAAAATCTTTGATACGGGAGTACACTATATAGGCGGGTTGTCGATAGGGCAGAACCTGCACCGGTATTTTTCTTATTTGGGTATTATGGATAAGTTGCATCTGGAGCGGATGCCTGAGGTGTTTGATTATGTCCGTTTTGGAAATGAAGGGGTAGATTATCCTTTGGCGCAGGGGTACGCTAATTTTGTTGAACAATTGAGTACTTATTTTCCGGAGGAACGAGCTGCCATAGCGCAGTATGTTGTGGATTTACAGGATGTATGTCGTGCGTTTCCATTGTATAATCTCGAAGAGCAAACGGAGCAGGATTATGACCATCCTTTTTTGGCGATTAGTGTGTCGGCTTATTTCGAACAGCTGACTGCGAATAGTACGTTACGGGCTGTCTTGGTCGGAGCAAATTTTCTATACGCAAGTGATGCGAATAAGACGCCTTTTTATGTGCATGCACTAGCCATCAATTCTTATATAGAGAGCGCATACCGCTGTGTAAATGGCGGAAGTCAGATCAGCAAACAATTGGTCCGGGTGTTACGCTCCTTGGGAGGGATAGCGCTACGTCATCAAGAGGTGGTACAATATCATAGTCGGGATGGGCG
>JAITLW010000302.1 GCA_031277715.1 Sphingobacterium sp. | reverse complement strand
AAGTCGTTTGTCTTGGCCACTGCAAGTCAGGATTAGGAATACCTAGAGGTGTAACACCTTTTTTGCCATTATAAACTATACTGCTGTAATTATATGTAGCAGCAGTCAAAAATGAACTCGCATTCTGAGATCCTGTAGAACCAATTGAACCACGTAATCTCAATTGCTGAAAGATATTTAAATTTTTGACAAACGGTTCATTATGTAGATTCCATCCAGTACCCAAGGACCAGAAACCTTCCCAGCGGCTATTGCTACCGTAAAGCGATGAGGCGCTTGTACGGTATGAACCGTCAAACAGAAATCGGTTGTCATAAGCATAATTGGTCATAGCCATTATACCTAGCGTCCTGCTAAGACCATCGCTACCCGAGGGCGAAGAACCTCGTTGATAATTTGCACCTAAAGAGATATCAGCAGCATCATTACTGGCAAACCCTTCAGCCGCAATCAAGGTAGAACTATTTTTATTCTCGTTGATATTGAATGTAATGTTACTCATCACAAAATGCTTACCTGCGGTTACCGAATAGTCTGCACCAACGTTACTCTCCAAAGATTGATTACCACCTAAAGATCTAGTCCATAGACCACGATACTCATCCGTTCCATCGGCTACCGTATAATTTATATAATCCGTATGTCCAGGAGGGGTGAATTTATTTTGTTCTTCTTTTTGATACATATACTGTAATCCACCTTTTAACCTCAGGTTATTCAATACGCTCCATTCCGCATAAAAATTTTCTATCACCTCCTGATATTTACTGCCATTTACTCCGCCTAGCTGCGCATTGTATAAAGGGTTATAAGTAGGGTTTAATCCTCCTGAACCGACAGATGTGGGATAATAACCCAACAACATTTTCAACGCTCCTGTTTCGTCCGTTGCTGTCCAATATGGATTCAATTTTACATAGTCAGAAAATTCTCCATAAGGGGAGTTTTTTGCATTATTATGTGTTATTGTCAAGGCATTTGTAAATATTAAGTTTTTGTGCCGATATGATAAAGTAGAATTTCCGCTAAAGGTATTTCTCCCTGACTCTTTCATTACTCCAGTAATCGCATTTTGCATCAGGTTCACACTGTAGCGCACATAGTCATCACCACCGTCTATGATAACGGAATGACGTTGCCCAATCCCAACTTGCAAAGGTTTAGACAACCAGTACGTATCCACACCTTTCATATAAACGTCCTGATAAAGTTGATTGTAAAGATTCTGACGCATTGTATTCAATTCTGGATTAACAGAATAATACATATTATGGATCTTCTCCCAATCCAGTTTTTGTTGGGCATTCATTAGATTGTATCCCGTCAAATCGGGAGCTTCTATATTTAAATTGCCATTGTAGCTTACACGCAGTTTACCACTAGCTGGAGGGATTGTCTCAATAACCACGACACCATTGCCGGCTTTAGCACCATAAATAGCCGCTGCTGCAGCATCCTTTAATAAGGTCACTGATTTCACTCTATTCATATCCAAATCATAGACCCGCTGTAATGTCGTTTCAAAACCATCCAATATAAAAAGTGGCTGGTTTGGGTTACCGCTGTATGTTCCTGTCAAATCCGGCATGCTGGATTTACCCCGAAGGTTAATCTCTGGTAGTTGATTTGGATTGGACCCCATATCTAAATTGTCGGCAAAACGAAATGATGGATCAATATTTTTAATGCTCTGCAGGACATTCATGTTACCGCCATTGAATAACTGTTCTTTTGTAATCGTTAATGCCGATCCCGTAAAACTTTCTGCTTTACGCGTAACAAGCCCCGTAACCACAACATCCTCTATCGCTATGCTCTTTGTTTGCAGTTTCACATTATAAACAACTTTATTACCATCAACATTAGTTTCAAAAGTTTCATAACCAACTTTTGAGAAAACAATAATATCTTCTACCTCAGCTTTGATCGAAAAAAAACCATCTTCACTAGTTCCTACCCCTGCTTGCTTATTTTTTCGAAAAGAAATACTGACTCCTGATATAGGCTTACCGCTGTCATCCATGACAACCCCTTTGATATCGATCAGACTTTGTTTTGTGCTCTCTTTTTCATTTTTTTTACGACGTATCACGACGGCTTCGTCTATAAACTCATAATACAGATTCGTTTTCTCCAATGAGCGATCTAATACATCCTTGTAAGAAACATCTTGGACTTCGATAGAAATTTTACTTTGACCTACAAAGTATTTTTCGTCATAGAGGATAGAGATTCCGGTTTGTCGGGACACCTGCTTGAGCACATCCTGAATCGGTACATTTCTCATGTTTAAGGTAACATTCTGAGCCTTAACACTCCATGCTCCCATCAATCCTATAAATAACAAGATTGTTTTAAATAGATTTGTTTTTTTAATGGCAACTTTCTCTAGTTGTTGTTCAAAATTCATAATTTTAAAAGGTTTTTTGTCTTAAAACACACATAATACCGTGTGATAATTACCAACGTTGGGAGTTGCCGCAAACAACTTCCAACATTTTACATATCATCTTCTATACATTTTTATTTATATAACTTTTTTCTCAATTACAGACCTCCCTTTTTTAGATTAAAAATTGTTAGTTGGTTATCTTAAGTAATACTACTGTATATTACTTGGCTTTGATACATATAGTACATTGTTTTTCATTCTAAAGTTTAGATCATTTTTTTCAAGAATCTGGAGTATTTTCCCCAAGTTCATGTTTTTGCTGATACGTCCGCCTAATTTCACATCTTTTACTTGTTCATCTATGTCAATATCAACAGCATACCATCGTCCCAATTGTAGCATAATATCTTTTAAAGGCGTATTATCAAATTCAAAAAATCCTTCTTTCCAGGCAACATCTTGGTACACGTCTACATCTGTAGGTAACGGATCAAGAAGATTGGAAGTCAATAGGTGCTGTCCTGGTTTTACTAATTTAGTTTTGCCTTTATAACTAACCTCGACAAGCCCTTCAACTAATGATGTCTTAACCCCATCACTATCCAAATAAGCTTGCACGTTGAAATGTGTCCCCAATACCCTGACTTCAGTATCTTTAGCTAATACTTTAAATGGCTTTAACTTATTTTTTGCTACCTCAAAATAAGCTTCTCCTGTTAAATGTACGACCCGCTCACTTGATGTAAAATGAACAGGGATTTGAAGAGCAGAAGCGGAGTTTAACCACACAGATGTACCGTCTTCTAATCGAACCTCCAATTTGTTTCCCCCTGCTGTACGTATAGTATGGTATGATAAATTGTTATTCATATGATCATGGTTAGCTGAATATATCAACACACCATCTCGATAATAAATATTTACCCCTTCTTGAGAAAACAACTCTCCCTGGTGCGCATCGTCTAATACGATTGTGGATCCGTCAGCAAGCTGGATGGCGCCAGCGGAAATACCCGGGGCAACATTAATCTGCTCAGCATAAATAACTTCATGTTGCCTTTTTAAATAAAATGCAGTTACAGCAAGACTAATAAATAGTACCGCAGCTGCTGCATAGCGAGTCCACATATATTTAATTTTTGGACGATAATCGCCATTAGACAGATTATTTTCTATTTTAGAAAATAATCGCTCCTTTGCAACATCAAACTCTTCGTTCTTCCATGAAAGAGTTTCGTCATCATCTTCATTATACCAATTGTCGAGCTCAATTTGTTCTTGCTCTGTAATGGTTCCCAACAAATATTTATTTGTTAGATCTTTAATGCGCTCTGATTCTATACTCATCGTCAAAATTTTGGCTATTTAACTATATAGCGTACAGATCAAGACAAATCCCCTAGTAGGTTGTTAAAATATTTTGCATTTTTCTAAGAAGGGAGCGTATACAATACTTAAACGAAAGCAAAAATTCACTAAAGATATTCTACAATAGTTTAAAGAAAATATGTCTTAAATATAAATTTTATGTACGTTTGCGTTATCTAGTGATATCAAACAATATGCACATAGGAGATAATTTAACGGATGAAGAGCTCTTTGTACTGCTTAGCCAGCACGGAAAACATCGTGCTTTTCGGCTATTATACCTGCGTTATTGGGATAAATTACTAGCCCTCGCGTATAAAAAATTACAAGATAAAGAAGAAGCGGAAGAAGTCGTACAGGAAGTATTTACCAATCTATGGCGAAGAAGAAAATCTACTAAACTTAAAAATACATTTAATACTTACATATCTGCATCTGTCAAATATGAGATTTTCGCTTGTTTTGCTAAAAGAAATAAGAAAAATCAATTATCCGACCATATCCAAAAGATAGGCAGCGCTGTAAATTCTGTAGAGCAATGGATTGATTACAAAGATGTTTTATCAACAATACAGCATACTGTTTCTAACCTACCTGAAAAGTGTAAATTAGTTTTTCAGTTAAGCAGAGAAGAAGGGTACACACAGCAAGAAATTGCCCAAGAATTAAAGATATCCACAAAAACAGTAGAAAACCATATGACAAAAGCATTAAGAGCAATACGTATTTCACTTCATCTCCTAATACTTCTTTGTTTAATATAACCTTAAGTCCTGCTTTGACCCAATTATTGTATTCATGCTAAAATGAATTTTTAAAGGTTATAAAAAGTGCTTGCCTATCAACTACGCTCATTAGCGCCTCACCTTTTATTAGTCCCCTACTTCTTGATTCCTTACCAAGACTTGAATTCGCGGTTCTTTACTCTACTCATATTTGTACGCACCGGGATTTATATCATTAGGTTCAGCCTCAGCTTACCATTACCCAAATCATCCAAAGATTTAATAGTATTCCTATACATAACAAGATGTTTTTCTGCCACAAAATAGCACACCGTATCAAAAGCGATGCGCCAGAAAATCTAAAGAACAAAACCGTGTTTTCATTAGATATGGGAGCCTTGATCGCAGGTGCAAAATACAAAGGCGAATTTGAAGAGCGATTAAAAGCCGTAGTAAAAGAGGTTTCCGATAGTGATGGCGAGATTATCCTATTCATCGACGAAATCCACACCTTAGTTGGTGCGGGCGGTGGCTAAGGCGCTATGGATGCCGCAAATATTCTAAAACCTGCACTAGCACGTAGCGAGCTCAAGCCGAAATCGAACGAGCGAAAGGAATGGCTGAGGCCATGAAATTAGAAAATGGAACGCTTAACAGCACTTACAATCAGTATCTATTTATACGTACATTAGAAAAACTAGCTGACAAAGGAGATCTACCCCAAATCATCTATATGCCATCAGAAGGCCTAGTTCCCGTATTGGATATTAGTAAAAAGAATACCACTTCAGCTCCAACTAATTAAATCAATAAAAAAAGGGGCAATCTACCCCCTTTTTTATTTGAAAAGCAGTTACTATTCGCCGTCTTCTTTAGCAGCTAAATAGCGTTCAGCTTCTAAAGCTGCCATACATCCTGTACCTGCAGCAGTAATTGCTTGACGGTATACATTATCCTGTACATCACCACAAGCAAATACACCAGGGATATTAGTAGCTGTAATATTTGGTTTTGTAATCAAATAACCAGTCTCGTCCATATCTAAAACGTCTTTGAACAACTCTGTGTTTGGCTGATGTCCAATAGCGACAAAGAAACCTTTTACCTCTAAGTCTTTGGTTTCTTTTGTTTGGTTATTCAATACACGTACACCTGTAACCACCTGACCGTCACCTAGGATTTCTTGTGCTTCGCTCATATAGTGAACTTCAATATTCTTCGTGTTCATTACACGGTGCACCATTGCTTTTGAAGCACGGAACTCGTCACGGCGAACTAACATATGTACCTTATTACATAGCTTAGCTAAATAAGTAGCTTCCTCAGCCGCTGTATCTCCAGCTCCAACGATAGCCACATCCTGTCCTTTGTAGAAGAACCCATCACATACGGCACATGCCGAAACACCACCACCCATATACAATTGCTCAGAAGGCAGTCCTAAATATTTAGCTGTAGCACCAGTAGCAATAATCACAGTCTCTGCAGTAACAGTTTTCACACCATCAATAACAACAGTGTGTATACCACCTTCTTTAGAGAAATCAACTTTAGTAGCATAACCAAAACGCACATCTGTTCCGAAGCGTTCTGCTTGCGCACGAAGGTCGTCCATCATCGTTGGACCAGTTACACCTTGCGGATACCCTGGAAAGTTGTCCACCTCAGTAGTCTGAGTCAACTGTCCTCCAGGTACTATACCTGTATAAACGACAGGCTTCAAATCGGCACGCGCCGCATAAATAGCTGCAGTATATCCAGCCGGACCTGAGCCAATGATTAGACATTTTACGTGTTCAATCTCTTGTTGTGTATTCATCTATTTTCTATTATTCTATATTACTTCCCAAATCTATCTTGCAACCCCTTTAACATATCATTCGTTATAGGTTTACTAGGCTCGTCCATCTTTTTCTTAAACTCACGCTTCACATGACCTCCCCCCTCAGTAGCCTCTTTTGTTTTTACTTCTTTTTTCTGGCTCTTATATGCATTCCAGATATTCTCTAACACCTTTTTGGTATAACGTGGAAAATCTCCATTTTGCATCCAGGCATAGTAACTTGGTTCTACATCAAACACATCCGTCACATTTTTACCTTTATGCTTACCAAAATTAATAGTCACCTCCCCCTCTTCATTGTAGACCAAACGGCCCGCAAAATCAACAGGCTTGGACAGGTTTGTAAACGTATGTAGTGCCTGAACATCATTCACTACAGGGTAAGATACATCTCCATGCTTATCTTCAAAAGCAACTCCATTATATTTGTCCAACTGCGCTTTAAGCACCTCATAAGTAGCACGGACATCTGCCTCAGCTTGATGCGCATTCTCCAAACTTTGATCGCAATAGAAACGGTAAGCCGCCTTCAGCGTACGCTGCTCCATTTGATGGAATATATTCTGTACATCGATAAAAGCACGTCCTTCCAAAGAGAAATCAACTCCCGCTGCTAAGAACTCTTCCATCAGCATAGGGACATCGAATTTATTGGAATTATACCCTGCTAAGTCAGCATCTCCTATAAAATCAGCAATCTCTTGTGCCAATTCTTTAAAGAGTGGCAGGTCTTTTACGTCCTCATCATAAATGCCGTGAAACAACGATGACGCTGCTGGAATTGGAATCCCGGGATTAACCTTTTTTGTGTATACTTCCTCGCCACCGCCAGGTAATATTTTTACTATAGCAATCTCAACAACCTTGTCCGTAGCAATATTTACACCTGTAGTTTCTAAGTCAAAAAAGGCTAACGGTCTTCTCAAATTTAATTCCATGGGCTAAAGATAATTCTAAATCTGTATATACAAAAATACTGAATCCAAATCGTTACAATATCACTCTCCTGTCAATAAAAACGTTTCAAAACCAAAAAATTTACACCAATCCCCGCCTTTAGGGCTATAACTTTCAGCAAAAAAAAGGGTAGAAACAAATCTACCCTTCTTTATTTTTTTGATAAAATAACCTTTATTACCCCAACGTCTCTTTCAACCGCTGAATCTGATGATCAACCAACTTCTGTAACGGCCCTGAAGCCATCATCTTCATCATCATATTAAGCTGTGCTTCGATGACAAACGTAGCTTTAGTTTCCCCTCCCTGCTCCTCCAATCTCCAAGCTAATTTGATATCGAAAGGAGCCTCTTCTGAAGGCACACAGACAATCTCCTTGTTTTCAATACGCTGACTGATTTTTAAGGCTAATTTCGCCATATTTTTAATGGTAAAACGAGCTTCCTCCGCAGTCGATGTCCAATTATAAATATTCTCAGGCATCAGCTGCTCATGGTTGTTCAAATCAGCCAAGAAAGCATAAACATCACCTATAGGCTTGTTTAAAACTACGTTGTTCTGGATAACAGTCATATCACTAAAGATTTATATTTTTAAACTTCAGACGTCCAGTTTGCTGGATCCACACGCCACTGCTCTAAAACAGCAATATCAGCCTCTAGAACATAACTCTTATCTACTGCAACATGGATAAGGGCATTATAGTCACATAGGCTGAATAATGGACATTTTGCCTCAGCAAAATTTGTTGTTGCTACATCTAGACCGTACGTAAAGATAGAAACCAATCCAACAACATTACATCCTGCATCACGCAAAGCCTTTACTGCTTGCAATGAGCTTTTTCCCGTAGAGACGAGATCCTCGATAACGACTACACGTTGTCCGGACACAACCTCTCCCTCGATTAAATTTTGACGGCCATGCTCTTTAGCACTAGCACGTACATAAGAAAAAGGCAAACCTAAATCCTGTGCAACCAATACACCCTGAGGTATTCCTGCAGTTGCCACACCCGATATCATATCTACCGATCCAAACTCCTCTTGGATTAATTGAGAAAGCTTTTGACGTATATACGTACGAATAGCTGGATGCGATAATGCGACACGATTATCACAGTAAATTGGAGACTTCCACCCTGATGCCCATGTAAAAGGACTTTTAGGTTGTAATTTTATTGCTTTAATTTGCAATAAGGATTCAGCAATTTTTTGTTCAACCTCATTAAAATTATTCATGGCACAAATTTATAAAATTTATATGAACCAAAGCCTGCTAATTTTAGCAGATTTTGCCCCTTCTATCAAAGGGAACGTACAAACCATTGGTTTACAAGATATTGATATGGAAAAACTTTTCAACAGTATCACGAAAAACAATGACATAACTTACCTCTATGTACACCCAAACATTAACCAGGTGTTAAAAAACATACTATCTACTGTAAAAATAATTCATGCGGCAGGTGGATTGGTAAAAAATGGAGATGGAGATTACCTTTTCATTTACAGACTCGACAAATGGGATTTACCGAAAGGAAAGGTCGAAGAGTCTGAAAAAATGAAAGATGCTGCTCTCCGTGAAGTCGAAGAAGAATGCGGTATCAAAGTGAACTATTTAGGACCTAAAATTGCAACAACCTATCACACCTATTACATGCGAGGCAAATTTGTCCTAAAACAAACCAAGTGGTATGAAATGGGAGTAAACAAAGTCCCTAAATTAATCCCGCAAACCGAAGAAGACATCACACAAGCAATCTGGCTTGACCCGAGGGAATTAGATAAAGTAGAAGGCAACACCTACCCTCTAATTACTGAAATTATAGAAAAAATCAAGAAGAAGAAAAAGAAAAAAACAGTAGACTAAAATAGGACTACAACTCCTCCGCTAGCCTTACCTGACTACCGGAGGAGCATATAACTTACCTAGGTCTTGAGTAGATAATTCATGGCGCTTTTGCTTTTCCCAAGCAACGATAAGCTTTGCCATCATATCATAGCGCGCCAATCCCTCGGGCTGATTGTTATACTGTAGATATTGATTATAAAACAGACTCATAAGCTGCTCAACCCAACCATGCTTGGATTGCCAAAAAGCATACTCCTCCTTAAAATCTGCACGTACTTTTTCAGACAGCATATTACGAACACGCTCCAATTGCTCTTTATCCCCGTACAAAGGCTTCAGGAGGCTCTGTATCGCAGCATAATACGCAGCATATCTGTACCAGCCATTTTCATGACCCACCAATAAGCGAAAAGCAATAAAATTACACTCATCCTCAAACCCAATCCCCATTTGATGAGCCAACTCGTGCACATACACAAAAGGATATGAGGAATTAGGAATCTCCTGGTTGACATGAGCCTCCATACTAAACGGATTGAAATATCCAGACACCGTAAAGTAAGAAACCAATGCACTCGACAAAGGATTTTTGGCATGCACCTGAGTCTTGGAAAGCAAAGGAGTAAATACAGTATCCTGCCGGATATACTCCTGTAGATCCACCCTCACCCCCAATCGAGACTGACCTTTTACATCCAGTTGATCCCGCAATGTATTAGCCATCACAATATACTTCCCCAGCACATCCCTATAATCATCCGCATGCGTCTCATCGACATTCAGCCCCAGGTGCTTGGTAATGGGTAACCTATAATAATTAAGGCCCCAATTCACATAAAAAAAAGTATAGAGCGCACAAAGGAAAGTCAAAAGACGCAATGCATATCGTCCTCCTTTCTGCCAGTTCTTTTTTACCAAGGACCGCATCATCCCTATAAATAACCCCACAATAACGAGGACAAATAGGAAATAAAGTAAATCTCCCACACTAAACGGAACCCAAGAAAAGAGAATAACAGACAAATAAGAAAACAGCGGATAGAACCCTCTCGAATAATACCGTTCTATCCATTCCGGTTGGTCTTTCAACAAGAACAGCCCAAATTGGAAAAGCACCGCACCTCCCAAAAGCACATAATACTTAATATTACGCCGGTTATTACCCCTCGCTCTCATTTTCGTAATACAGTTTATAATAATTCATTCCCTTCTCTTCATCATATCCGTGTTCCAAATATTCCCGTTTGCCATGTACATAAACATGGAAATTCTTATCCAGCTTAATCACCGATTTATAGGAAGACTGCATTTTCTTTACCGCTGGAGTTGCAATCTCAAAGTTAGCCTGAAAAGGCAAATCAAACTCATCTTCAAAACTCTGTTTATACTCATTAAACAATCCCGCAGCCTGAGGATTACCGATAACCTCCTCTTCAAACTCAGCACTATCAAATGTCTCCTTCGTCTTAAAATAATTCATAGACCGATTTAACAAATCTATTTTGTCTGCAGTTTCCAACTCAAAGACTTCATCCAACTTTTCATTGACAAAGTTCTTATACACCTTCATCAGATTTCCCGTCTGTTGGTAATTGTCATTCCGGGATTTAAGCTGTAGAAAATTATCCTTCCAATATACCGCTTCCGACTGATTAGTCTGATCTACGACAAGAACTTTAAACCCCTCTTCGGCTTCCGTATTGACAATAACGACCCCTTTATCCAGTTTATTGATATTGATAGCCTCTTGCTCATAGTTCAGTTGAAAGCCCCCTTGCTCTGGGTACACTTTCAAATAAGCTTCTTTATTCTCTGACTTAAAAATACCTACAGCACTCCAATCCTCTCCTTCCATCTGCACATTCTTTAGCGATACCACATACACCTCACCCGGCTTAATCTTAGGATGTTCGGACACCTCATACAGATGCTTAGTAACCTGCTGCGAAAACTCGTGAAAATCAATCTCTCTATCGAAAAATTTCTTACTAAAGTGATAGACTTCGTTAAGTTGCAATTCCTCATTTGGATGAAAAAAACGATACACCTCATTAGCCTTAACAAAAGGTTTCATAAAGTACTGCATCAATAAATCCGGCAATACCTCGTCCCCCACTAAATCCACAGGAGCCTCAGATAAGATATAAAACTCATCATTGGTTTTATTACCGACATGGTGTATGGATAAATTTTCAAAAGAGGCATCTTGATAAAAAAACATAGTATAAAATTAAAAGTCAGAAGTTAAAAATTAGAAATCAAAAATAGCAATTGCTGCACGATAAGTCTCGACATGCGCATTGACAATATCACGAATCTGCGTCGAATACCCACCACCCATACTAACCTGTACCGGAACCTTATGCACATTACAGCTCTCCAACACCATCCTATCCCGCTCTCGGCATCCGGTTGCAGACACCTTCAGTTTCCCAAGCTTGTCCGAGCCTAAGATATCTACCCCCGCTTGGTAAAAAACAAAATCCGGATTAACCGTTTCAAAAAGAAAGGTGAGATTTTCTTTCAACAGCTTCAGATACAGCTCGTCTTGGATTCCATCTTCCAGAGCGACATCCCTATCGGAGCGCTCCTTGATAAAAGGGAAATTCTTGTCCCCATGCATCGAAAAAGTATACACTGGAGAGACGCCCTCAAAGATATGCGCCGTACCATTACCTTGGTGTACATCGAGGTCAATAATCAAAATACGTGTTGCCAATCCCTGTTCCAGCAGGTAAGCTGCCGCTATCGCCTGGTCATTCATCAAACAGAAACCCTCTCCAAAATCACGTCCAGCATGATGCGTACCTCCGGCAACATTAAAAGAGATACCATATTCCAACGCAAACAAAGCAGATTTTAGGGTACCATCTACCAAATACCGCTCCCGATCCACCAATTCCTGAGACAATGGAAAACCTATGCGCCGCACCATCTTTGCATCCAACTCCAAATCAAACAACCGACGCAAATACCCCACATCATGAGCCAGCGCGGCCGTTTCAAAATCAACCATCTCTGGTTCAAAAAAATTAACAGCAGAGACCAGCCCCTCGTAGCAGAGCTGCTCAGGAATCAGTTCATACTTCAACATCGGAAAGCGATGCCCCTCACGCACGGGGTGAACATATTTGGTATGATAAGCGATCTTCAGCAATTCGTTATATTTTCAACCCACGAAAATACAAAGAACTAAATAATCTAGGGAATTATTTAGTTTCTC
>JAITLW010000283.1 GCA_031277715.1 Sphingobacterium sp. | reverse complement strand
CATCAGTTCGAGTCTGGTCCCCGCTACTCAGTAGAAAGCTTAATCGCAAGATTAGGCTTTCTTAGTTTTATAACCAATTTAAGGAAATGATGTATACTGTTTACGTGTTGCGTTCACCTGCTTATGATAGGAGCTATATCGGTTATGCGAGTTTTGTCAATTTTATTATTTTTTTAGAATTGATTTATTTTCAACGGTTTACATGTTACATAATGATTATTAACGCAAACGATTGTTCAATTTACGCAAACGTTTGATGTTAACCGAGAGTTTTTAATCCTGTAACATTAAATTAATTTGGAGCCGTGAAACTAGATTGTGGTGTCTGATTAGTTTACCGAGTAACTTAAATTAAATTTTATGAAAAAATGTTTTTCAAGCCCATTTTTTGTCTTTGGATTTTATCCAATTACAACGGCTTTAATGTTTGCTCTCATAACACCTGGTTCGATTCAAGCAGGCTCTTTTTCCTCTGAGTTAAGCATTCGTACGGAGGAAGGACAGCAAAAGATCACTGGTAAGGTAATTTCCAGTTCAGGTCCTGTAAGTGGTGCAACAATTACGGTGAAAGAGAATTCAACGTTGACAACCTCATCCGATAAGGATGGTAATTTTTCTATTGCGGCTGTGTCTGGGCAGACCTTGATTGTAACAGCTGTCGGCCATGAGAGAGTGGAGCGGAAAGTTGTGGGAGGAACTGTTCTAGTTACATTGTTAGAATCAAGTGAGGCTTTGGAGGAAGTTGTGGTTGTCGGATATGGAGTTCAGAAAAGAGAAAGCTTAACAGGGGCAATGCAGGTGGTAAGTGGTAAACAGCTTCGAGATGTTACTACGCCTAACGTAGAGAATATGTTGAATGGCAAAGTGTCTGGAGCGTTTGTAGCACCTGGTTCAGGGCGTCCTGGTTCTGGTGGTGCTGTTGTTATTCGTGGTCAGGCTACACTAGGAGGAAATAAGAACCCATTATGGGTTATAGATGGTGTTATTGTTGGATCTGGAGCCGGAGATTTGAATCCTGATGATATCGAGACGATGACCGTGTTGAAAGATGCCGCTTCTACTGCAATCTACGGTTCGCAAGGAGCTAATGGGGTAGTAGTAGTGACGACGAAACGTGCAAAATCAGGGGTAACAGATATTACACTCTCCACAAGAATGGGATTTAATCAGTTGACAAATGGAAATCTACAGGTAATGAATGGTCAAGAGCTTTACGATTACTATTCTTCCTTTTCAAATGCAAATGAGATCAAGTTTCCAAGGTGGAATGCAGAATTACGAAATAGTAATTTTGATTGGTGGGATTTAGCCACTCAAAATGGATTTGTACAAAATCACAATATATCTGTCTCTAGTGGGACGGAGAAATTACGCTCTTATTTGTCCGTAGGGATGTATGATGAAAAAGGGGCAGTAAAAGGGTATGATTATAAAAGATATAACGTCCGTCTTAATCAGGAATATAAGCCGTTTGATTGGCTGACTATCAAACCTTCGGTTGTTGGGTCGCGTCGAGGGGTGGAAAATCGAGAGTATTCCGTTGGAGCAATGTATTCTAATCTTCCGTGGGACAGTCCTTATGATGCTGCAGGGAATTTAGTTCCCCATCGTTCCAGCAGTTGGGTGAATAGCGCGAGTACCAATTATTTGTACGATTTGCAATGGAATCATTCCTCAGGTGTAAAATACGAATTAATGGGGAATTTGGACTTCGTGGTCAAATTGACTGACTGGTTGACCTTTAATTCGGTAAATAATTATCGCTATATCAATGATGCTAGTGCAGGTTATACTGACCCGAGATCTAATGGCGGGTTGAGTGTTCAAGGTCGAATTAGCGATTTTAGAGATGAAGTAGCCAGACGTTATACAAATCAGATGTTGACGGTGAATAAATCATGGGGTAAACATACTTTGTTTGCTGTTGGTGGCTACGAGTTTAACGACTATTGGTTTAAGAGGTTAGATGTTTATGGTACAGGCTTTATTCCGGGGTTTGAGGTCTTGGATGTGGTCAGCAAGCCTGAAAGAACAAAAGGTAAAATTGAAGAATGGGCCGTGCAGTCCTTTTTGTCAAAAGCGAACTACACGTACGATAATCGTTATCTAGTAGAGGCGTCTTTGCGTCGTGATGGGGCTTCTAATTTTGGAGATAATGCGAAATACGGTAATTTTTTCTCTTTTAGTGGAGGTTGGAACATGCATCATGAAAGTTGGTTTAACGCGCCTTGGGTGAACACCTTGAAGTTACGAGCTTCTTACGGTTCTAGTGGAAATAGACCAAGTCACCTTTATCCGCAATACAACTTGTACTCTGTTAAATCTGAATATAGTTATAATGAAAACCCAGGTGCATTGATTGCTAGGATTGGGAATAAAGATCTGACTTGGGAAAAGACAATGACGACAGGGCTGGGCTTTGATGCTACATTCCTGAATAACCGGATACGTACGACTTTCGACTATTACAACAAGAATTCCAACGATATTCTGTATGATGTTCCTATTAGTTGGATGACTGGTACTGGTTTTATTTATAGAAATATCGGTGAGATGAATAATAAGGGGATCGAATTGTCAATTGGAGGAGATATTGTTCGCACAAACGATTGGTTGTGGAGTTTAGATGTTAATATGGGGCATAATGTTAATAAACTAATTAGCCTAATTCCTACTCGAAATGCAGATGGATCGTACTCGACTAAGCCTCTTTTTGTGGGTGACGGATCTAACATTGCGGGGTCTGCGCAATATGTGTTAGAACCAGGCAGATCTGTGGATACCTATTATATGAAAGAATGGGCAGGGGTAAATCCAGATAATGGTGCTCCAATGTGGTACATTGTAAAGAGAGATGCAGACGGAGCAGAAACATCTAGAGAAACTACCTCGGACTATTCTAAAGCAACGAATGAAAAGCTTGGGAAGTCTTCACCTAAATTATTTGGTGGGTTTTCTACAGCGGTGCAGTACAAGCAATTTGACTTGGGTGCGACATTTGGCTATTCTATAGGTGGACATTTTTACAATTATTCCCGTCAGGAATTTGATTCAGACGGTACTTATACGGATCGTAACCAAATGAGATTAATGGATGGATGGAAGCGTTGGGAGAAACCAGGAGACGTAGCGACACATCCTATAGCTAAATACAATAATCAGGATAAGGGAAATCAGGCGTCTTCACGCTATATCGAAAAAAATGATTTTCTGCGTTTGCGCTCGTTAACCTTAGGTTATAATCTGAAGTTGAACCAGTATGGAGTGAAAAATGTACGTTTATTCTTCTCTGGTGAGAATTTATTTGTTTTGACAAATTATTCAGGGGTTGACCCAGAGCTCCCTGCAAAAGATGGATCTGTATTGTCATCAACTGGAACGGATGTGTATCCTACAACACGTAAGTATATGTTTGGGCTAAATGTTTCATTTTAAAAAGAAGAAAACAATATGAAAAAGATATTTATAGCATTGTTGGTCTCGGCGACCTTTGCCTCGTGTGACATAGAGCGTCTATCGTATGATGCAATGGATTCAGAAACTATTGCAAAGAATCCGGAAGCTGCATTGGATGGACTTCTGAATGGAACTTATGCCCAGTTAAAATCGTGGTCGGATCCTATGCATCGCGCAGGTGAGTATGCCGGGGACAATATGATGATCCGCGGTTCTTCTACAGATGATTTCTATGAGTTTATATCTTATGCTCGCACGCCTAACAATGGACGTTTGTCCCAGTTTTGGGACGCAAGTTATAAAGCTATTGCGCAATCTTCGAATATTATCAAAATGATTAAAGAAGGGCAAAGTGCTGAAATTGACAGTAAGTTGGGAGAGTGCTATTATGTTCGTGGAATGCTGTACTTTTATCTGGTACGCGCTTATGGGAGACCGTATTACCAAAGTCCTGAAACAAATTTGGGTGTTCCGATTGTGAATGGTACACCGGATAACGTATTGGAAATGACGCTTCCAGATCGTTCAACAGTAAAGGTAACATATGAGCAGATTGTTGCGGATTTAAAGCGGGCGGAAGAGTTGATGGGGGATAGTGAAAGTCATATAAAGGCTACGAAGGGGGCTGCTCAGGCGATGTTGTCCCGAGTGTATCTGTATATGAGTGGCACATACGATAATCCGAACAAAGAGTATGCGCAGTTGGCTGTTGATTATGCGGACAAAGTTATTAACTCTGGGAAGTACAACTTGTTGTCACGTGCTGACTTTATGAAGTACAATACCTTCACTCCAGAAAACAATAGAGAGACTATTTTTGCAATCAAGCGAGTGGCTTCTGAGTTTTCAGGTGATGACCATTTTTACGGTGTAGGCGGTATGTATGCTAATATCGGTGGTATGGGATGGGGGGAAATGTATGCCAGTGCAAAGTATATTGATCTATTAAATGAAACTGGTCGCAACGACTGGCGCCCAGGGAAGTATAAAATGGTAGATGCACGAGCGAGTTTCATTGAGCCTACTTATGCAAAAGACGCAACTTCAGGTAATTATAGAGAGGTTTTTCGATTTATTAAGGAAGATGGGGTTAATATATTAAACTACCTTCAAGCGAATATAACACGTAGTGGTAATATTATCACCTGTCAAGATGGGGATGATACGTATACATTAACAGAGGTAGATGCCTCGCAAGAGATTTACTCAATAGAATATAAAGATGGAAAGACGTACAAAGGTGTAATTGATAATTTTATTTCCTTGAACCGTGTTTATCCTCAATTCTATATAACGAAATCTTCGCGTGAAGGAGAAGATACGCATTTACACTCACCAGTAATCAGCCGTTTGGGGGAGGTTTATTTGAACCGTGCTGAAGCGTACGCAAAGTTAGGTAATTATGGAGCAGCCTTGACAGATTTGAATGTTATTCGTACGAGATCTATTGTTGGTGGTGGTTATGGCTCGTTGGATGCTGTTAATGCGGGAGAGCGTATTGATAAAGAGCGTCAGTTGGAATTGGCTTATCAGGCTGAACGTAGTTATGATGTGTTCAGAAATGGGAAAAAATTAACTCGCCAATATCCAGGGCCTCATAAGCAGTTTGAAACGGTTGAACCGACAGATTTTAGAGTGATCTATTTTATACCGCAATCTGCGATTAATTCATATCCAGGTCCATTAACGCAAAATCCTACGGGCAATTAATAGGATTGGGCAGGTACTTGTTTTTTTTAGAAGCCTCACATATTTTATGTGGGGCTTTCTTTTTGATTTTTTGTGTAAAAAAGAATAGACGCTGATCTATTGATGGGTGAAAATATTATCTAGGAAGTTGTCAGCAACAAAACATAATGCCACTGTTTTTGCGTAACTTTGTCCGTTCTATTTATTGAGTAATAAAAGATTAGTTGCCGTGAGGGTAACGCGCGAGATAAAAATTTAAAGATATGGCAAACATTGTTGCAATTGTAGGTCGTCCCAATGTGGGGAAATCGACCTTGTTTAATCGCTTGACGGAGAGTAGAAAAGCGATTGTAGATGACTTTAGTGGTGTGACGCGTGATCGTCACTATGAAGTCGCAGATTGGATCGGTAAGAAATTTACTGTAATTGATACCGGTGGTTTTGTACACGGGTCAGACGACGTATTCGAAGAGGCTATCCGGGATCAGGTTCATATCGCTATCGAAGAAGCCTCGGTTATTATATTCATGGTGGATGTAACTACCGGAATTACGGATTTGGATGATGAAATTGCAGATTTACTGCGCCGTACATCCAAACCGGTATATGTTGTCGCAAATAAAGTTGATCATGCAAAGCTACACCATGATTCTGCAGAGTTCTATGCATTTGGTTTAGGCGAAATCTATAATGTGTCTTCGGCTACAGGTTCTGGCACGGGTGAGCTCTTGGATGCGGTAGTTTCTAACTTTCCAGATGAGGAAGAAGAGGACGAAACTCCTTTGCCAAAAGTAGCGATTGTGGGCCGTCCGAATGTCGGAAAATCTTCTATGACTAATGCTTTATTAGGAGTAGATCGTAATATCGTAACGGATGTAGCAGGAACTACACGTGATTCTATACGGATTCATTACAACCAATTTGGACATGAGTTCTTATTGATAGATACGGCTGGGTTGCGACGGAAAAGTAAGGTGAACGAGGATATCGAGTTTTACTCGGTGATGCGTACTATAAAGGCTTTGGAGGATTCAGATGTAGTGGTATTGATGTTAGATGCCAATGATGGAATCGAAGGGCAGGATATCAATATCTTCCATTTAGCTGAGAAAAATAAAAAAGGTATCCTTATCGTTGTCAATAAATGGGATACTATTGAAAAGGACAACAAAACGATGAAGGAATTTGAGGCTCGAATTAAAGAGAAAATAGCACCTTTTACCGATGTGCCTATCCTCTTTACTTCAGTGACGGAGAAACAGCGTATCTTCAGAGTGGTAGAAAAAGCAATGCAAATCTTCGAGAATAAGACGAAGAAAATACCTACATCTAAGTTGAATGATGTGATGTTGGAGATAATCGAAAACTATCCGCCACCATCCATAAAAGGTAAATATATCAAAATCAAATATGCAACACAGCTTCCAGGACGAAGCCCTATGTTTGCGTTTTTCTGTAATTTACCACAGTATATCAAGGAGCCCTACAGACGTTTCGTAGAAAATAAATTACGGGAGCATTTTGATTTTAATGGTGTTCCAATTCAAGTGTATTTTAGACAAAAATAGTTTAATCAATTTATTATCTGTTCAATATGCAACACAATCTAGTCGTATACAATACCCTTACGCGAAAAAAGGAAAAGTTTGAACCAATTCATTCTAATCTTGTTGGTATGTATGTGTGCGGGCCGACCGTATACAGTGATGTACATTTGGGCAATTGTAGGACTTTTGTTTCCTTCGATTTGATTTTTCGTTACCTCCTACATTTAGGGTATAAAGTCCGGTATGTACGTAATATTACAGATGCGGGGCACCTTGAAGGAGATAATGATGAGGGGGATGATAAATTTGCAAAAAAGGCAAAGTTGATGCAGTTAGAGCCTATGGAGATTGTACAAAAGTACACCTTAGGCTTTCACGATGTATTGCGGATGTTCAATACACTGCCTCCTAGTATTGAGCCGACAGCTACTGGCCATATTTCGGAGCAGATCGAAATGGTACAACAGATTATCGCGAATGGTTATGCATATGAGGTGAATGGAACGGTGTACTTTGATGTAGATAAATACGTAAAAGAACATAATTATACCATTTTAACCAATCGTAACCTGGAGGATTTGCTGAATAACACCCGCGAATTGGGGGGGCAGGATGAGAAGAAAGGGCGGTTGGATTTTGCGTTATGGATAAAGGCGAAGCCTGAGCATATTATGCAATGGCCTGCTCCTTGGAGCGTCGGTTTCCCCGGTTGGCATATCGAATGTTCAGCGATGAGCCGTAAGTATCTTGGAGATCAGTTTGATATCCACGGCGGAGGAATGGATCTGGCTGCTACACATCACACGAACGAGATTGCACAATCAGAAGCCTGTAATCATGTACAGCCGGCCAAGTATTGGATGCATACCAATATGTTGACCGTTAATGGGGCACGTATGTCAAAATCTGCAGGTAATGGATTCTTACCTGGCGAGTTATTTACTGGCGACCATCCTTTGCTTGAAAAAGGATATTCTCCTATGGCTGTACGGTTCTTTATGTTACAGGCACACTATAGAAGTACATTGGACTTTTCTAATGAAGCGCTGGATGCTGCGGAGAAAGGTTATAAGCGCTTGATGACAGCGATCGCTTTGCTGGATAAAATCACCCCTTCTGGTAAAACAAAGATTGATGTCGATTTGAATGAGGTGCTTACGAAATGTCATGCGGCAATGGACGATGACTTTAATAGTCCTATATTGATTGCCGAGCTTTTTGAAGTGGTTCGCCTTATTAATTCTATTTACGACGGTAAACAGCAGGTTAATGTTGCTACACTGGAGCAAATAAAGCAATTGATGAAAGAGTTTGTCTTTGATATCATGGGCTTGAAAGATGATCAGTTGACTGGTAATAACCAGGATATGGAGGGGTTGATGGATTTAGTGATAGCGATGCGTAATGAAGCCAAGCAAAACAAAGATTTTGCAACTTCTGATAGAATAAGACAAGAACTATCTGCAATTGGAATTCAACTGAAAGATAGCAAAGATGGAACACTTTGGAATAAGATTTGATATTGTAGGTTCAAAAATGACAGCTAAAAATAGGTCATGTATTTATGAAATATAGTAGTTTTTTAACCAGCATATCTCTTGTTTGTATCGCTTTTCCGGCTCAGGTATTGTTTGCCCAATTGCCGGACAAAGTGGGGGGCTTGATCACTGCAGATAGAAATGCGGCTATGCTTTCCAAAGCTCAGTCTCCACACGCTGCATTTTCGTCGATTATTGATAAAGAGTCTACTTTTTATGTGCCTTCGGCAGTGAATGCTTTTAATTATCTTAATAATAGGCCGAATATTCCGGATGTCTTGAGCTGGGATCCTAATTTTGCGTTGGTGTCCAAAAGCCTTGACTGGGGAGTAACGTCTGGCAAGATGGAGTTTCAGAAGGTAGGGGCAGTAAAGAGAAATGGACAGTATCTAACCGTATGGAAGCGGGGTAAGAAGGGAGATTGGAAAGTCGAACTAAGGGCCGAAGTAGAAAACTTTGGAAAGAATCAACCGCAAGAGATCTGGTACCATGAGCCTGATGATTCCTGGTATCTAAAGCATCGCTCCAAAGTCAGGTTACAGCAGCGAGAGGATGTGGTAATGTCTACCGATCAGTTGTTCTCAACGGTGCTGAAAGCGAATAATGAAACGGCCTATTCAGAGTTTCTAGCTGATGATGCACGCTTCTATTACCCATGGCAAGAGGAGATATCGGGTAAGAAAAATGTATTGTCATTCCTTAAAAAACAACGTATTACCATTGAAACCGAACCTACTGATGTAGGACGTGCATACAGTGGTGAATTTGCTTATTCGTTGGGCAATGCGACGGTGTCTTCGAAAGATAAAGAGGTGAAGTTTAACTACATCAGAATATGGCAGCTAAAAGACGACTATCAATGGCGTGTGATTTTAGAAATGCTATTTGAGCGGTAGTAAATATTAAAGAATAAAAAAGGCGAAAAGTTTTACTTTTCGCCTTTTTTATTAATTGCCTTTGGCAGTTTTATCTGTTGTCTTTGCCCAGACTTTTAATTCATCACAGGATAAGAACTCTGGATTTATATCGATATAAGTTGTCTCTCTTCTAGATTCAAACCATTCACTCAGTGTGCGGTTTACTTTGTCCTGACGAGCGGCTTCCTTAATTTTAGCAAAGTCTTGATCTAGGTTTGCTTTATGAGGAGCAATCCTGGACTTTAAGTAATAAATGCGATAGGAAGATTCCCCTGTTCTTTTGTCTGTATAGAGTACAGCTTTAGATACTTCACCTTCTTTTAAAGGGTCTATGGCGTTGAATACCGATACATCATCCAATTGGTCAACAGGGATTAATGTCGAACGGTCTTCCATATTGGTTACTACACCACCGTTGTATTTCGTTTCTTTGTCATCCGAGTATAAGGATGCTGCAGTATTGAAATTCATACGTTTTGTATCTACAATAAGGTCATAGATACTATCTATTTTCGCTTTAGTACGTGACAATGCAGCGTTTGTCGGTTTACTTTTGATTAGGATATGGCGTACATTCACTTCTTCTCCGCGTCTTTCAAGAACCTGAAGGAAGTGAAAACCAAACTGTGTTTCAAATACAGGAGACATTTCGCCGGCTTTCAATTTGAAGGCCTGTGCCGAGAATTCTTTTACCCATGCATCCCTTGTACTGAAGCCCAATTCACCACCGTAAGGAGCAGAACCATCTTCAGAATATAGACGTGCGATAGTTCCGAAATCTGAACCATCCAATACTTGCTTGCGATATCCCTCTGCTTTAGCGCGGAATTGATCTTTTTCTTCTTTGGTTAATACTGGGTTGATAACCAATTGTGCATATTCGATTTCTGTATTGAAATAAGGTAAGCTATCTGCATTTAAGCTTTGGAAATATTTTTTTACTTCCTGTGGAGTAACATCTACTTTAGATACCAATTGTCCTTGCATTTTGTTTCCTTTTAATTGTTCGGCAACAGCAGGACGCATTTCCTCTTTGTGCTGTAATATAGAGCGGTTTAAAAATTCCTCCAATCGTTCTTTCCCTCCAGCTTTTTGGATCATAGAACGGATACGGAAGTTCAATTGGTCATCGATTTCACTTTCGGATACCTCTACAGAGTCAATTACAGCTTGTTGTGCTAAAAGCTTCTGTGTCAACAGCTGCTGTAGGATATAACATTTTATCTTGTCATTAGGTGCGTTTCCTTGTGCTAGATATTGTGTGTACTCCAACTCCAGGTCCGACTGTAAGATATGGCCTGTACCAACAGTTGATATGACACGGTCTATTAGCTTTTCTTGTCCAAAAGTTGGTGAAAAGTATATGGATAGAATAAGAAATATCCCTAATATTTTTTTCATCTTTTCTGATTTGTTTTTAATTTGTGATGAAGTGATCCGATTTATTCATTCCTCAATGGGGTGGTATAAATCATGATTCTTTCATAATAAGCGTTATTCAATATTTGTACACAAAAATATCAGAATAATTTGTAAAAGTCGTATTTTTCATCAGAATAAGATCATCTCCTCGAACCTGGACTGAAATAATTAGAGAAGGTGCTGTAAGATTATCTTGTTTGATTTATTAATGTCTTTTTTATTCTATATTTTGTTACGAATATAGCTTTTTGACAGAGGCTAATATCGTTTTTAACGAAATTTAACGCAGGTATAATATGATTAATTTAAGTAAAGTGTTTGCTGTTTTTTTAGGACTGTCGGTCCCAAGCTTATTTTTGAATATTCAGGCACAAACGGCTAAGCTGTATGTAGGAACATATACTTCAGCAGGAGGAAGTGAAGGAGCACAGCTTTATGATTTTGAAGTCGCTACAGGCGCTTCTACTTTTTCAGGAACTATACCGATGGACAACCCTTCTTTTTTAGCTAGAAAAGGGCAGATGCTGTATGCTGTAAATGAGAATAACGAAGGTCGTCTGACGGCAATCGATTTGGAAAGTAGAGCGATCGTGGGGACTTTACCTACCAAGGGAGCTCACCCCTGTCATGTGTCTCTCAGCCCGACTAAGCCTGTGCTGGTCGTTTCCAATTATAGTAGTGGCTCGTTAGTCTTGTTTTCTTTAAAAGATGATGGAAGCTTAAATCAGGAAGAAGACTTTATCCAGTTTGAAGGTAGTAGCATTAATAAAGGTAGGCAGTCGAGTTCACATATTCATTCTGCTTTTTTCTCTGCGGATGGATCTCGATTATTTGTGTCCGATTTAGGAGCCGATTTAATCTATATATACGAGATACAGCAGAAGGGAGCGAGATACAGTTTTCATAGAATCGATAGTATATCGGCT
>JAITLW010000194.1 GCA_031277715.1 Sphingobacterium sp. | reverse complement strand
GTGATTGCGGCAAGCGCCATAACCATCACTACAGTGATACGAATAATCAATGGATATCCATTGTACAATGAACTCAAATAGCTCAAATAATACAGGTAGTAATCGTAATACATAATGTCTGTTTTTACTATTTTTAATACTTTGTCTTTAGATTGGTGAACACAACTTTCGGGCGCCGATTTTGCATGTTTATGCATTTTTAAAACAACTCGCCCCTTACAAAACAATGTTTAACAAAGTTTGCAATTGCCTTAAACAATAGCGTCTCAAAAGTCTAAGCCTCCAAGTGGACACCCTGTACAACTAAGCAAAAACAAGAAAATAAGACAGACCAAAATAATACCAAAACCACTGACAAAGAATGGATTACAAAAACAAAAGGTTTCTCAAAAGAACAATTCAATAAGGCTTTATTTTTCGCTGAAAGGAAAATATTTCTTCTCTTCATAAAGCACTTTATGGAATAAAATAAGACAATAAAAAAGAAGGGTTTAATGACTGTAGACAGAAAGCCACAAGTGCACTTTATCGCGGGAACGATAAATATAGTATGGCAGGTATCGACATTATAGATGTTATTATAAAGAGATCTAACCTTCCATCATTCTAAGGTTTAGGTTTAGTTATTGGCAATAAGCTGAGGCACCATTTAGGAAATTACATAACAATCAAAGTGGCCTAATATAAGGTCACAAAGAAAGGCAAATATTTGATGGAATACATAAATACGGTAACTCCGTAGGTAGGAACTCGATTACTAGAAGACGTCTTAAAATGAATCTAATCCTTCCCCGTAATCCAAACGATATTGGTGGGGAGAACAGCCAAATTCAGCTTGGAAGTTTCGGTAAAAAGAAGCTCGGGAACTAAACCCACAAACCATAGACAGATCTTCTATAGTGTACATCAATTCTTCACTTTTGAGCTGCCGTATGGCATAACTCAACCGTAATTGATTGACAAATGCATTAAAGCCCTTTCCAAACTCCTGCTTTAAAAAAGGAGCAATATGTTGTACTGGAATCTCCAATTGACTGCTAAATTTATCCTTGTTGAGATCGCTATCCAAATAGGCCAATGTCTGTATAAATAGTTCAATCCTGTTCCGATAGGAAACCTCCTGTTCTCTTGTCAGGGGAATCAATGGAATAGTATTCCTCTTCTTATTCCTTTCCAGAACGGGGTCTTCTTGTTCTTCCTTGCTCATATCGATGGCATAAGCCGGCTTTTTCAACCGTCTTTGCATTAAAAAGACAAAAGAAGCTCCTAACAAAAACATCGTATACAATAAGAGAGAAAAAAACCTATGGATATGAATATTGCCAGGTTCTTCGATCATATCCGCCAATAGAGGCAATGAGCAAGCAAGTAAAGTAAGAAATGATAAGTACCACGCAACTTTGGGAATTTCATTTTCTTTGACACGTCCCCGAATTATCCTTGATACATTTGGTCTAAGGTACAATAAGTAGCAACCTAAATGAAGTACGGCAATAAATTGCATAATCATCGTATAATCTAAACTATAACGATAATGTCGGTTAGAATCCTGAACAATAAACAAATAAGTTATCAAGGCCACAAAGAATGGTATGAGATGTAACCAAATTGGCTGGGTTCGGGTGTGATTCTGTGGCAGGTTATGAATCAAAAGTAATAACCCTGGACCGTATAATAAGCCTATAGGAAACTCTAAAACAAGATGTAACCATGTTGATCCCAGTACCTGAGATGTATATTCTAACATTAGAAAAAAGCCCCCAAGTAGCAGCATCAATAACAAATAACGGTTAAATACTTTTTTCTCCTTTCCTATATTTAGAAAAATGAAAAAAGCGCTCAGAATTAACACCGCAAATGTCGATCCGGTCAATAAAATACTCATTCCAATATCGTGTTTAGGTAATCTAACTTCTAGAACGACCAATTTCCGAGGGCGTGATGATTTCACGTCCTTCGGCTATAGGTTTTTCATAAGTTGTGACTAAACATCAAAAATAACCGAAATAATAACTTTAAGAACCTAAATATCAAGCATAAATTATATATGTAGCATAACAACTACATTTATTGTTTATCAGGACTCATAACTAGATTTCCCACAGGATTACAGTATAAAAATCAACTGAAACAATTCGAAAATCAACTTGAAAAAAGATAACTTGGATAGATTCCTGTAGCTACGAGTTCCTCTAGGGATCGCTGTACGATTATCTTATCCTCTTTATAGGTGACCCCGAACCATTTTGCACTGGTGCCAACTACTTCAAAATCCGCCAGAGAATTTCGAATCATATAATCGGCCACAGATGGTATAAAAAACTCTGCATTAGGGTGTTCCAGATTCTGTTTAACGAATACGGCAAACAAATCTAGAGCAACTTTAAAAATTTTGGGTGTAAAGCCCCAAAAATTCATAGAAACCTGTGTCTCGGCATCCAAGAACTGTTCCGTATCATTTTCCTTGTAGGCAATATCTCTATTACCGTTTCTTTCCTTATAGTATATCTGAGTTCGTTCAACAATCGCTTCTAGATTTCCATTAGGGCTAACCGAACACACTCCACGAGATACAGATCCATGGTCCGACAATGTATTAGCCAGACGAAAGCCAATCATTCCCATGCGCATATGTGAAATCTTTGTACGCAGAAAATCAGCCATTTTCTGAAAGGCATCCCGCCCATAGAAATCATCGGCATTGATTACAGCAAACGGTTCATTAACATGTTCAAATGCACTAAGTACAGCATGACCTGTCCCCCAGGGCTTCTTCCGCAACACGTCATGCTTAATGCCAAACTTTCTTAAATCGGAGTCCTGTATAGCGTAGCGTACTTCAATTTTATGGGCCAGTTTCTCTTCATATAATGCACGAAGGATAGGTAACGACTCTGCCCGTATCACAAAAACGACTTTCCCAAACCCCGCCGCAATCGCATCGTAAATCGAATAGTCAAGAATGGTCTCGCCCGCTGGTCCAAAATTATCAAATTGCTTGAGGGTACCGTAACGGCTTCCCATTCCGGCGGCCATAATCAATAAGGTTGGTTTAATCCTGTTTAAATTCATATATTATAGTTACTTCTTAATTCACCACCAGGTAGATCGGTTCGTCTTAACCGAACTATCCCATATGCTGTTCTTCTCTCCATCAGAGACCTACCTACTACGCTGTAATTAAGCACATACAACCGGTACTTTTTTCAATCTTGACCACAATGCAGAAGTGGCCATTTAGGCCACTTTTGCATGCACGATTTATGAAAATTTATAACGGTAATAGAAAGTTTTATAGCCAAATATTGATACCTGAACAAGTGCTACAGGTATCGATTAATGAGAACGAAGGTAACGATATGATTGAAAACTAAAAGTCTTATATCTTTGTCTCAAATTGACTATGACCAGGTTTTATTATTCAAAAACACATTCACACACCGATCATAATAAAGAAGAGAAAGAAAAGTTTTCGGGCAGCGTCAAAACTTTCTACCGAAAACAACTATTCAAAAAAGATTATTGTGCTGGTTGACTCTCGTTAGCGTTTTCGCCAACGGAACAAAAGGAAGGAAGTCTTATCTTCTGGATACATAATTTACTAGGAAGCTCTTTCCGTCATTACATTACGTAAATCATCAGAAGCAGGTAATTCAAAGACCTCAAGGTGGAAATATTTAATAGCGGCAAAAAGATGATCAAATAAATCGGACATTGTATCTTCAAAAAATGCCCACTGCGTTCCCCTTGTAAACATATAGAGTTCTAATGGTAAGCCATGTTCTGTAGAAGCTAATTGACGTACCAAAAGTGTTAATTCTTGATGAATCCCAGGATTTTTACGTGCATAGGCCATTGCATAAGCACGAAATAGCCCGATATTAGTCATCCGCCGACCATTAACCAGTACACTATCATCTATTCCCTCCTTTTTATTGAAGGTCGCTATCTCTTCTTCTCGTTTTTCAATATAGGGCTTCAATAGGGCAATTTTCTTGAGTTCTTGAATTTCAGCTAGGGTTACATAGCGTATGGAAGAGATCTTAATATTAATCGCCCGTTTTATCCGTCGACCACCGCTATCCTGCATACCTCTATAATTCTTGAACGAATCGCTAAGTAATGTATATGTTGGAATAGTCACAATGGTTTTATCCCAGTTTTGAATACGTACATTGTTCAGGTTTATTTGCAGAACATCGCCATCCACTCCATATTTAGGCATTTCAATCCAATCCCCTACCCGTACGGAATCATTGGCCGAGACTTGTATACTCGCCACAAATCCTAAAATTGTGTCTTTAAACACTAACATGAGGATTGCAGATGCTGCACCTAAGGATACTAAAAATGTCCATGGAGATTCTCCTGTCAACAACGATACGATCAGCATTCCAACAATGAAGATCAAAAAGATCTGTACCACCTGTAGGTAACTATCGACAGGCTTATCCTTAAAGACCTTGGTACTTCTGAGGATGTCCCGCATGGTACGCAATATGCTGTTGACCAAAGCATAGACAGCAAGTATCATCAGAATTGCTAGAAAGGTACTTAAAGCATTACTGAATACCGGAAAACCCATAAATATAAAAGGAAATACCTGCTGGGCAATAAGAACTAGAATTAAACGGCTTAAATGAACCTGTACCTTATTATCGAGCAAACGATCATCCCAATCGGTGTTCGTTTTTTTTATAAATTTGCTTGCCAGGGTATTGAATACATACCGCGTTATATAATCAACGATTGCTAAAAGTATACAGGCGAGAAAAAGTAGTGCTCCAGAAGCTAATATATGGTTTATCTGTTCCGTCAATCCAAATCGCTGAATCCAATCAAACGTCTGTTGGTAAATTGCACTAGTCGATTGTTCGCTAAAATTCAGTATTGTCGTTTCTTCCATATCATCTTTTTTCAGTCCCTTTTAGAAAGCATATAAATCTTCTTTGTTCTAATCCGACTCTCCTAAAACAGGGACATTCATTTGAACAAGAGAAAACTATTCTTTTTCGAAAAGGTACTCCTATTCATGTTGTCAATCGACTAAGATAATACAAATCTTCGGGCATCTACTTAATACCACAATCTTTTAACCACAATAAACAATGGTCAAACCATTTATCCTGTGTATTCTCGTTGTTAAGTTCAAGGCTATACCCTCCCTCGGTAAAGCTATACATTTGGAAGAAAGCACAAATATGCCATTCATCCAAGTCAAGAAATAGTTTTATTTTTTGTAGATCAAATATATTCCTTTGTCCTTCCCCGATGTGCCGGTATTGGTTAAAGTCAATATCATAGTCTGGTTTTCGGAAAATGTAGTGGGGACTTCAAAAAGCTTTGCTTCAAACTTATACCCACCATCCGTATTACTAGTTTCGACTTTAAAATCGATTTCGCCTTGAGGCATTTTCATTCTAAGATAAGCGGTACCGTTCCAGTAGCATTTTGGCTTATGTCTCGCATCTGATAAATCATGAATTTTGAATGGATTTAATAGATTCCAATTAAAATGATTTCGCTTAAAATAAGCTACCCAAAGTCTCCCATTTGAGTCATTCCAGTCAAAACCTTTGATCCGAAGCTTGTCTTTAAGAAATATTCCCCCACTAGGTGGTTGCTTATTTTCGGGAAGGCTCTGCAAAATACGACCTTCAAAGTCTATTTGAATCCAGGAGGGCCCTTTATAAAAAGTGCTTTCCCTGTCCTTCACATAGTCAATAGACAAATACCATATATTCTCCCCATTCGGATCAAGGTATACAGCATCTTCATCTACTTTATTCCCTAATAACAGACAGGGTACATAGTCCAATTCGGCATTTGTCAGCCTTTTTATGATATATGGTCCGCTCTTTCTAATCTGAGAGAGGTAGCGATAGCTTTTGTAAGAGGTCCTATTGCTACTCTGTGGGTATATATACCACATACCAAACAAAATAGCAAAAAATAGTAAAAGTAAAGTAATCTGTCTGATCTTGAGCCTCATCTGTTCAGTATATATTTTACTTATCTATCCACAAGAGTCATAAAATGTTACCCTTAATTCCTCATTTAGATTGTGAGCAGTAAGAGTGAGATTTAAAATCAACCATGCCTCCTCCTTTACGGTTTCCCATAATTTAGGAAGTACTTAAATCTTATTTTTGTCAAATCAAAAGACTGAAAAACACATCAAACAATAGGTTAATAATATGCTTCCACAATTGATGGAGAATATAGAGTTCATCGCTCTAATAGTTCTTCTATTTACTTTTTTTGTTTACACGCTGTACCATGCTGTAAACAACCCTAAACTATATAGCGAAGAACGATTATTCTGGGTATTGATTATTCTTCTGACTACATTTTTCGGATGGATTGTGTATTGGAAAGTTGGTAAAAACGGTAGCAACAGATCACAGATTCTTCTAAACAAAAGAGCCGATTACCCTTAGTAACCGGCTCAAAATAAAACCATCAATCTCAAAGGAGAAATAACAACTAACTTTCTTTATTCCACCATACCTTTGTACCAATAACATCATCTCCTTGCCGCTCAAGCGCTTCCCTATACTTTGTTCTATTCGTACTCTGTTCCTTTAATGGATAAATAAAACGACTAGGAATTCCATCTCCTACCTCCGGCAGGAACGGATAAGATACCTGAGATCCTTTGACGGTACCAGACCAGACAACATCCCCCTTCTTCACTAAAAATAGAGGATAGCCTGTTCGACGTATTTCTGACCAGCCCTCGATTCCCTGATTAAATAGCGCTAGATATTTCTGGCTTAATACATGCTCTTTATTGGCTGTAGGCAACAGATTCAAATAATTATCTATTTCATTCTGATCACCTCCCCATTTCTCCAAAGAAGCCCTTACTCCCTTCTTGTACGCCTGCTCATCCCATCCTTTTATTTCTGAAATCAAGAACTGAACCTCAGCGTATTCCATCAAAACTTCACCGTAGTTAGCCGCATTAATCACTGCACCAGGAAGCGATATCGAATCTACAGGGAATAAATCTGCCGCTGCTAATGGTAATCCATAAGGTTGTCCAAAGTATACGCCTTTACTATTTGGTTTTGCAAAGACCTTCAGCCGTGGATCTGCGATTCCAAAAGGTCCTCTACTTCCCTTCAATACATCTACAATAACATGTGAAATGGCAAAATCCTTTCTATTTGCAGTAACTGTTGCCTGATACAGAGGCGCTTCATTTGGCGAAGAGTTCGAATATTTAAATACCGCATTATCTGCATTAGATTCAAAAACGCCTTTGGCTAGGGCATCGTTTATATGCTCTGTTGCCAATGCAGGTAATTTATGTGCAATACGATTAGCCAATCGCAGTCTTAGACTATTCGCAAATTTGGCCCATTTCAGATTGTTGCCGTCATAGATAATATCCGAGTTCTTAAAAGTCTGTAGTTCTTTATACTTGAACAATGTATCTGCCGACTGTTTTAACTCATTTAGAATATCGGTATATATTTTTTCCTGCGGAGCATACTTTGGAGTGAGATTATCCGGATTCTGCTGCAAAGCTTCAAAATCAGGATCTTTACTGCCATAAGATTGATAAGGAATATCTCCGAATACATCCGTCAGATTATGGAAAGCATAGGATTTCAATATTCGGGCGATCGCTATCTGATTAGCATTAGTTCCCACTCCTCCGGTAGTCACCCATTCTTTCGTTTTTTCATCCACATTCAACTTAATAATCTCATTGAGATTATTCAATGCCCGGTTTACCCCTGTCCAAAATACATCAGAATAATTTACCGGTATCATATAACGCGATTGGTCGGTATAGATATTCTGACTAAAATACTGCGCATACAACTGCGCTCCGCGAAGATTCAGATCGGGATTCCTAACCGTATTTATCAAAAGTCGTTCACCTCCGACCAACAAGCTCGACGTACTTACGGCAGCCGGCTTATTAGGGTCCGTATTGATCTCTTCAAAAATACGATCTGAACAACCTACAAGCTGTGCTGTAGCCAACAACAGTCCTATAATATATTTATATGCTTTCATCTCAGTCTAAAATTTAACGTTTACATTAAAACCATAAGTTACAGGAGTAGGAATATTTCCCCCTTCTATCCCCTGTACATTCCCCCCGCTGGAAGTAAACTCTGGATCGATATACTTACTTTTCGTATAGATGTTCCAAAGATTGCGGCCATACAGGGATACACCTATATCTCTAACCGTTTTTGTATTATTTATTTTGAAATTATAACCAAGTGTCACCTCGCGTAATTTGACGAAAGTAGCGTCAAAAATAGAGAACGCTGTAGGCCCATTGTATTCATTTCTCGCCCACTGTTGCGCTGTAACCCGGCTATCATTTTCTTTCACATTACTGACGGTATAAGTTCCATCCGCATTAAAACCAACATCAGCCTTCACCCCGTCCAATACAACACCGGTCTCCCGTATATTATTCGCTGCAGTTTTGTCCAATATTCCTGCATACATCCCCACTTTATAGGTTTGCGAGAAGAAGCTTCCTCCCACCCGACCATCAATTAGAAAACCGAGGCTGAAACGTTTGTAGCGAAATTGATTTTGAAAGCCAAAAATGTATTTTGGCAACACGGAGCCCAGTGGTGTCAATTGAGACGTTTTCATATATAGCCCATCTTTATCCAACACTTTACGTCCATCGTCTGTATATACAAAATCGTATCCTAGAAACTGTCCATAAGCTTCACCTTCGCGGGCCACTAGATTAACCAATGCATCACTTAGCGTCAATGTATTGACCATATCATCGATCTCCACAATTTTATTTTGGTTTCTAGACCAGTTCAACATCGTATTCCACTCCAAGTGAGCCCCTTTGATAGGTGTACCTGTCAGTGTTATCTCAATTCCTTTATTATTGATTTTACCGGCATTGAGGACCTTCGTTTCGTAACCAAAAGAGGAAGAAACTGGAACGGCCAGTATCTGATTCCGGGAGTCATTATTATAGTATGTTATATCCAGTCCCAAGCGATTACGGAATAACTGCAACTGGGCGCCAGTCTCCCAAGAAGTCGTCATTTCTGGCTTTAAGAACTCGTTATTCAGTTTTTGGGACAGGCTATTGGCAGGTCTACCGTCAAATGCTTGCTCTACATCATAGACTTTGGCCAGTTGATAAGGATCAGTAGCATTACCCACCTGAGCCCAGCCTAATCTCACTTTTGCAAAAGAAAGCCAGTCCAATTGTTTTAATGCCTCTAATTGACTCAGAATAACACTTCCGGTCACTGAAGGATATAAAAATGAGTTATTCTCAATGGGCAATGTCGAAGACCAATCGTTCCGTAATGTCGCATCCAAAAACAGATAAT
>JAITLW010000188.1 GCA_031277715.1 Sphingobacterium sp. | reverse complement strand
ACCTGATCTGGATAATGCCAGCGTAGGGAAGGGCGGTTAAATGTAACGCTATTGTGACCCCTTGCAGTAGTATGGTTTAACTCAAAATACGTTTAAAATTTTATGAACAAGCATTTTTTTGCTACTTGGTTGTTAACGCTATTGGTTACAATGAGCGTCATTGCGCAACAAAAACTAACAGTGCGCGTAACAGACCAACAAGCGCTACCTATTCGGGGAGCCACTATCACTATCGATAGTAAATCAAAACAGACTAATGAGAATGGTCTAGTTACTTTTTCCTTAGAACAGGAAGGTCCAAAAGACATCAAGGCACAATATCTCGGGTTCAAGACTTCAACAACGCGTCTCACAGATGGTAAAGGGCATATTGACATTACCCTCAATCCCTTGCATCTGCAAACTGGCGAAGCTTTTGTATATGCAACACGCGCAAAGGACAATGCAGCGACGACATTCAAAAACCTCAATAAGGAAGAGTTACGGAAAGCAAATCTCGGACAGGATATCCCCTATCTGATTAATCAGACACCCGGCGTGGTCGTGGGGTCAGATGCAGGTGCAGGAATCGGATACACCAATATTACAATCCGTGGGTCAGACAGTGAGCGTATTAATGTAACTTTAAATGGTATTCCGCTCAATGATGCAGAGAGCATGGGTTCATTCTTTGTCAACCTTCCCGACTTTGCCTCAAGCATGGAGAGCGTACAAATACAACGCGGTATAGGAACTTCCACAAATGGTGCCGGAGCTTTTGGTGCTTCATTGAACATACAAACCGACGCTTTGGAAAATAATCCCTACGCTGAACTCAACAACAGTTTCGGTTCGTATAATTCATGGAAAAACACCCTAAAAGTGGGATCAGGATTAATCAATGATAAATACGCATTCAATGCACGCCTATCGCGAATAGCTTCCGATGGCTACATGGAGAGGGCCTCTTCAGACCTTAAATCATTCTATGTAGATGGAGGTCTTTACACTGAAAAACATACGTTGAAAGCAACCTTATTCTCTGGAAAACAGAAGACCTATCAAGCATGGACAGGTGTACCTGAGCCTCTTATAAAGGGCGACAGGTCACGATTAGCAGATTATGCTGGTACAGGGCTGAGTATATATGATGGTCCTGAGCTCGATAGGATACTTCAAGCCGATAGACGGTACAATGTATATACATATGACAATCAAACCGACAATTATACACAGACACATGCACACTTGCACTATACGAACCGCATCAGTGACAAGTTAGACCTCAACACAGCACTACACTATACCCGTGGTGCAGGATATTACGAGGAATACCGTCTCGATGATAAACTCGCGAAATACAACATAGAGGATGTCACGTTGGGAGGAGAGACAATAAAGAAATCGGATCTTATCCGTAGACGCTGGTTGGACAACCATTTTTATGGGCTGACCTATGCCTTGAACTACAGACCAACAAGTGGCCTCAACATGACTTTGGGAGGTGCATACAATCAGTACAAAGGGGATCACTATGGTGAAGTTATTTGGGCAAGGTATGCATCAAACAGCGAACTAGGTGACAAATATTATCTCAACGATGCCAAGAAGAATGACTTCAATGTATTTGGTAAGTTAGATTACCGGATGGATAAATGGTTGCTTAATCTCGATGTGCAATACCGTAATATTTATTATCAGGTACAGGGCAATGACGATAAAGTCAAGAACATGGATTTTGACAACAATCTGAATTTCGTAAATCCAAAGGCAGGCATCACTTACTTTATTGATCCAAACTCTAACTTCTATGCCTCGTATGCCTATGCTAACAAAGAACCTGTACGTAAAGACTATGTGGAAAACCCTCGAAATGAGTTTCCAAAAGCCGAAAAAATGCAGGATATCGAAGCGGGGTACCGTTTTAACAACAATGTTTTCAAAATCGGAGCCAATGTATACGCAATGCTATACAAAGATCAGCTCATTCCTACTGGATCCATCAACGATACCGGAGGGGCTTTACGCATGAATATCCCAAAAAGTCACCGTATTGGAATCGAATTAGATGGTTCATGGAAAGTCAGCAATCATTTCTCTTGGGCAGCCACCTTGGCATTAAGTGACAATAAGATTAAAAACTTCGTGGAATATGTCCCCGTATACGATGACAACTGGGTCAAGATAAGAGAAGAAGTAATTGAACATGGCGACACACATATCCTGAAGTCTGCTTCCACTATTGCCTCTAATAACTTCACCTACATGCCCATAGAAGCGCTATCATTAAGTCTACAAAGCAAGTATGTGTCGAGGCTATATCTAGACAATACGTCTAGCAAGGAGCGTTCAATAGATCCTTCCTTCGTAAATAACGTTGTAGCGCAGTATAGCTTTCAGGCCTTAGGTCTACAACGTGTCGATTTGAGCTTGGCGGTCAACAACATCTTCAACAGCAAGTACGAATCACATGGTTACACTTGGAGACAAATGTTCGAATCCAAAGGCACTATAGAGCATTACAACTTCTATTACCCACAAGCGACAACGAATTTTATGCTAGGGTTAAATATTAGATTCTAGTTGTTACAAACTACATTTGAATAACATATAATAAAACAAGCCCCGGTCAGTCCTTAAAACTGATCGGGGCTTATCATATCAGCGCACAACTTCCCTCCTGTTTTTCTTCTATATGGACTATATCTGTTATAGTACAGGCAACAAATATTTGAACCCTACACCTTATTGAAGTTTTTATTTCTAGGAAGTAAATTCGGGATTTGTATATTTGCCTCCAACCGAAGTAGGAATTTCCTACTGGAAAGTTATGGATAATCAAAGACAAGCCAATTTATTAACAGATCTTCGAGCAGATAGCTATGAGGCTTTCTATGCTATCTATAATGACCTAGGACCTATAATAGCTTCCAAATTACTACAAATCGTAAAAGACCCAAACGTAGCAGAAGATCTTCATCAAGAAACCTTTCTGAAGTTATGGGCTTCAAGAGGCCAAATCCCCAAAGAATCGAATTTAAAGGCATACATCTTTACCATTGCAAAAAATCTATCAATAGATTTCTTTAGAAAAGTTGCTAAAGATAGAAAACTGCAACAAGAAATATTCCAACATCTCACTATCACCTACGAGCACGTGGATGCTCTTATCCAATCACAGGAAAATGCTGAAATTTTCCAAAAAATATTAAATCACCTTCCTCCCCAGAGAAAGCAGGTTTTCTTACTGATCAAAATGGAAGGCAAGTCCTACCAAGAAGTTGCAGACTTTTATGGAGTTTCTCTCAGTACCATAAAAGACCATATGGCTAAAGCAATGAAGCTGGTAAAAGCACAGCTCAAAGCAAATCATTTGATAACTGTTGCCATTATCAGTATAAAAATAATATTTCGATAATTTTTTTTCGTAGAGCCGAGAGATTCTCCTTTTCCCACGTCTTATAATCATTAAATCTAATTTTGCATTGGAACGCTTAGACTATATACTAGAAAAATACCTAAATGATAGCTGTAATGAACAGGAGTTTCATGAGCTATGGCAAATACTGTCTGAAAAACCTGAACTGATAGACCAAGATCTTCAAAACAGGCTACATCATAAGTTTGAGCAAACCACTCCATTACCCAACAATTCCCTAATCGAAGGAATTGTAAAAAGAAACAGGATCTGCTTAGAAAAGGTAGTCCCACCACCTCGTCAGAAATCGAAAATATATCTTTTATATAATTTCAAACTAATGAGTGCAGCTGCAGCATGTCTTATTTTTTTCTTTGTATACTATCTTTCTGTGTACAAGAGACAACACGAGGGCACGTTACATGAAACTAGCCCTATACTACAGTATACTCCAGCCACACAGCAGGCAACACTGACACTAAATGACGGTAGATTTATACAACTAGATAGTGGTACAACACCCGAGATATCTCTGCAAGGGGATGCGCTTCTTATTAACGGGAAGGAGTCCTTACAAGGAAGCATCTTAAACAAGCAAGTCACAATCAGCACCCCTCGGGGAGCTTATTTTATCGTCACACTACCTGATGGTAGTAAAGTTCATTTACACGCCGCAAGTAAAATTTCCTTCTCATCCGCATTCCAATCTGCAAGAACTGTGCAACTGTGGGGTGAAGCATACTTTGATGTCACCCATGATCCATCCCGAAAATTTACGGTTAAAACAGACAAACAATCCGTAGAGGTACTGGGAACGCGATTTAACATCGGCGCATATAGCAACGAACCAACACAGACAACCTTAGTCGAGGGGTCTGTAAAAATTTTGACCGCAAACCATAAAAGTATAATACTCAAGCCGGGAGAACAAGCTATCAACCGCAACGAAAATCTAATGGTCAAAAATGTTGATAGTGAGGACTACACATCATGGACTCAAGGAGAATTAAGGTTTGTAAAAGAACCTATAACCATTTTACTAGAGAAAATATCAAGATGGTATAATATTGACGTCGAAATAGATGAAAACGTTCCCACATCAGTTACTTTTTCTGGTCAACTATTTAAAGAAACTCCTTTAAAGGATTTTCTCTACAGTCTACAAGAATCTTCGAAAATCAGTTTCGAACTAAAAGACAACAAACTAACCGTAAAGACAAAAAGCTAAAAATCAGCACATATGTAAAAAACAACGAACCTACACGCATCATTCTCTTTACAACTAACCTGTAAAAGAATATCCTTCTAACCAAATCCAAATTAAACATGTAATCATGTTGCAATGAAAAAAGTACACCTTAAAATCAAAAATCAGAAGTTCCCTTATAGGAACGTCTCCATCATTCTATTGTTAATGCTGTTGACACTACATGTCTTCGCACAAAACATTACCTTAAACAAAAGGAATGCGAAGATCACCGACGTATTAAAAGAGATTAGAAAAAAAACAGGCTATAATTTCGTCCTCAATGACCAACTTATCAACCAAGCAAAACCTGTAACCTTAGATGTAACGAATGTTTCTGTAAGAAATCTTTTAGACGAACTATTTCGGGACCAACCATTCACTTACAATCTTCATAACCGCATTATCTCGATCGTCCCTAGAAACACGAATACAACCACAACCTCATCCCATCAACAGGAGTTCATCCTTAGAGGGACAGTAGTAGATAAACTAGGCCAACCTATAGCTGGTGCCTCTATACGACTCCTGAAGGAAGGAATAGCCACAAATTCTCTAAAAGATGGCAGTTTCCAACTTAGGCATCAAATATTAAATGACTCTATAGCGATCAGCTATTTAGGCTATAAGAAGCAAACAATAGCCCTGCATCAAGGTATCTCTCCTGTAAAAATAATACTTGCTGCATCGACAGAGAAAGTCGAGGATGTAGTCGTAACAGGTATATATTCAAGAAATAAAGACAGTTTCACAGGCTCCACCAGCAGATATAGTCGACAAGAGTTAAAAAACGTAGGTAATGCCAATATTATCCAAAGTCTGAGGACGCTAGATCCTACATTCAATATGGTTGAAAATAATCTATTTGGCTCCGATCCAAATAGACTGCCAGATCTAGAAATCCGAGGTAAAAGCAGTATTGTAGGACTTAAAGAGCAATTCGGAGCCGACCCGAATCAGCCTCTTTTTATACTAGATGGTTTTGAAGTACCCCTACGCACAATTATGGATCTCAATATGAATAGAATTGAGAGTCTAACCATATTGAAAGATGCCGCTTCCACAGCTATATATGGTTCACGGGCCACAAACGGTGTTATCGTGATCGAAACCAAAGCACCTCAAGCTGGAGAACTAAGACTCACCTACTCTTCCGATCTTAGTTTTACAGCTCCAGATTTTTCCAGCTATAACCTCATGAATGCACAAGAGAAATTAGATTTTGAAAAATTAGCAGGGAGATATAACGATATAGCAGCTGCGACCAATCCTCAAGCACAACAATACCTAGACAGTCTGTACAATCAGCGTCAGAAAGAAATAGCTCGAGGAGTCGACACTTATTGGCTGAATGAACCTGTGAGAAATGTACTCACCCATGGTCATAATTTATACGCTGAAGGAGGAAGCGAGTCTTTCCGTTTTGGTGTGGGATTGAGCCATAAACAATTGAATGGAGTTATGAAGGGATCTGGGAGGAATACTACCGAAGGAAATATTGATTTGACCTACCGTAAAGAAAGATTAAACTTCTCCAATAAAACGGCTATCCAATACTACAAATCCACAGAATCTCCCTATGGTGCATTTTCATCATTTTCTAGAGCTAATCCCTACTACCGAAAATCAAATGAAGACGGAACTGTGGACCGTTACCTAGAAATATCAAAAGACCATCAGGGATGGGAGTATATGATATCAAATCCGATGTGGAATGCAACTCTAGGTAATAAAGATGAACAGAACTTTACCGGATTCCGAAACAATTTCATAGTAGAATGGCAGTACGATCAGGCACTAAAGTTAAGAGCACGTACGGGGCTTAATAAAGGTACACTAGAGCGCGAAACTTTTATTTCGCCAGAAGACACCCGTTTTGATCGAACGGCTCAGAACCTAAAAGGACGTTATGACAATGGTAGAACCGACAATTGGTCCTATGAAGGTGAGATCGCAGCGATTTATGGTAAAAACTTCAACAACAATCACCTTGTTAATGGTATCATCGGGTGGAACTTTATGGAATCCAATCAAGGGAGAAAAGCTTTTTCCGCAGTAGGTTTTCCAGAAGGCGTAACTGGATCTCCTGCATTTGCAAACACTTACCTACAAAACAGTAAACCCGAATATAGGACAAGTATCTCTAGAGCCACTAGCTTCTTTTCTAACCTGGGTTATTCCTATAACAATCGCTATTTGATGGATTTTAGTTACAGAGCAGATGGTTCTTCTATATTCGGTTCAAATCAGCTTTTCACACAGACTTGGTCACTCGGTCTTGCCTGGAATATGCATCAAGAAAAATGGTTGAAAAATAATGAAATATTCGATTTATTAAAATTAAGAGCCTCAATAGGCAACCCAGGAAATCAAAACTTCAATGCTTATCAAGCCCTAACGACCTATACTTATAACACGAATGTCATCAATAATTTCGGGGTTGGAGCGGTGATCGAAGTACTAGGAAACCCAGAACTGAAATGGCAAAAAACACTAGATAAAAATATTGGCTTTGACGCTGTAGTCTTGCAAAACAGATTACGGATCAACTTTGATGCGTATAATAAGCGAACAGACCCTTTGTTAGCTATCATAAATACGCCTTCCTCCATGGGATTTCCGACGCTGACTACCAACTTCGGAACACAAATCAACCAAGGGATAAATGGTATGATCAGTTACTCCCCCATATATAGACCGACCGAGCGGATCAACTGGACCATGAGCTTGACTGGAAGAACAGAAAAGGCCAAGTTCAGCAATCTAGAACAAGCTCTCAAAAGTATGAACGACGAGAATAAGGGATTAAATCTTACCCGGTACTATGATGGGGGAAGTCCTTCCTCTATCTGGGCTGTGCCTTCTTTAGGAATAGATCCTCTTACAGGGAAGGAAATATTTTTGAAGTCAAGTGGTGAAGAAACTTTTAAACACGACTATATGGATGAAATTGTAGTAGGCAATACACTCCCAAAATGGGAAGGTGTATTCGGCAATACCTTCTACTATAAAGATTTCAATATCTCGGTATACCTCAGATATCGAATAGGAGGACAACAGTTCAATCAGGCATTATTTGATAAAGTTGAAAATATAGGTAAAGAAGGATTAAAAAGTAACCAAGACAAAAGAGCTTTTTATGACCGTTGGAAACAACCAGGAGATATTGCTCCATTTCGAGGAATATCGCTGACAGAAAGTACTCCTATGTCTTCACGCTTTGTACAAGATGACAACAGTCTTATTGGAGAATCCTTTTCTATAGGGTATACGGTGTATGAAGGATGGATTGAAAAGGTCAATATCAACAACTTAAATATGAGACTTTATTTTAATGACTTCTTCCGCCAGTCAAGCATCAGAGCAGAAAGAGGAATAGATTATCCATTTGCTCGCTCTGTGTCCTTTTCATTAAATCTAACATTCTAAAATTGCAATTGACATGAAGATTCTGAAAAATATATTTTTAATAAGTTTAGTCATTATTGTCTCTTCCTGCCAGAAATGGCTTACTGTAAAACCTGACGACCGGAGCACAGAAGACCAGCTTTTCGAATCCACAAAAGGGTTTTACACCGCGCTGAATGGTATCTATACCGATTTAACAGCTAGTGATTCTTATGGAGCGGCATGGACGATGACAACTACTGAAATATTAGCCCAGCGTTACAATGTGAACCAAGAACATACTTTGTTTACAACAGCAAATTATGCTTTTCAGCAGGAGACTGTAAAATCCAGTATGGGAAGTATTTGGAGTAAATCCTATTTCCAAATCTCAAGTACGAATAACATTATTGAACAGATTGAAAAAAGAAAAGCTGTATTTACAACTCCAATAGATTATGCGCTAATAAAAGGCGAGGCTTTAGCATTACGTGCTATGCTTCATTTTGATCTATTACGCCTTTTTGGTCCTATGCCTAAGTCTGGGAATCAACTAGAAGCAATTCCTTACTACACGGAAAACAACAGAAAGGCAGCACCTATCTTATCTTTTGATAAAGTCATTGAAAACATAATAACGGACTTAAATACTGCTGTTGAATTGTTAAAAGATGACCCAATAATAACTGAGGGGCCTTTATATAGTGACAATCAACTCGGAGGTGACTTACAAAAACGCTATAGAACACTCCGGCTAAATTATTTCGCTACATTAGGGCTACTTGCGCGTGTACAACTTTACGCAGGAAATAACCAACAAGCATATGCTTGTGCTACTAAAGTAATAGATCTAGGAGCAAAATGGTTTCCATTTATTAAAACGGGAAACATTATGGGATCTAGTACCAACCCTGATAGAATATTTTCAACGGAGATTCTCTTTTCTCTTCAAGCTCCCCAACGGCAACAAACACATCTTGCTTACTTTACACCTGAACTTGATGCAAAGAACATATTGGCTCCCTTACCAAAAAGACTAGAGGAAGTATTTGAAAAAAATCAAAATGACTTTCGATATACACCTATTTGGATTTCTAAAGATGGAAGTCAGGACACACGCGTATTTGCCAAATACAAAAACATAGAAGACTCTAGGTTAAATTACAACAATCGGATACCCTTAATACGATTGAGCGAAATGTATTACATAGCAGCTGAAACTCATGAAGATCCAAATGAAGGACTTAAGTTTTTGAATGTCATACGTAATGCCAGGGGATTAGTTTCACTAAGCAACCTCAATGTCCAACAGTGGCAAACAGAGATAGAGAAAGAATACATTAAAGAGTTTTATGGCGAAGGACAGCTGTTCTTCTTTTTCAAACGCTTAGGAAAAGCGACTATACCAGACGGCAAAAGTGCTAATAATATAAGTATGTCCCCTAGCAAGTATGTAGTTCCTCTACCTGAAAGCGAAACCAGATACCGCAACTAACCGTAATAACAATGAAAAAAAATAAAACATACCTTGGTCTTATTTTCGTACTTACAGCAACGTTCGGTGGCTGTCGAAAAGACATTCCAGTATTTTCTACCGAATCTTCTGTCTACTTTGAAATGTACAGTCCAAAACTGGGTGTTACCGAACTTATAGATACTACACAAATTACCTTTGCCTTTACCCAGGAAAATATAAAAGATAGTATAGTCCAAGTAAAAACGAAAATCACAGGCTTGCCATCTTCCCAGACAAGATACATTACAGCTCGCATTGATCAAAAGGAGAGTACAGCACAAGAAGGAATCGATTTCGAACCCCTACAGGAAAAATACCCTATCGACCCCGGAAAAGTAGAGATTGATATCCCTATTCACCTTTATAGAACCAAAACTCTTCAACAGAAAGATCTCTTGCTAGTCATTAAACTTGAAGAGAATGAATTCTTTATGCTTAACATGTGGAACTCCTTAAATGTTGCAAAGGAAAAAGTAAGCTATACACAGCACTGTATTGTATTCAATGATATTATTAGTGAGCCTCCAACCTGGAGCACCAAGTATTATTACTGGGGTCAGTTTTCTCGCAAAAAACTGAACCTCATGAGTGAACTAACGGGTTTTGCACTTTCTAAGCTAACAGGGTATCTGAGTGTTGCCCAGATGCGCTATGTTGGCACAGTGACAAAAGAATACCTGGATATGATGTCCGCAAAAGACACACCAGTATTAGACGAAGATAAGTCACTGATGGTGATGGGGCATTACATAATTTAACAAACAAGAGATGAAAAAAACAAGCATAATCCTATTTGGTATATCCTGTATACTACGTCTAATCGTTTCCTGTAGCAAGGATATTGGAAACTATAACTATGTCGTATTGAATGACATTCAAATCAACAATATAGCACCTTTATACGAGTCCGAATACCTAATGGATACATTGAGAATATCCCCTGAAATATCATTTTCTTCTGAGCAACTAGCTAACAAAGATCTTAGTTACGAATGGAGTGCTATCCCAAGAGTTTCGGGCATAGGTTCTGAAAAAAAGATATTGAGTAATGAGAAAAATCTCGTTTATCGCATGGAATTATTACCAGGGAACTATGATATCTACCTCAAGGTTACTAATACTATAAATAAAACCACTTATGATAAAAAAGCAGAAATAAAAGTAAATACAGCGACATATGAAGGCTGGATGGTACTCACGGAGCTAGAGGGTAAAGGTCACTTGGGGATGGTCTCACTAAAAAGCACTGCAAATACGTATTCAGTGATCCAGAATGTCTTGGAAAAAACTGAAATAAAAGAAATAGATGCCCCTCGTAGTATTCAATACTGCAACAGTATGGGAGCTTGGGAAAATATTATTGTAATTGGAGAACAATCCGCTCATAGAGTCAATCCTGCCTTTTTCACTTGGAGTCCAGACAGGGATTTCAAATACGAAATGTTAGATAATACCCCCAATAATAATCCTGCAAAAATAGTGACGGTAGATTTTTTTAGCGAGTTTCTCATTACTGAAAAAGGGAACTTATACTTTAAAGATCCTCTAGACGAAGATGTCTTTACTGCTCCTAGAAATAGAGATGATCAAGGCAAAACATTTAAAGCGGCTCCTTTTGTAGCTTATGGCTCCAATACGTATGCTGTAAATGCCGTAGTATACGATACAGAAGCTAAACGTTTTCTAAAACTACCTCACAAAGCAGCAAGATGCGTAACCATACCAGATGGAGCATTATTCTCCTTTACCACAAATAAGGAGCTCTTACATATGAGCAACAGTGCCTTTAATAATGCGGATAATTTTGCAATCATGAAGGATAATAATGATCAATACTATCTGTACCGTTTTAACATAGGTTCTTCGAACATTACCCAGACTTACTTTGATAAAATATATAGCACTGAAATACAAAACGCTACACACTTTGCAGTACACCCCACACTAGGTTATATCTTCTTTGCTACGGATGGAAAACTCTACGAATATGATATGAATCTACGCATAGCTAAAAAAATGGCAGACTATGGTGATAAAAAAATCACGATGCTAAAATTCAATTCATTTACTTCGCTAGGAAAGTACTCTAAACCGATATATAAAGAATTAGAGCAGCAACTAATTGTCGGAGTCAATGATCCCTCAAAAAACCAAGAGTCCTCGGCGTCATTGATGTTGTATGAGGTACCTACAATCAATAGGGATCTCCTATTAAAAAACAAGTATGATGGCTTTCCTAAAATAATTGATATTACATACAGAGAACGATGAAATTAATAATAGAAAAAAGAGTGAATAAGCTTCTAATGGCTTTAATAGCAGTAGTTGCTACAAACTATTTGTTATGCAACAATTCTAATGCGCAAGAATTAAATACATTTACATTTTCTGGCCATATTAATGAGCGTAGGGATGATGTACTATATCTAATCCGCTTTAGAGATGGTAAACAAATTACAACCGACTCTACAATGGTTCGAAATGGGGCATTCCAAATGACAGGAACCTGCGAGAGCCCAGAATATGTACTCTTTCGCTTAGGTAAGGGAGCTAGCAGATACTTTTTTATAGAACCAAAACAACTTATTCTTTCAGAATCAGATAAGAGTCTATCAAAAGGCAAAATACATGGATCAGCCAGCGAAGATTTATACCAATTTCTTACTGCAGAGCAAGGTAAAAACAGACATGCAGATGAATTAGAAACAAAGATCTTCAATGAAGCCTATGCTAAAGACCCTGAACATAGTCAATCTGACTTAGAAAAATTAGTAAGATTTCGCAACAAACAAAAAGCTGATTTTAAAAAATTATTATTCCAACATGCCGACAATGCATCTGCACAATTTATCTATGCCACACACTATGGTGAGGAGGGAGATCTTAAAGAAATAGAGGATTTCATCACCGCAGCACAAGGCTCTAACAGCATATATCTCCAAACATTACAAGAACGAGTGGATTTTTATCACGGCATTGCTGTCGGCTCTGAAGCACCAGACTTTACCTTACCTGATATTAATGGCACCCCAAAACAATTAAGCGATTATAGAGGTCAATATGTCCTACTGGACTTCTGGGCAAGCTGGTGTACTCCATGCAGAATGGAAAATCCAAATGTAGTAAAAGCTTACAACCGATTCAAGGAAGAAGGCTTTACGGTCATTGCAGTATCCTTAGATGATAAGGTCGAAGCTTGGAAAAGAGCAATAGAAATGGATGGTTTACCATGGCATCACTGGGGGGATCTAAAAGGGTGGCAATCGCCAGTAGTAAAACAATACAATGTGAAAGGAGTACCATTCTCCTTACTAATTGACCCCAAAGGCATTATCCTTGCGAAGGATCTAAAAGGCAAAAACCTACATATTAAACTTGAAGAAGAACTGATAAAAAGAAAGTAATGTACAAACTATTAACACTGTTGTCTCTAATCATTATTAGTATAACTACTCATTCTCAAGAAAGAATATCGTTCACTATAAAAGGAGACGTAACGGGAGGAGACAAAAACTCGGTTACACTTAGTTATAATGAAATTGGAAAATACGAGATCATCGATTCTGCGATAGTACAACAAGGAACATTCGAACTAAGAGGCGAAATGACAGAAACGCAAACACTTAACATCAAAATAGGAACACTTAGTCATTCTATATTTGTCAGTCCACAAAATCCACAAATTCATGTAAAACTTAGTTTCCAACAAAAAGAATGGCACGTCGAAGATGAAGAGAATATTCTTCTCGAGCAAATGATTCATAAACCTGGTGCTGCATTCCGGCAATGGACTCATGCCTTAGGTCAGAAAGAACAAGCAGTTCTACAAAACGATATGACTACTGCACATAATTGGGAGCAGCAAGCACAACTAGCAAATCAGAGGGTAGAAAAAGATCTGTCCGAAATAAATTCTTTTTTTAATACGATCCCTGGTCTTTCTATATTCTATAGTTTTTACAAGTATCTCCCATTAGAAGATAAAGGTAAGTATCTGAATAAGTTTACAAAGGAGCTACACCATAGTATCTATTACAAAACCATGTTATTAGATTATGAAAGACGCATGCGAATTGCTCCAGGTAAAGACGCGCCCCAATTTTCATTAGCAGACACCTCTGGCACTTTACGCCATCTTTCAGATTGGAAGGGAAAATACGTGCTTCTAGATTTTGGTGCCTCGTGGTGCTATTGGTGTAAAAAGGAAGAACCTTTTGTTCTACAAGCATATCAAAAACACAAAGATAAAATGGAAGTCATTAATATCTCGATGGACACGAAGAAAGAACTTTGGATCAAAGATCTCCGACAACAACAGTATCCTTGGATTAGTATTAGTGACTTACAAGGTTGGAATAGTTCAATCGCAAATGAATACTATGTACAAGGCGTCCCAAGAATTGTCCTCATTGATCCAAATGGGAAAGTGTTAGCTGACAACTTAAGAGGCGAGGCTATGTTAAAAACTATTGAAAAATTAATTCAATAATTTCTATAATGATAGGTTGCTCTGCTTAAGTCAGCGGCAACCTATCTTTGTGTAGAATCTTCACGTTGTTTCCTCCTATTTAATTGTTTACTTTTAAACCATGCGAGCAGTAATACAACGGGTGACCCAGGCATCATGTACAGTAGAAGGACAAACTACAGGAAAAATTGAAAATGGATTATTGGTATTGATTGGTATCGAAGAAGAGGACGAGAAGCAGGATATGGAATGGCTTTCCCAAAAGCTCGTCAACCTTCGGATATTCAGTGATGAACAGGGACTGATGAACAAGTCAATCCAGGATATTGACGGAAACATTCTTTTTATCTCTCAGTTTACACTCTTTGCACAGACAAAAAAAGGAAACCGTCCTTCTTTTATACGTGCTGCCAAACCCAGCAAAGCGGAACCCATGTATCTAGAAATGGCTAAACACCTTTCTTTATTACTGAACAAGGAGGTGCAGCTGGGAGTATTCGGTGCCGATATGAAAATCGACCTCCTTAATGATGGTCCGGTCACCATTATCATGAACACAAAGGACAAAGACAATTATTAAAGAATTAAGCTGTGAGACGCGAGACGTGTAAAGCCAAATCTTTAAAGACGGTAAGCCCTCAAAAACTCTCAGATCTCCCATACTTAGACCTAACTACTCAATACTACAACATGACAATAAAAGAAGCCCAAGAAATAGTCGACAAATGGATAACGACTACAGGAGTACGTTATTTTAACGAATTGACCAACACAGCCATGCTTATGGAAGAAGTCGGTGAAGTAGCCCGTATCATGGCGAGACAATACGGTGAACAGTCTTTCAAAAAATCGGATAAAGAGGTCAACCTCGCCGACGAGATGGCGGATGTACTTTTTGTATTGATATGCCTAGCCAACCAGACGGGCATAGATCTAACCGAAGCATTGGAAAAAAATCTAGACAAAAAGAATATGCGAGACGCTGAGCGTCATAAAAACAATGAGAAATTAAAGTAGCGTACCGACGCTACTTTAACTCAATCTCTGCATATAAAGGCAAATGATCCGATGGATAAGAAGCATCGATGACTTCATATTTCTTCCATTTAAACTTCGTCGGATTGGAAATTAAAATATAATCGATTTCCTCGTTTGCATTCACATTTGGAAAAGTCGGTTTATTGCTTTTCTTATTCCGAACAAAACGCTGCTCCAGAGCCTGAATAGCTTTAGAATCGGGCGAAGCATTTAGATCTCCAACTAAAAATAAGGGGTTACTATAATTTACCGCCAGATTATTAATAAACTCGGTCTGTGCCGCTCTGTTCTCCTCTTTTAGATCTAAATGCGTATTAGCGAAAGAGATTTTCTTTCCATTAGCCAGTACAATATCCACTATTGCCAGTGAGCGGTTTTCACTCTTCACAGGCATTGGCAAATCTAAACGACGTTTATCTTCTATCTTATGCTTTGTCAGAATAAGTACGCCGTATTCCCCTTTTTCCAAATCAATCCCTTTGGAAAAAAAATAATTTGTATTTGTCAACTCAGCCAATCGCTTCGCTTGATCTACATTTTCCGAACGCGAGACATTGACATCGACTTCCTGAATTCCGATTACATCTGCATCCGCCTGCCTGATAACCTCCGCTATAGCTTCCAAATCAATAACACCTGGTTTCGAGGGAGGGTTGCCATGATGAATATTATAAGTCAATATTTTTACCGTCTGTGCAGGTAAAAAAAAGATAGTAAATAGGAATAGAAAGGTAAGTATGTAGCGCATAATTCGATATTTTATGTGAATATAGCTATCTTTAATTGGAAAGACTAAACTAATTTCAAACCACGGTGCCAATCTAATAGCTAGACTATTAGGCTTATGGTAGCAACGAGAAAAACCCACAATAAAGATAAAACAACACACATAAACAAATCCATACATTATGATCAAACATCTTTGGCTATTTGCAGTCGTCTGCTACATCACGACCGGCTGTAGTACATCACAGCGCACCCATAATCAAGATGCAGAAATTTTTAACAACGGAGCGGTAGTTACAGCTCATCCCCTTGCCTCGGCTGTCGGTGTAGAAATATTACAAAAAGGAGGCAATGCAATAGATGCCACTGTTGCTGTCCAATTTGCACTAGCCGTAGTATACCCCAATGCAGGAAACATCGGAGGTGGAGGTTTTATGGTATACCGAGGTAAGAATGGAGAAGTAGCGTCATTAGATTTTCGGGAGAAAGCCCCCTCTAGTGCTAGCAGAGACATGTACCTAGACAAAGAAAATAATCCCATAGTAGATCTAAGTCTATATGGTCAGCTCGCCGCTGGGGTACCCGGATCAGTAGCAGGGATGGACGAAGCGCACAAAAAACAGGGCAGCTTACCCTGGAAAGAACTGCTAGGCCCGGCAATACGTCTAGCAAAAGAAGGCTTTCCCATTACAACGCAACAGGCCAGCGAATTCAATCGTTACAAAGAAAGGTTCCAACAGCACAACAAACAAGGAGCGGCTATCATCAAGGAAACGGAATGGAAAGAAGGCGATCTATTCGTTCAAGAACAACTTGCGGAGACCCTAGAACGCATAGCCCAATACGGCCGTGATGGTTTTTATAAGGGCCCAACAGCCGACTATATCATCGCAGAGATGAAACGAGGGAATGGCATTATCTCCCACAAGGATCTCGAGGATTATCAGGCAATCTGGCGTACGCCAATAGTAGGCTATTATAAAAACAATAAAATCATTTCGATGCCACCCCCATCCAGTGGCGGAGTCGCCTTGCTAGCGCTTCTCCAGTCCGTCGAGAACTATCCTTTAAAGCAATGGGGATTCCAATCTGATAGCACAGTACGTGCTATTGTCGAAGCGGAGCGCAGAGTCTATGCCGACCGTGCTACCCATCTGGGAGATCCCGACTATTATAAAGTCCCTGTCGCCGAACTCACAGATGCCACTTTCAATAAAAACAGAATGGCTGGAGTTTCATTAGCCAAAGCAACAGATAGCGAGCAGGTGAAAGCAAGTACATTTCCGGGATATGAATCCGAAGAGACAACACATTTCAGTATCGTGGACAAAGATGGAAATGCTGTTTCTCTTACAACTACAATAAATGGATCATATGGATCCTGTGTATGGGTGGATGGTGCAGGCTTTTTATTGAACAACGAAATGGATGACTTCTCCGTGAAACCGGGCTCGCCAAATATGTATGGTCTATTGGGAGGTAAAGCCAATGCCATAGAACCGGGCAAACGTATGCTTTCGGCCATGACTCCCACCATTATCGAAAAAGATGGAAAACTAAAGATGGTCGTGGGCACTCCTGGGGGATCGACTATCATCACCTCCGTACTGCAGACCATTCTAAATGTACTAGAATTCGATATGACCGCACAAGAATCCGTGCGTGCAGCACGTTTCCACCATCAATGGAAGCCAGACCATATTGACGTGGAAGAAAAAGCAATCGACACAAAAACGCGTGCTAGCTTAGAAAAAGACGGATACAAAATCAATAAACGCGGTGCGATAGGACGTGTAGAGAATATCGTGGTCTTGCCCGACGGTAGACTACAGACCGGTGCCGATCCGAGGGGTGACGACAAAGCTATGGGCTATTAATTTAGCCCTCGCCTAAAAATCGTTCGTCGATTTGCTTGTTTGCTTTAGCCCCCAGGACTTTTAGATTCTCAACTTTCCGGACTATATTTCCTGGTCCGGAAGAAAGTTTACGCATGGCCTCATTATGTTTTTCAGCAGCCTTATCGAGGTGGGCCTGTATTTGTTCCATATCGCTCAAGAATCCCACAAATTTATCATACAACAATCCCGCTTCGCGCGCAATATCCAGTACATTCCTATTCTGACGCTCCTGCTTCCAAATCGCCGCGATAGTACGTAAAGTCGCCAGTAGCGTTGATGGACTAACAATCACTACTCTTCTATCCCAAGCATCTGAAAACAAATCCGGCTTATGCATTACTGCCACACTTAATGCAGACTCTATAGGCATAAACAGCAATACAAAATCTGGAGAGTGTATGCCATAAAGGCTATGATAATTCTTTACAGACAGCTCACGCACGTGATTCTCTACCGATTGAACATGTGCCTTGAGGTACAAAGCCCGTTCTTCATCCGTATTTGCATTTACGAATCTATCATAAGAAACCAGTGATACTTTCGCATCCACTACCAGTTGCTTGTTATCGGGTAAATCAATGACCGCATCTGGTTGTAAGCGTCTCCCCTGCTCATCGGCAAGAGCCACCTGCATACGATACTCTTGGTCCCGATTCAACCCCGAACGCTCCAATACCCGTTCCAAAACTACCTCTCCCCAATTCCCCTGCTTCTTGGAATCTCCTTTTAATGCCCGAGCCAGATTTCCGGCTTCGTTCTTTATTTCTAGACTCTGTTGCATCAATTGCTCAACGACACCTTTCAACACATTGCGTTCCGCAGCTTCTTGATTGTAAGTCTTCTCTACCCGTTCTTCAAAGCTTTTGATCTTATCTTTCAATGGATCCAATAGCTTGCCCAGTTGCTCCTGATTATAGGCTGTGAATTTTTGGGTCTTTTCTTCCAGAATCCGGTTGGCCAACACCTGAAAATCAGCATTAAACTTCTCTTTGATCTGTGCTATTTCTTCTTTTTGCTCAATATATTTTTCTTGCTGTGCCTGTAGATAAGCATTCGTCCCTTCCAAGGTCCGCTCTACTGCCTGCCGTTCTTGCCGTTCTTTTTCCAGCATACTTTTTAACGACTGTGTTTCAAGAGTCAATAACGATACATGATGTGCAGCGGTAGAAGCTTTGACTTCCATTTGCTGTTTTGTGGCGAGCGCCTCCTGATAATCTCCTGCCGACACGGCTCTGCCATTACGCCATATCAGATAAGCGCAGACAACGATAAGAACTGCTAATGCAAAAAAAAGAATATACTCCATAGTATCAGAAATACGAATAGCTATTGTAGTTTTTGATGGGTGCGCCACCATAAATCAGGCATCTCCCCAGCTACCGCAAGCTGGTAATCCTCATAACGGCAAGGCACCAGATAATAACGTTCATTAATAGATTTTGTACCAAAATAAGGGACCTGCATCCACCAACGGTCGGACTTTTTACTTTTCACAAAGACCAACTCATGTTCTTCGTTTTCCAACTGTGTGCGATAAATGATATAAGCCGACTTTGGAATCAATGGAGCATCATTTTTACGGTTATAATAACCGTCTACAAAGCACCATATCATCTGTGAGACCAACATCGCCGTCTGTTCCATAGGATCGAACGTAGGATTGAATTCGTAGAAGCCAATGGAGCTGCATTTATCAGACATTCCCGCATATCGTGCCAACTGACAGGCTTCATCCCCAAAAAGTCCATTAGGTACTGCATTTGCATTACCAGGAGCCTCCGAAGCACGAATCGCACCAATATCAAAACTAATAAGATCTGCTGCACGGATGATAGGCTCAGCTTGGTCAAGCTTACCTGCAATCATCCCCACCCGCTGTGCATTAAAAAAGAGTTTATCGTACATATTAATAGACTCTTTACTAACCAGGTAAGTCTGATAAGCCACATTATTTAAATTGAATAAGTAATCAGGCTGATGTAAGATGATATGATTCAGATAGGTCTGCGAATTCAACGGGGTTTCTTGGGTACTTGCCTGATCAAGGTCAAACTTGGCATCCACAATAGCGACCTCGACGCGTTGTTCCAAATCTTCATAGCCTCTATACTGTGCATAGGTCAGATCTTGCCCCCCTCCAATAATAATAGGAACAATATCAGATTTAACCAGTTCTTCAACCACTAGCCGAAGAGCAGCATAAGTGTCTTCCACACGACTACCTGGCTTAATATTCCCTAAATCAGCAATCGTTACCGTATAGTCACCTTGATACAACTCGTACAGATGCTTTCTTACCGCATTAGGAGCCTTTGCCGATCCCTTGTTACCAATGGATTGCCTATCTTCCTCAACGCCCACAATAGCGAGATGCGGTCTGCTGTCCGGATTATCCAACACGGGAAACTCATCCGTATATGCCTGGATGGAATGTCCAAATTGAGAATTGAAATATTCGCCGTTGACTGAGAAATCAGTAATAGTGAGTGGAGAGAAAAAGTCTGCTAATGACATAGATTTAAGTGAAAGATCAGAAGTAAAAGTATAAAAACCACATGCATTCTGTTGCAATCAGGTCTAGCTAAATCTCGCTATAGTACAAAAATGCATTAATTAATACAGGAAACGGCTAAAAAATATCCACAAAATGTGGGAAAGTTGATTAATTTGCATAGGAATTAGCAATGGGTTATCTTTGAGAACATCAAGTATTTCAACAATAAAATAGCAAGTGATATTAGTAACAGGAGGAACAGGTTTTTTAGGCTCGGCAGTGATAAAACGCCTAGTTGAAAAAGGAAATGCGATAATAGCCCTAAAAAGGGAAAGCTCATCGATCCCCGATAGCCTGAAAGCGTCATCTTTGATTGAATGGATAGACGCCGACATTACCGACTATTTCGCCTTAGCGGACATCTTCAGCCGGGTCACGCAGGTCTATCACTGTGCGGCCAAGATCTCTTATCAAAAACAAGATGCTGAGCACATGTTGCATGTCAATGTGCAGGGTACCCAACATATTGTCAATCTATCATTGGAATACAAAGCCCGACTCGTCCATGTCAGTTCAATAGCCGCACTAGGCACAAACAAACTCGGCAGACCCGTTGACGAAGAGGACAAGTGGGAATATGATATTAATATGTCTAACTACTCGTTATCAAAATATAAGAGCGAGCTGGAGGTATGGCGCGGAATCACGGAAGGCCTGGATGCCGTAATCATTAACCCTTCTGTCATCATGGGAGTCAATCCGGCTAAATCTGGCTCTGCTGTCATTTTTGACTTGGTAGACAAAGGAATCAAGATCTATCCTCCCGGTTCGGTAGGGATTGTGGATGTAGATGATGTTGCGGACATTATGATCCTGCTAATGGAACGTACGGACATCACAGCCCAACGTTATGTATTAAACAGTGAAAATATTTCTAACAAGCAACTGCTAACAGAGATAGCGTCCCTACTTGGGAAAAAGGCACCGACAATAGAAGCAAAACCATTTATGCTTCAGCTCGCATGGCGTGTTGCAAAACTCCTAGCTAAACTAAAGGGGAAAAAGCCTACGCTTACTAAGGAATCTGCTTATGCCGCTGCGGCGAAGCTAGCCTACTCTAATGCCAAAATTGTCAAAGAAACAGGATACACCTTCAAACCCTTAGCCCAGACATTGCAAGAAATAGCAAACACATATTCATAAAACACATACAACAACCTAAACCCAATGAAACCTAAAGGAGTTCGAACATAAGACCCCTAGAGGTATCATTCTAAAACCGTTTATTGCAATGAAAGATTATTACATCATTGATTTTGACAGCACCTTCACACAAGTAGAGGCTCTTGATGAGCTTGCCCGGATATCGCTAGAGGGTGATCCCGATCAGGAAAAAGTATATCGGGAGATCGAACGCTACACCAATCTGGCTATGGAAGGTAAGATTTCATTCCGCGAAAGCCTAGCTGGCCGTATCAGTTTACTGAAAGCCAACAAAGGCCACCTGAACAAGCTAATAACCCACCTCAAAAAAAAGGTTTCCAAATCATTTGATCGCAATAGGGAATTTCTGAAGAATAATACGGACACCGCATGGATAGTTTCGGGGGGCTTTAAGGAATTCATTACCCCTGTCGTATCCCCTTACGGAATAAAGAAAGAAAACATTTATGCAAATACCTTTCTTTTCGATGACGAGGGGAATATTATCGGCTATGACGACACTAACCCCTTATCGGATGAAGGAGGGAAGGTCAAGCTTCTTCAAGAACTTAAAATCCAAGGGCGTCTTTTTGGAATAGGTGATGGCTACTCTGATTTCCAACTCAAAGAATCTGGTTTGATCGAGAAGTTTTTTGCCTTTACAGAAAACATATCCAGACAGAGCGTCACTGAAAAGGCGGATCACGTCACGCCAAGCTTTGACGAATTTTTATATGTCAACGACCTTCCCCGCGCCATATCCTATCCAAAAAACAGGATCTTATGCCTCATTGTTGGCGATGTACCCGAAATATCCAGCCATATACTGAAGAGAGATGGATTTTCCATCAGAGTCAAAGACACCTTTGAAGAAAAATACACAAAAGATGTAGGAATGTTGCTGTTAGGTCCTGGAGTGGATATTGCAGACGAACAATTAGAAAGAGCGGCAAAACTAAAAACCATCGGTTATCTGGGAGATGTCAAAGGTCATATGAGTAAACATATCTGCAGTCAAAAAGGTATTGTTGTCTTTGATGACAAAAAAAATAAAGCGCACAATGCTGAATTTATTCCAAGACGTATGGCCGAATTTATCAATAATGGAGATACCGATCAAAGTCGAAACTTCCCCAATCTTATACTTCCAAAAAAGATAAAAGGTCATCGCCTACTTCATATCCATAAAAATGTACCAGGGATAATGGCGCAACTCAATAGTGTCTATGCGGAAAATGAAATCAATATATTAGCTCAATTCTTGATGACACGAGGCGATATTGGCTATGCTGTAACCGACATTGACACCAACTACGACAAAGGTCTGTTAAAACAATTAAAGCAAATAGACGACACCATTAAATTCCGTGTATTGTATAAATAGACATTAACATACTATTTACACCCACATGATTAGAAGCACGTGGATTGACGAAAGTTTTTTTGTAAATTCACGTCGACAATAAACACTAAAAACATTTGTATATGAACAAGATAATTCTTTCAATAGCAACTGCGGCATTGCTTTTCTTAGGAACAGAGCTAAGCACCGCACAGGTAAAACTACCTCCATCAAGCAGTAGTCAAACTATTACTCAAGGGTTAGGTATTAAGGACATCGTATTGAACTACCAACGTCCCAACAAAAACAACCGTGTGATTTTTGGAGGACTTGTTCCTTATGGAGAGGTATGGCGCACAGGAGCCAACAATATCCCTAGTATTACATTTGCAGAAGAAGTATCTATTGAAGGCAACAAGGTTCCTGCCGGCACCTATGGACTATTCACCATCCCCAACAAAAATGAATGGACGATCATCCTAAGTAAAAATGTAAAACAGTGGGGCGCCTATCAATACAAAAAAGAAGAAGATTTGTTACGTTTTAACGTCAAGCCACAAGTCCTGGCAAATAATGTAGAAACGTTTACAATTGCATTTGAAGATGTAACGGTAAAATCTGCAAAAATCACATTAGCCTGGGAAAAAACTAAGGTAGGTTTCAATATCACCACCGATCAGTCAAAAGAAATCCTTGCTAATATCGACCAAGCTATGCTAGGCGAAAACAAGCCTTATCTCCATGCTGCACAATACTACCTGAACAATGGTTTGGATATTAACAAATCGGTAGAATGGATCAAAAAGGGAGACGAAGGAAATACTTCGGCCCCACACCTAAAATATTGGAAGGCTAAAATATTAGATAAAGCCGGTGACAAAGCTGGAGCACGAAAAGCAGCACAGGAAGGTATTGAAATGGCTACGAAATTAAACAATCCGGAATACATCAAAATGAACACGGAAATGTTAAAAGCTATAAAATAAACTATTGCATATAGCTTATTTGACGGTCATCGTATTATATTCATACGATGACCGTTTTTTTATTAGACAAGCGCTTGATATAATACTTCGACAGGATGCACGGCACCGACACCTGTACCATCTTTAATCTGGTGTCGGCAACTGGTCCCTGGTGCAATAACAATCTCTCGTTCTTCTTTTCGCTTGACTGCAGGAAACAAGACTAGGTTTCCAACCTGCATCGACAAATCGTAGTGCTCACGCTCGTAACCAAATGAGCCAGCCATACCACAGCAACCTGATGGTATCACCTTGACAGTTGCTCCTTTCATAATCTTTAATACACTTTCAGTATAGCCTTGCAACTTCCATGCTTTCTGTTGACAATGGGTATGGAGCAAAATATGGCGCTCACTTTCATCAAACATCGCCGCAGAAATATTCCCCTTTTCATACTCTTTCACGAGAAATTCCTCAATGAGCATGGCATGCGGAGCAATTCGCCTTGCATCGGCTTCCAGTTCAGGAGAGACCAAATCTACGTACTCATCACGGAATGTCAGTATTGCCGAAGGCTCTACAGCCAATAACGGCGTATCTGCCGACAAACGGGAAGAGAATATTTTAACATTCTTGTCGGCCAGCTTTTTAGCATCACGCAATAAACCTTTAGACAGTAATGCTCTCCCACTCGGTTCATGAGGTATAAGCAATACCTCATACCCTAGCTTTTCCAAAAGCAACACCGATTTCTGCCCGATTTCTAAATCATTATAATTGGTAAACTCGTCACAGAAAAAGTATACTGCTCCTTTTGAGTCGCTTTCCTTACGGGTTGGTTTATCCCTACTCAGGAACCATTTTCTCAAAGGCACTTTCCCGAGCAAAGGCAAAGTCCTATCGGTCGCAAAACCTATCATACGCTTGGCCAGTTTACCAACAATAGGGTTCTGAACGGACCAATTATAGAAGCTCGGGACATAGGCCATCAGGCCCATCATTTTATCCACATGACCTATCATCCGACTACGCAACGGCACACCGTGCGCATCGTAATATTGTTGCAGAAAGTCTGCCTTCATTTTGGCCATATCGACACTAGAAGGGCATTCAATCTTACATCCTTTACAGCTCAGACATAAGTCCATGATCTCCTTTATTTCTGGATGATCAAATGGATTTTCCTTTGTCGAATGCGTCAAAAACTCCCTCAGGATATTAGCCCGTGCACGCGTAGTATCCTTCTCATTGCGACTCGCCATATAAGAAGGGCACATCGTACCTCCGGACAACTCTGATTTCCTACAATCACCAGAACCGTTGCACTGCTCTGCGTGACCCAATATATCTTGTCCAGGATATCTAAAAACCGTTTTCAGCGTGGTGCGCTTGGCTCCTGGTTCGTACCGCAGGAATGTATTCATTGCCGGAGAATCCACAATCTTGCCAGGGTTGAAGATACATTCAGGATCCCATTTTTGCTTAATATCCTTTAACAACTGGTAATTGCGATCACCGATCATATAAGGAATAAACTCACCACGTAACCGCCCATCCCCATGCTCGCCACTCAACGATCCTTTAAATTTCTTGACCAACTTTGCAATCTCCAGAGCAATTTCTCTAAAAAGTCTATTTCCGTCTTCGGTCTTAAGATTCAAAATAGGACGGAGGTGTAACTCTCCCGTAGCGGCATGCGCATAATGCACGGAGTATAGTCCGTATTTTGCTAAAATCGTATTGAACTCAGCGATATAAGCCGGAAGGTCTTCAACAGCTACAGCAGTATCCTCAATTACGGCAACCGGCTTTTCATCGCCCGGCATGTTGCTCAATAGACCTAAACCTGCCTTGCGCAAATCCCACACCTTCTTCCTATCCCCTCCGAAAATAATCGGAAAATAATACCCCACTCCCGCATTTCGCATAGCACGCTCTACTGTAGCGACTTTTGCGCGAATATCCTCTTCATTATCACCCTCATATTCAACAATCAAGATTGCCTCAGGCGTACCCTCAACAAAAAATCGATTATGACGCTGTTCTAAATTACTAGCCGTACACTCCAGGATATAGTGATCCATCAGCTCACTCACCAATGGTTTATGCTCCAGTGCAATCAGATTGGCCCGCAGCGCCTCGTCCAGTGTCTTGAAATGAACACACAACAAACCTGTAGGGCGTGTTGGTAATTTATCAACATGAACCTTAATTTCTGTCATAAAGAACAAAGTTCCTTCAGAACCGCAAATAAGCTTACAGAAATTAAATTGATCCCCACCAGCTGTAAATGGATCGCTCTCTAACAACAGGTCGATCGCATAGCCGGTATTACGCCGATTGATACTTGGCTTGGGAAATTGTGCCCGTATCTCTTCTTGATTACTGTAATCTCCCAGTATGGTTCGGACTTGCCTATACACCTCTCCCTCTAATGATGGTAGGTCACATTTAGCAATAAATTCATCAAAAGACAAGGCTTTAAAAGAAGTCTTGGTTCCATCCGAAAGAAAACCATGAACCTCCAGGGTATGCTCCCGTGTACTGTGGTAAATCAATGAATTCGAACCACAGGAATTATTGCCGACCATCCCCCCTATCATAGCCCTATTGGCGGTTGAGGTTTCGGGACCAAAATAAAGTCCTAAAGGCTTTAAAAATATATTTAGTTCATCCCGGATCACCCCTGGCTGTAGCCTAACCCACTGTTCTATAGCATTTACTTCCAAAATATTGGTAAAATACTTAGATACATCAACGACGATACCTCCTCCTACGACCTGTCCTGCCAAAGATGTCCCTGCTGTACGCGGGATCAGCGACGTTTTATTCGCCAGCGCAAATTCAATAAGGTGTCGAATATCGGCTTCGCTCCGCGGTAATGCAACCGCCAGAGGCATCTCCCGATAAGCGGAGGCATCCGTAGCATAGAGTGTACGCATCATCTGATCGCTATACAGCTCCCCCTCCATCAAATTCGCTAATTGCTGCAACCTCTCTTCCACAATCAAACTTCTTATGATCCTTTTATCTGTGTTGTATAGGTACTTTCGAAAATTTTATCCGCATTATTGGTCTCGAAGCCATCTCTCCGATGTACGGGACGAATGTCTTCTTTGGACAAATCCTTAAATTCAGGCAATACGCTTCGCTCAGCAAACTCCACATAACTACCAGCGATTTCCAACGTTTTTTCATCAGAAAATGTGGCTTCATATAAAGCGGATACCGTACTACTCTGTCTCAACAAACCATCGTCACTAGTCTTGATAACTCCTCCAGAGTTATTAAGCTTCACACCGATACTAGTTAAAAATGCATTGAATTCTTCTAAGGTATTATACCCATCTTTCAACTCATGAATACTGATGGTATAATGATTTAAATAATATCTGTTATAAATTACCCAAGCGGCATACTCACTTTCCGCTAGCAATAATTTATAGTCCTCTGAAGTCGGCAAATCCCATAAAGGTTTCTGAAGAAAATCCGCTACCTCCTGTCCATTCTCCAGGTTGATCGAATCAACCGGGTCTTCGACAATAGGTGAGGTATATTTTTGAATAACTTTCTGTACCTCGGGGCTCAGATCTTGAACACGCAACTCGGAAACGAATATTCGTGGATATCCTTCCTGAGGAGGAGCAAACCAGTAAGCGTCTAACTTTTTACCCTCAAAATAGAAATAGTCCTTTTTTTGATAACCAAAAGCCAAGAATATTTTTTCAAAGGATTTGATTCCCAAGTGAGGGACTCCCAGTGTACGAAAAGCGATATGGTCATTGACAATATCTTCCTGAGAGTTTACAACTCCTTTTTCTAATAAGGCTTGGGTGATTTTATTGACATCCGAAACATTTGCTCTATAATGATCGAATAGATCATTCAACACAACATCTAGCGGTTTATTTTCATCGAAATGCATATGACCAAAATTTAAAGTTTATACTACAGTAAAATTAGCAAATAGATTCTAATAAATCACGAAAACAAAAGATTTATCGAACAAAAATCAGTCATGTTACTATTTTTTAGAAATAAATTCTAAAAAAAGACTTTATCACAGAATACTACAGCTCTTCTTTCAGGAGTTCCTCTAATTCTTCAGGACTCAGGTTCATATTTACATTCCCATCTTTGGCAAATGAAATCTCTCCGGTTTCTTCGGAAACAATCACAGCAATAGCTTCAGATACCTCTGTAACACCGATCGCTGCTCGATGCCTTAACCCAAACTGAGGGGGGAGATCCTCACTATCCGATAAAGGCAACACCGAACTCGCTGTCATAACTCGAAAATCGACAATAACAACAGCACCATCATGCAAAGGACTGTTCTTAAAGAAAATACTCTCCAGCAATCTTTTTGAAACAGGCGCGTCTATATATTCTCCACTGGATTGATAGTATTCTTCATCAAAATATTTAGAAAAGACCAACAAGGCTCCGGTCCGTGATCTGGACATACTCCTGCAGGCATCAATGATAGGTTTTATTTTTTCGGAATGATCCTGCTGTGCTGTTTTCTTCGCTCCTAAAAAGGTCCAAAAAAACTTCTTTCTACGCATGGATATATTTTTCCCTACATGGAGCAAGAAACGTCTTATTTCCTGTTGAAAAACGACAATTAAAGCAATGGAACCAACGGAAATAAATCCTCCGAATATTTCTGTCAAAAGACGCATCTCCAGTTGTTTGACGACGAGATATATCCCATAGAACAATCCCACCCCCAATAAGATGTTGACAGCAATCGTACCCTTTATCAAGCTATACACATAATAAACAATGACAGCTACCAAAAAGATATCAATGATATCCAATAAGCGAAATCCTTCCAGGAGATTAAAACTTAGTCCTTCCATTTGTTATGCAATTTAAAAAATTAATACTAAGATTTATCTCTCTTTCATAGTTTTATAAATGTAATACCTAGATTTCCATCGCCTGATCTTGATATCGTGCAAATATTTGGACGTTAGCGGGAGGCCCCCTGCCCTTGCGGCCAAAATGTTCGAGCGAGGAGTTTTGGTTGCTTTCGCGGTCAAAAGTACCATGCCTTGCGCCGACATAGAGGCGCCAAAGAAAATCCTTCCTTTTTTAAGTATCTTTGTACTAAACATACATAATGGCAACCATGACAAAACTATCCGTAAATATCAACAAAATAGCAACCCTTCGTAATTCACGGGGAGGCAATACACCTAATGTACTTTCAGCGGCATTAGCCTGCGAACGCTTCGGTGCCGAGGGCATCACTGTCCATCCGCGTCCCGACGAAAGACATATCCGCTATCAAGACGTCTATGACTTAAAAGCCGAAATTCAAACAGAATTCAACATAGAAGGTAACAGTAAGAAGAAAAAATTCATTGATCTGGTTTTAGCCAACAACCCTACACAAGTAACTTTGGTTCCTGATGCTACCGGACAATTGACTTCTAATCATGGATGGGATACGATTACACACAAAAACTACCTCAAGGAGATGGTTCGCCTATTCCAAAACGAGGGGATCCGGGTTTCTATTTTCGTAGACCCCGTCATAGAAATGATA
>JAITLW010000164.1 GCA_031277715.1 Sphingobacterium sp. | reverse complement strand
TTTATCATAATACATTGGAAATCCTGACGCGTAAAGCACATCATTTTCATAGGCATAAATTCTCGAGTCATAGCCCTCCGTATCGAAATACGCCATTCTATAATTAAACTGTAATCCAGGCAGTCTCAATTGCCAGAAAGCATCCTGGTAAAACAAGAACCCCTTACTTTTACTCGCCTTTTCTTTCACAAAAAGCATCATCTCTGCCCTCGAACGTATCCGCCAGCTATCACTTAATTTGTACTGAAAATCAACACGAAATTGATTTCGATCCACATCAGCCAGCATATTCGTATGCCGTCCCTCTTGCGTAACATTTTCTTGCCGGAGGCGATGTCGAAAACGAAAGGTCAACTTTCCGATTTTATACCAGGTATAGGTCAGCTGACTTAATAAATCAGTTCCCGAACTGGGTGCATCTACACGATAACGCAACCAGGGAAATTGAAAAATATCGACATAATTACCCCACTCTATCTTCCGACTAGGATGATAGACCAACCCCGTATATACTCCCTTTTCATTGGCTACCTGACTTCCTTCTCCCAATGACTGTCCATAGATAGTATGGTAATCCCGTTGATAATTACGATAATTAGCAAATAAAGAAAGCTTGGTGTGCAAACTTGCTATCAGCCCATTATTGGTAGCCCAACCGCCTCCAAAGCTATAAGCTGTCTCACCAAAAAAGTAATAATTCCGAAAAGTGTAATTATAATTCCCTCCTATCAGGTGCAGACTTTTTCCCTGAAAGTCGAATTTTTGACGCAGGTCATCGCCCCTTATTTTGAGCCCATCATAGGACGCTCCCATATAGGTAAGACCAACCTTCAGCCGCTCATACCTATATACTACATGGCTACCATACACCGCTTGCCCGATCGCCCTTCGATAGATCTGTTCTGTAGGTGTACGATGCAGTCCGGATTGATTTATGGTAGTGATATACCGAGTACCATCCAGCTCTTCGACTTTTCCAGAGAGTCGATTGTAAGCAACAAAAGGAGTCCATGTAAATGCTCCTCGCTCGATAGTTGCCCCTATCCCACGCTGAAAGTTACTCTCATTCATCGAAGAATAAGGTACTAGCCCCTGCCCTTGCCGCGCCACGCTACCTATCCAAGCCCCCTTGCCAAAACTCAGGCCATTCCACGAAACAAGCCCCTGTCCAAACTGCAGAGCATAATCACCAATGACGAGCTTCTTTACATGCTTACTTAATGCCCGTACCTCAATATGTCCCGAATAAAAATCAAATCCATAACGTTGCTTCTCCCTCAAAAAAGGTTCACCTGCATCCTTCTCCATGTTCACAGCTACACGAATTCGATTGTCGTAGTTCCAACGATAGCGTAGCGCATAACGATTCGCATCCCCTAGATACCTATTCTTATCCGCTTCCTGTATCTCATATCCCTTGCCACGTTCTAGATTGCGCCCATAGCGTAACATCAACATATGTTCATCCTTATCCATCATCGTCTTAAAAGTCAACCCTTTAAAAGAAGTCGGTGCTGCGATATAGACAAAAGGCAGTATACGCTGTATTGTTTCGGCATTGAATCCTTTAATCGCCTGAAGTTCCAATATATTAATAAATTCACCCGATTGGCTTCGATGAAAAATCAAGTTATCGATCTGCTGCGGTGACAGAAAGAAAAGTGAGCTAAGCTCTGCCTCACTTGCCGTATTGAGGTTTAAAGGCTTTTTCAAATAATAATTCAATTTTTCCGAAATCTCACTTATATCCACATCTTCTCCCAGCTCTTCTTGAATCTGTTCCAATAGGAGCTCCGCGATCTCTTCCTCCTGTGCTAAGGTGCATATGGGCAATAAACCCAAAGTCACCACAAAAAATAAAAGCCTAAAAACCATAAGCCAGAGATAACTGAGGAGAAGCTCCCAATCGCGTATGAAAGGATGAAGAGATATCACACAGTAATTTCCCCAAGGTCATACCGATACCGGCAAAATACTGCATAGGCACCAAAGTCGCACCACCCCTTAAAACAATTAACTTATCAATATGGTAAGCAATCCCAAACCGGGGATCTACCTCTTGCAAGGCATTATAGTAAACATCAGCTGTAAGCAATACCTCATTGGATATCGTATACAAGAACCCTGCTCCTATCTCTCGACTAATATACTGGTCTATCGTATCTTCAAATCGGGAAGAAGTCACATTGCGAAGCAACAGACCAAGAGATAACATCTCATTGACCGTAAAATGTGCTCCTAGATCCAAAGAAAGAGTATTATCCCCACCGTAAGCCTTCACATGGTATTGGTGATAATTCGCCCCGATGGATGTAGAAAAAACATCACCGAATGCCCTCACATAAGTAGCTCTCAGTGTCAATAAAGACGAAGTCCCTCTCAAACCATAATTATTGATAGCAAGACCTACCGCATTGGCCCACCCCACAGGCAGAGCAGCTAGCAAGGCCTGCGATCGGATATCATTGGTTAAGAAATGAGGCTGATAGCCTACTGCAATCTGAGGTCGCTTCAACTTAGCGATTACCGCCGCATTTGCCGTCAAGCCGTAGACAGAAGGCAATGCCAGCCCCGTATTAGCCATCCCCTGCATAGGGGCTCCATAAAAATCCTGTGAGCACACTTTTAGGCCCAGAAGTAATAAAAATAATATCACGCCTGACTTCATATTCGTAAACAATTGGTTGTCACTAATTTACAAAAAATAAATCGATAATAAAAATAGTAATAACCAATTCAGTATCCTCCAATAAAATACCATCAGGCTGGTGCACAAAAAAAGCCAGATAGTAAACTACCTGGCTCTCTATAGTAAAGATAAAAAATCCGTTAGGTATCTATCTTCGCGTATTTCGCATTTCTTTCGATAAACTCTCTTCGAGGAGCAACTTCATCACCCATCAACATCGAGAATACACGATCAGACTCTGCTGCGTTCTCTATAGTTACCTGGCGCAATGTACGCTTCTCTGGGTTCATTGTAGTTTCCCACAACTGCTCCGCGTTCATCTCTCCAAGACCTTTATAACGCTGTACGTGCACAGAATCTTCTTTACCAGTACCTTTCAAGCGCTGTATCGCTGCAATTCGTTGTTCTTCTGTCCATGCATACTCCGACTCTTTCCCCTTTTTGACCAAATACAACGGTGGAGTAGCGATATAGATATAGCCTTTCTCGATCAATTGGCGCATATAACGGAAATAGAATGTCAAGATCAAGGTAGCAATGTGGCTACCATCGACATCCGCATCCGTCATAATAATTACCTTATGATAGCGTAGTTTAGCGGTATTCAATGCTTTAGGATCATCTTCTGTACCCACAGATACGCCCAAAGCCGTAAACATATTCTTGATCTCCTCACTCTCGTAAATCTTATGCTCCATAGCCTTCTCTACGTTCAGGATCTTACCCCTCAGTGGCATGATAGCTTGATAATTACGGTCACGTCCTTGCTTGGCCGTTCCACCCGCAGAGTCTCCCTCGACGAAGAAAATCTCACATAAAGCAGGGTCATTACTTGAACAGTCAGCCAATTTTCCAGGAAGCCCAGATCCACTCATCACCGTCTTACGCTGTACGAGCTCACGTGCTTTACGCGCCGCAGCTCTAGCTTGAGCGGCTATGATTACTTTCTGAACGATAACTTTAGCTTCTCTTGGATTCTCTTCCAGGTATACGCCTAAGATCTCTCCCACAGCAACATCTACCGCACCCATGACCTCCGTATTACCCAGTTTCGTCTTAGTCTGGCCTTCAAATTGTGGCTCCGCAACTTTTACAGAAATAACAGCTGTCAATCCCTCTCTAAAGTCATCACCCGTCACCTCAACTTTTGAATTCTTCAATAGTCCGGACTCATCCGCATATTTCTTCAAAATACGCGTCAGACCTCTACGAAATCCAGCGACGTGTGTACCCCCCTCTATCGTATTGATATTATTGACATAAGAATGGACATTCTCAGAATACGTATCATTGTATTGGAAAGCCAATTCAACCGGAATTCCTTGCTTAATACCTTCCAAATAAATTGGATCAGGAATTAAGGAAGTACGGTTGCCGTCCAAAAACTTGACAAACTCCTGAAGTCCGCCCTCAGATAAAAATACATTCGTTTTCTCTGTACCATCCTCATTAGTCTCCCGCTCATCCAACAACGTAAGGGTGATTCCTTTATTCAAGAAAGCAAGCTCACGTAGACGGTTAGCTAATGTATCGTAGTTGTAAACAGTAGTCTGTGTAAAGATTTCTGGATCTGGAGAAAATGTTACAATAGTACCTGTAACATCCGAAGTACCAACTTCTTTAACATCATACATCGGTTTTCCTTTTTTTTTTTTTTTTTTGAATACTTTTCCTTCACGATGTACTTCTGCTTTCAGGTGTATAGACAAAGCATTCACACAGGATACCCCCACACCGTGTAGTCCCCCAGATACTTTGTACGTGTCCTTATCAAACTTACCACCGGCGTGCAACACCGTCATGACGAGCTCCAATGCGGATTTATTTTCCTTTTTATTTATACCCGTCGGAATACCCCTACCGTTATCTCTTACAGAAATTGAGTTGTCCTTATGGATAGTTACATGGATATCATTACAGTAACCTGCAACAGCCTCATCGATAGAGTTATCAACAACCTCGTAAACTAAATGGTGTAAACCCTTGGGGCCCGTGTCCCCAATATACATGGATGGACGTTTACGTACCGCTTCTAACCCCTCTAATACCTGGATATTATCAGCTGAATACGTTGTAGGATTCTTTTTTTCTTCGCTCATGTAATATATTAATAACAGAAAAAATTAACTCTCAAAGTTAATAAAAATTAGGCACTTAAGCAAGTGGTTCTAGGGGTAAAATAGCCGTAAATACACTTTTTTTGCGGACAAAAAAGCGAAAAAGATGGATTTGTAATTTTTTTATAGTAGGTTTGTTTTTCCAACGAGAAAAGGACATAAAAGACATCGGCCCACAAGCCATTCATGATTGAAATAAAGTCCTATAGAACGTTGTAAACAGAAGCATACAACAAAGATCAAAATAGACAAAATAATGAATAGAATTTTAGCAAACTTATCAAAAGTTACTTTAGGATTAATATTAGCAGCATCGATTACATCATGTAATCAAAATGCATCCAATGCACCAGCTTCTAAAAATGATAGCACAGCAGCTGCCTCTCCTGTCAAAATTCAAGAGAAAATTGTCTATGTAAACTCAGACACACTTTCTGAGAAGTATGTATACTTCAAGGACATCAAATCCAAGCTTGAAGCTAAAGTAAAGAAAGCTCAATCAGACCTACAGTCTAAAGGCCAGGCATTCCAAAGAGAAGTTGCAGAATACCAACAAAAAGCAGCTACAATGAGTGCTTCTGACCGTCAGGCCACCGAAGAAAAATTAGCACGTAAGCAAGATGAGCTAGGAAGATTAGACCAGAATGCTTCTCAATCCCTAGCACAAGACGAAGCAACAGAATTCAATGCCGTGTATAACGCGATTACAGAATACTTGAAAAAACATGCTGAAGAAAAAGGATATCAGTTCGTGTTGACTTATTCTAAAACAAATCCTGCAGTAATCTATGCAGATTCAAAATTAGATATTACAAAAGAAGTGGTTGAAGCGTTGAACAAAGAGTACAGCGCAAAGAAACCTGCTGAAAAGAAATAGGGAAAACCACCCATACCATAAAGAGGGATTCAAACTTGATTTGAATCCCTCTTTTGTTTTATACGTACCTCCCACTTGTAATCACTGGAAACTCATTCATTCTTGATAATATAAACCAATATGATTACTTTAATACAAAATTAAAGCAATCCCCTATGGTAACATATATCCTCCAGAATCCAGAAAGCAGTTTTGAATGGATTGACATATCCAATCCAAAAATAGAAGATTTCGCGGAGCTGAAGGAAAAATACAAACTTAATGATGCCTCTATAAAAGATTGTTTAGAAACGGGCCACCTTCCAAAAATTGAGGAATTCGAGAACTACCACTTCCTGATACTACGATCCATTCCGAATAAATTTGACGAAGAATCAGACTCCCTTGTAGAAGTTACCGATCGCATATCCCTATTTTACAATGAAAATGTCGTAATCACGGTACATCGAAATCAAATAGACTTTCTCGAGCGTCTTAAAACAATCGAACGCTCCCACAAGCGACTACAATCCAGCAAAACACTTGTCAATGCCTTGGTCTCGGATACCCTCAAAACATTTGAAGACCTCGTGTTAGGAAAAATGGCTATGCAACTTGATGAATACGAAGAGATTGTTTTCCTACACCACCGAAGAAAACCGTTCTTAAAGAAATTATATTATATCAAAAGGCAGATTGATGTCATCCGCAGTGTGCTCACACTTTACAAAGATATTGTGGATTATTTCCATATGCCGGAGTACAAAAACATCTACACACAGGACTTAAGGGATTTGTTTTCAAGAACCAGTACACTCTTTCGTAATATCTCCGAAAACACTTCCCAGTTGTTGAACATCTACTTTAATATCGAGTCCAACCATACCAACGAAATCATGCGGACGTTGACCATTATATCCGTATTTTTCATGCCTTTGACATTTATCGTCGGAGTCTATGGGATGAATTTCGAGAACATGCCCGAACTGGAGTGGGAATACGGCTACGCAGGTATATTAATCATCATGGCTCTACTCTCCGTACTCATCTATTACTGGTTCAAACGAAAAAGATGGTTATAGGTTTAAATAAGCTTCTTAGACACCGTCGCCACAAACTCTTTAAGATAGAACGGCTCAAAATAAATCAGGTCTTCAACCTCCTTACTTTGAAATTTCCGAAAGGCAATCGTACTTAAGTAAGCTGACGAGTGCTGATATTCCGTATCTATTTTCACTTGTGCATTACCTTCGAACAGCTCTTGAAACTTATTTGCACCAGAACCGAAGAGTACAACATTTTTTGGAGCAAAAACATCAAACGTCCCTGCGTCCACGATAACCGCTTCTGTCTTTTGCAGGCAATTCTTTTGATCATCAAACACCGCCATATACACTTCCATCCGCCTTGCATCCAACATGGGGATATAAACAAGATTATCTTCGGTTTCGTTCTTCGCAATATACCCTTCGTACATACTCTCTAAGGTATTCACACCAAGCAATGGTATATCCAATGCATAACACAATCCTTTTGCCGTAGACACCCCAATTCTAAGCCCTGTATAAGAACCCGGCCCCATACTGACAGCCACCGCAGACAGATCAGCGTAGTCCAATGATACACTTTTCAACAATCTATCAATACAAACTGTAAGGCCCGAGGCATGCATATTCTTTTCCTCCGCTGTGAGCTCGGCAAAGAGCTTTCCCTCCGTACTGATAGAGACCGAGCAAACCTCTGTTGCTGTGTCGATTTGCAATATATAGTTACGCATAGAATGATACTTTCTGAAAACAGGTTAAATTTAGGGTACAGGATCATGCCCATGTCCTCCCCAAGGATTACAACTGGCGATACGTTTGATTGCTAGCCAACCACCTTTAAAAGGACCGTATTTAAGGATAGCCTCCTTACCGTATTGCGAACAAGTGGGGGTATATCTACAATTTGCGCCTAGCAATGGAGAGATAAAAAGCTGATAAAACCGTATAATCAACAAAAAGATTCCTTGCAAAATCTTCACTGCAAACAAACCGATACTATTGATTATTTTCATTGATCAACTGTGCTAGTGCTTTTTCCATTTTTGTCCACACCGTAGCAAAGGGCAATTCTTCCTTTCCCACGTACTGTATCGCGAGCAGCATGCCCGAAGATTTAGACTCCATGAAAGGATAAAGTGCGATAGATTTTTGCTGTCGGTAGGCTTCCCGAATCAAACGCTTAATACGATTGCGATGAGGTGCCGCCTTGAATCTACGTTTTGAAACAGAGATAACGACACTGACAGGAGATTGCACCTTCTCGAGCGCTACTCCCATATATACCATCCGAAAAGGGTATACAACAAAAGAAGAACCACTATGGAAGAGCTTATTTAGTAAGCTCTTATTACATAGTCGTTCTTCTTTTTTAAATGTTTTTTTCATACGATGACAGAAAAGGCCGGAACGGCACAGTTAAAGTCACCGGCGCTAAAAAAAGTATTAGCCTTTGTGGCGATACTCGTCAGAAACACTAAGACGTTTTCTTCCTTTAGCTCTACGAGACGCTAATACTCTTCTACCATTAGCTGTGCTCATACGCTCCCTAAAACCGTGTTTGTTTCTTCTTTTTCTTTGCGAAGGCTGAAATGTTCTTTTCATGACGCTTTATTATATTTTTTTTAATATTCTTACCTGTAATTATCCTTAATAGGAATGCAAAAGTACTGTATTATTTCTAAACTAACAAGGACTAAAATCAAAAAGTTTAGCACAGTACAACTCTTTATCAGGTTAGTCTATTTATTTTTCAATATATCTCTGATTTCAGAAAGTAGCGTCTCCTCTTTAGATGGTGCTGGTGGCGCAGCTGGAGCAGCTTCCTCTTTCTTATTAAAAGAATTAATTCCTTTAATCACCAAAAAAATACAGAATGCAATAATCAAAAACTGTATGATCACATTCGCGAAATTACCATATTTAATGGCTACCTCTTCGATCCCCGCAGTAGCATCAGCTTCCGTAATCACATACTTTAAATTACTGAAATCCACCCCGCCTGTGAGAAAACCGATCGGAGGCATAATAACATCGTCTACCAAAGAAGTAACGATTTTACCAAATGCACCACCGATCACAACACCGACCGCTAGATCTAACACGCTACCGCGCATTGCAAATTCTTTAAACTCTTTTAAAAACCCCATAATTATCTAATTTTTGTTTTTCTATGTACATACAATTATAATGATAATAATCAAAAATACGACAATATGTGCAAGTTTTTTATTATTAATTAATGTGAACAAGCTAAATATATAAATGATTATTTCGTATGTTTGCAAGTAGCAATCACCTATTCAAGCTCACACTAAATAGTTGTATAAATATAAAACGCACATCCCTTTTTATGAAAAAGATACTCATCGCAGATGACCACAGCATAGTCAGATTAGGGGCTGCCGTAGTGATTAACGAAAAATTCAAAGATGTTTCTATAACTAATGCAGTCACTATAAAAGAGGTCTACGATCATCTTAAATTTGAAAAATTCGATTTATTGCTTTTAGACATCAACATGCCTGGAGGTAATAATATAAAAGTAATCGGTGAAATACTCAACTTTCAGCAGGATCTAAAAATCCTAGTCTTCTCTTCTTACGACGAGAACATCTACGCTTTACGCTACATTGAAGCAGGAGCCGCAGGCTACCTCAATAAGAATACAGCGATGGAAGAGTTGGCCAATGCTATTCAAAGCATTAAAGACCGAGGTAAGTATATGTCCAACGAAGTAAAGGATCTGTACGTACAGAAACTGACAAGCACAAAATCTTCAATGGATCGGGTCAACCCGTTGAATAAACTTTCCAACAGGGAGATGGATGTTGCAAAACACCTTATAGAAGGCCATGGCATACTCGAGGTATCTAACCTCCTAGCATTAAGCTCGTCGACCGTAAGCACCTACAAAAGCAGGATTTTCGAGAAACTAGCAGTCAACAATATACCAGACCTTATCGAGTTGTTTAAACTCCACGCTAAAGACTAATTACACATCGAGCAGGAAAGGTATGCCTTCCCTGCTCGACGATATTCTTAAGCCTCTTATGTATTCTTATTTCTTATTCTTCAGATCCTGTATACCTAAGCGCAGGTCCTGTGATAGCGTCTTTAATTCCTGAAGCCCCTTACGCAGTCGCGTCCCCGCAGCTCCGTTCCCCTTCGTGTAAAACTTTTCTGCTTCAGACTCCAATCTGTGTACTAAAGCTTTCAATTCTTCAAATTTGTTAATACTTGCCATAATTTGTTGATTTATAAATTTATAGATTTTAGATTTACCCCTAAAATAGCATCTTTATAGCACAAAACAAAACACACAAAGCAAAAGGGTCGGCTGTCCAAGACAGCCGACCCTTTTTATACAGCAATAAAAAACGCTTTCTGATTAATCTACATTATCGTGTAAAAACGAATTATTAGAACGGATTTCAGTCACCCCTTCATCAAAAGACAAGGTGAATCTTGACACTTGCGAATCTGCCGAATGAGGCACATCGTCCAATGTCTTTTGCTTTCTTTTATAAGCAGGCTCGTTTTCCAACTCTGCCAATCCATTCGAAGACTTCAACTTCATACTCAACTCCTTAAGTCTTAGAATACGCTCTTTGGTCTTCAACAACTGATCTTCAAAGTTCACTTCTTCTTCCACTTTTACGGTAGAACTACCTACATGTGTCGTCG
>JAITLW010000162.1 GCA_031277715.1 Sphingobacterium sp. | reverse complement strand
CTTGTCTCTACGATAACCGCTACACAAAGAGATGACCTGTCTGACGTCAATGCCATAAAAAACCTTTTCCCTCCAGGATCTATGACTGGCGCCCCAAAGGTGAGTGCGATGCATCTCTGCGATAGCTATGAAAACAGTAGACGTGGTGTTTATGCCGGCACAATGGGATACTTTGCTCCTAACGGAGACTTTGACTTTAATGTCGTCATTCGGACTATTATATACAACCATACGAAACAGTACCTATCCTTTCACACAGGAGGAGCACTGACGTATAATGCGCTAGCTGAAGATGAGTATAATGAATGCCTATTAAAAGCGAGTGCCATAACGGCTGTCCTTAACGAAGGTTAAGAAAATTCCCATATTCTACCTAGAAACAAATCTAAAAGCCTCAAAATCATTCTTGGAAGAATCTTCCATAAACCTTACATTTACGATTAAAATCAATAATTATATGGCACTAAATTACGTATGGGTTTCCTTTTTTTTGATCACTTTCGTTGTCGCCCTAATAAAGCTAATCGGTGGGGATACCGAGGTGTTCCAAAACATTGTAAAGTCTTTGTTTGACAGTGCGGCAAACGGTGCAACAATCTCCTTAGGTCTCATCGGGATGATGACTTTTGCATTAGGGATCATGAAAATTGGAGAAAAAGGAGGAATGATAGCAGTATTTGCACGGATTGTAGGTCCTTTTTTCAATAAATTATTCCCTGAAATACCTAAAAACCATCCAGCACTAGGTTCTATTTTGATGAACTTTTCGGCTAATGCGCTTGGGCTAGACAATGCCGCCACCCCATTAGGGCTGAAAGCGATGAAGGAACTGCAAGAGCTAAATCCTAACAAAGATACTGCTTCGAATGCACAGATTATGTTTATTGTTTTGAATGCATCAAGCTTAACGTTACTTCCCATTTCTATTATGGCTTATAGACAAGAAGCCGGAGCTGCTCAACCATCGGATGTTTTTCTCCCCATACTGATTGCAACATTTTTCTCTACGCTCGCAGCCTTGATAATGGTATCGATCTATCAAAAGATAAATCTCTTTAACAAAACTATATTACTCTATCTGGGATCTTTATCCATTGCTATTGGAGGACTCCTTTACTATTTTTCCACTTTACAACAAGAACAAATAGAAGTGATTTCGTCCGTAGTAGGAAACCTCACCCTTTTCTCTCTTTTTGTATCCTTCATAGCCCTTGCCTTCTATAAAAAGATAAACGTTTATGATGCATTTATTGAAGGAGCAAAAGAAGGTTTCGGAGTAGCGGTTAATATTATCCCCTACCTGGTAGCCATACTCGTAGCCATTGCAGTGTTTAGGGCTTCAGGGACGATGGACTATCTCGTGGATGGCATTTCGTACCTAATAGCGAAATTAGGATTCGACACTTCTTTTGTAGAAGCCCTACCTGTTGCGTTTATGAAGCCCCTCAGTGGCTCAGGAGCCAGAGGACTTATGGTAGACCTCATGGCAGCAAAAGGACCGGATGAATTTGCTTCGCGTGTAGCCTGCGTCATACAAGGATCTACAGAAACAACATTTTATGTCTTAGCAGTCTATTTTGGCTCCGTAGCTATTAAAAACACGAGACATGCACTTCCTTGTGCTTTAATAGCAGAATTTATAGGAGTGGTAGCTGCTATTATAGTCGCTTATGTTTTCTTTGGATAAGCACAAGATTGTAAAACGAAACTTAGAAGCATACTAATAGGCACCTACCGTCTTTAAGTCTTATTACATAGGACTTAAAGACGGTAAGTCACATAACAAACGAACAACAATCCTTATGAAAACAATTGCCTTAATTGCCCATGACGGAAAAAAAGCTGAAATGGTAGCCTTCGTAAAAGACCATATAGAAAGTCTGAAAAAAGCTAATTTAATTGCAACGGGTACTACAGGCTCCTATGTAAAGCAAACCGGCCTACAGGTCGAACTAAAATTAAGCGGCCCCAAGGGCGGTGATGCACAAATAGCTGCACTTGCTGCTGAAGGAAAAATAGATGGAATAATTTTTTTTAGAGACCCGCTTGGCAAACATCCCCATGAACCAGACATCCAGATGTTAATGCGAATCTGCGACTTATATGATGTCCCATTAGCCACTAACCCGGGTACAGGAACACTTATTATAGAAGGATTATTAAACGATAAAGAAAATGACTGACGAAGTAAAAGTAAGCATCGGTAAGGAAAAGTATAAAACAGAAGTAAGCATTAATCAACATCACCTTATAGCTGATGAACCCACAGAAGTTGGAGGAGCAGACCTGGGCCCCAAACCCACGGCATTCCTATTATCAGCGCTTGGCACCTGTAAAGCGATGACTATGCGGATGTATGCCGATCAAAAACAATGGCCATTAGAATCTGTAGAGATATCCCTATCTAGTGAAGTTGTAAAAAGTACGCAACAACAAACTACTTACATTCGCTGTATCATTAAACTATATGGGGATTTGGATGATATGCAAAAAGAACGAATTCTAAAAGTGGGTGATAAATGTCCTGTACAAAAAATACTCAGTAACCCTATCATTATTGAAAGCAACATGCTACAATAAATTTACAGTTAATTTGGCTTAAGGATATTATATTTGCGCCATAAACAAAGTTAATAATGTCATCATCACAAGAGGAACTCATATTAAGCAGCCCTTACCAACAGTTCGAAAGAGAAGAATGGAAGGATTTAAATGGACAGTTTAATCTAAATCTGGAATCTACAGATATAAACTCGCTCCATGCACTTAATGAGCCTTTGAATATGAAGGAGATTGAAGAAATCTATTTTCCCTTAGCTCACCTCATCGAACTTCATATCAAAAATCATGATACTATTCGCGATGATAGCAATTCCTTTTTCCAGAGACATCAACAAAAGCTTCCTTTTATCATCGGTATAGCCGGATCCGTTGCTGTCGGCAAGAGTACAACAGCTCGCGTCCTGACCAAAGTTCTTTCTATGCTACCACATAAACCCAAAGTTGAGCTGGTAACCACAGATGGCTTTCTATTTCCCAACAAAGTCCTTTCGGACAAAAACATAATGAATAGAAAGGGATTCCCAGAGAGTTATGACACGAAAAGGCTTCTTCATTTTCTGTCGGCTATAAAATCGGGTTCCCCGCAGGTATCTGTTCCGATGTATTCACATCTGGAATATGATGTATTACCCGAAGAGGAACAAAAGATTATCGAACCAGACATCCTGATATTGGAGGGTATTAACGTATTACAAGTCAACTCTCAAAAAGGTCAAAACAACAAAGTATTCGTTTCCGATTTTTTTGATTATTCAATCTATGTTGATGCTTTAGAAAAAGATATCATCTCTTGGTATGTTAATCGTTTTGAATCTTTACGAGCGACAGCATTTCAAGATCCGACATCTTACTTTCACAAATATGCTGATATGAGCCTAGAAGAAAGTAGAGACATGGCAATCCAAATATGGAACGAAATCAATAAGCCTAATCTTCACGACAATATACTTCCTACGAAATATAGGGCGGATCTTATCCTACAAAAGGGTTCAGATCACTTTGTCGAAAGCATTAAAGTCAGGAAGATTTAGTCTGCCTGTGTTTAAATGACAAGATATACTTAAGTATTTCATTTTCGATGCTTTTATGAAGCTTATTGCTACTACTCACAGCGTATAATTCGATCTTATAGCGTACAAAATCTTTTCCAATTTCTATAACTTCTAAATCAAGTTCATTGTTAGAAGCTAGGTTAGGATGGTTTCTTAGTGTATCGCGGATATCCTTTTCCAACTCGTCTACCGACACATTAATGGCTAGGGGCAATTCAAACTTTACCGCAAAAAGATTCGAACGG
>JAITLW010000161.1 GCA_031277715.1 Sphingobacterium sp. | reverse complement strand
CAGTCTGTTTAAAATGATCTTTGTAGGTGATCCAAACTAGAAGTGCTCCTGTCATCGCTCCGGTAAATTGAGCTGCGACATAGGATAGGGTCGTCTGAAGGCTAATGTTCCCTAATATATAGTTGGCCAGTGTGACGGCGGGATTAAGATGTGCTCCACTATAAGGACCGGCAATGGTTACGCCAACAAAGACAGCGAATGCCCAGGCGGTTGTAATGACAATCCAACCGGAGTTGTTTCCCTTGGTCTGTTTTAGAACTACATTGGCGACGACTCCTCCTCCCAGGAGTATCATCACAGCAGTTCCTATTAATTCTGCAATAAAAGGTGTCATAATATAGATTTATTGAAAGGTGGTTACCTAGTGTTAGTTCTTATAATCTGCCCAAAACTTAGCAGTATCGGTTGCTCTTTTCCATTCTGCAAGCTGGGCGTCATATTTCTTTGATTTCGTTGGCTCAAATATTTTATCTTCTTCCCATAAGGCCTGTAGCTCTTTCGTGTCTTTCCAGAATCCAACCGCTAAACCTGCAAGAAATGCGGCGCCCATGGCTGTAGTTTCTGTAATAGCAGGGCGAATGACTTTGGTCTTTAAAATTTCAGCCTGAAACTGCATCAAAAAACTGTTTTGGGTTGCACCACCATCTACCCGTAGTTCTTTTATTCGAGAGGCGGAATCAGCTTCCATCGCTTTTAAGATGTCATAAGTTTGGTAAGCAATGCTTTCCAGTGATGCTCGGGCAATATGTGCCGCGTTAGAACCGCGGGATAGTCCGACCATAGTGCCCCGGGCTTCAGCATTCCAATGTGGAGCGCCTAATCCTGAAAATGCAGGTATGAGATAGACACCATTGGTGTCAGGCACACTATTGGCTAGTTTTTCGACTTCATTGGACTTACGGATAATGCCTAGTTCGTCTCTGAGCCATTGTACTACGGCGCCACCTATAAAGATGCTACCCTCTAAAGCGTAATTGACTTCTTTGCCGATTTTCCAGGCAACTGTGGTAACGAGTTTATTGTTGGAGATAACTGGTTTTTTGCCAATATTCATGAGTAGAAAACACCCCGTTCCGTAGGTGTTTTTGACCATGCCTTTTTGGGTACATAATTGGCCAAAAAGAGCCGCTTGTTGATCCCCTGCTATTCCAGCAATCGGAATTTGGACTTTAGCGATATTCTGAGTGGTATGTCCGTATATTTCGGAGCTACTGCATACAGTGGGTAACATTGATTCTGGTATTTCGAAGATGTCCAGTAGTTCTTTGTCCCATTGTAAGGTGTGTATATTTAAAAGTAAGGTGCGTGAGGCATTGGAAACATCGGTAATATGTTTTTCACCGTTTGTAAGGTTATACACTAGCCAGGAGTCTACGGTACCAAAGGCAAGCTCGCCCTTTTGTGCCAATTGTTTAGCACCTTTTACATTATTGAGTATCCAGTTGATTTTGGAGGCAGAAAAATAGGCATCAATAAGAAGTCCTGTTTTTTCCTGTATGGTGCGGTCTAGTCCTTTCTCTGCAATTTTTTTACAGTAATCTGCTGTTCTCCGATCTTGCCATACGATAGCGTTATAGATCGGCTTACCTGTTTTTCTATTCCATACTATGGTGGTTTCCCTTTGATTAGTAATACCTATGGCTTTGATCGCTTCTAGATTTAATTTTGTCTTGGCAACGACTTCGGTCATAACGGCAAGTTGAGTCGACCATATTTCCTGGGCGTCGTGTTCAACCCAGCCTGATTTGGGATAAATCTGAGTAAACTCTTTTTGAGCAATCTCTATGATTTCTCCTTTTTGGCTGAAAAGGATAGCTCGGGAGCTGGTGGTACCTTGGTCCAGAGCGAGTATGTATTCCTTCTTCATCATATATTGGGTTTATAGGTTAGCGATTATAGGGTGTAGTTTTTGACAAGTGTTGTATAGTCTTCGATTTCTTTTGCTATCCAGGCCTCATTTTTGCCCATCTCCTGTGCCATTAGTAATGCTACTTTTGGTGCAACTTCCAAAGAGGCTTTGGCATCCAATAAAAGAAAGCGTACTCTTCGTGCTAAAAAGTCCTCTACTTTGGCAATCATTTCATAACGACATGCCCAAACGACCTCTGCAGCTAGAAATTCATACATCGGATGAAGTTTTTCTCCTAATGCAGGAGATTCTGAAGCCAGTTTCATGAGCGGTTCGATGTCTGATCCGTATACTTGCCAATGGCCAGGTTTTTTGTCCAGAGAATAGCCATGTATCGGAAGGTTGTGTGTTTTGCATGCTACAGGGGAAAGATTGGCTGTTTTTATGGCTAGATCAACTGTTTCTTCCGCCATTTTGCGGTAGGTAGTCCATTTCCCTCCGGTAATGGTGATCAATTGAGACGTACTCTTGATGAGTTTATGGTCTCTTGATATTTCTTTGGTGCTTTCGGAGTCACCATCGGTCGGTGCCGCTAATGGACGTAAGCCTGCAAATACACTGAGGACGTCTTTTTCAGTAGGCGCATTCTCGAGGTAATCATTTGCTGTTTTCAAGATGAAATCGATTTCCTCGTTGAGCGGCCTAGGCTCAATCTGGTGTGCATGAAGCGGGGTATCAGTGGTGCCAAGCAGTACTTTGTCATGCCATGGTACACCAAAAAGCACGCGTCCATCACTGGTCTCCGGTATCATCAATGCATCTTCATTACCCAAGAATTTTTTGTCGATGACGATATGCGCTCCTTGGCTCGGGCGAACAATATCTTTGTGGGTGGGGGTATCGAGTTTAAGGATATCATCCACAAAGACACCGGTTGCATTGATTACTGATTTTGCTTGGATAGTAAACGTAGCGCCTGATAAGGTATCTATTAAGCTTAGGCCATTTGTTTTACCAGTTGCATCTTTAGTGATGCTGTTTACCTCTGCGTAGTTTAATAGGGTAGCGCCATGAGAAACAGCGGTCTGTCCTAGATTAATAGCAAGTCTAGCGTCGTCAAACTGCCCATCGTAATATTGTACACCGCCTACTAATCCTTTAGTTTTTATTTTTGGTAATTTCGAGGTTACTTCATACTTGTTCAATAATGTGGATTTTCCTATTCTCAGTTTTCCTGCCATCCAATCGTATAGTTTTAGACCTATAAGAAATTTTAACTTATTGAAAGTTGAATAGGACGGTATTACAAAGCTCTGTACGAAAGAAACGTGAGGTGCATTTTTAAAGAGCAATCCTCTTTCTTTCAAAGCAGAAAGCACAAGTTTTATGTCGCCATTGGCAAGGTAACGCACTCCACCATGAACTAGCTTCGTACTCTTACTTGATGTGCCCTTTGCGAAATCGTATTTTTCGACAAGTAGCGTGCGGTATCCCCTCGAAGCAGCATCAACGGCAATTCCTAAGCCGGTAGCTCCGCCTCCTATAATGGCAATATCCCAAAAGTCTGTGTTCTGAATGCTTTCTAAAGCTTCGTTTCTTGTGAATTTCATTTTGATTCCCTGTGTTTATTTGTGCTTTGTTTTGTAAAAATAATAAAAAACGTAAATAAACGAAAGTTTATGAAGTCTTTTAGATAAATGCCCTAATTTTAGAATAACTTAATTATCTTAGGATTGTGAATGTAGGGGGGATGCTCTTGTTAGTACGACTCGCTACATCTGCCCAGTTTTACCAAAGAGGTAGCTGGTATCCAATAAAAATTAGTAATATCCGTATGAATAATGTCGAACGGCATCAATATATTATCAAACAAGTAAACCAAAATGGACATGTTTCTGTTTTGGATTTATGTGAAGAATTAAGTGTTTCTTCTGTAACAATCCGTAAAGATTTACAGTTTTTGGAAGATACTGGATTAGTGTATCGTACACATGGCGGTGCTACAAGGCAGAATCCTTATCAAACAGACAGACCTGTTGTTGAAAAGCAAAAAATATATGAAGATGAAAAAATAGGTATCGCGCGAGCAGCATCCAGATTGGTACTGGCTAATGATTCTATTATTATTGGATCGGGGACAACAACACAGTTTTTGGCGCGGGAAATCATGCCACAGGGAAACCTTACTGTGGTTACTTCTGCGTTGAACGTGACGCTGGAGTTACTTAAACATCAAAATGTAGAGGTTATCCAGTTGGGAGGCTCCGTACGCCGTACATCCTCGTCGGTGACTGGGCAATACGCGAATAATATCTTAGATCATTTTTTCTGTTCGAAATTATTTTTGGGGGTAGATGGTATTGATCTCGACTATGGTATATCCACCACTAATGCTCAAGAGGCGATGTTGA
>JAITLW010000126.1 GCA_031277715.1 Sphingobacterium sp. | reverse complement strand
GATCGACTTGATAATGTTTTACGCGGGGTGAATACCTATTGGTTAGATAAGCCTTTGCAAACAGGGTTTTCACATCGTCATTCCGTTAGCGCTCGTGGTGGGGAAGGTGCAGTTGTGTTCGATATAGGATTGAACTATAAAAACACAAAAGGCGCAATGAAGTTATCCGGTCGCGAGGATTGGGGGTCTAACATAAATTTGAGTTATAGGACGGGAAAATTAAATGTCTCCAATAGAGCATATATTTCAGGATATACAGGAAATGAGTCCCCCTATGGTAGTTTTTCAACATGGGTTAATACTAATCCATATTTTGAAATGCTTCCTTCCGATGAAATGTATTTGTCTTACAAGACTACGACAAATGATTCAAGGCAAGATATTACCAATGTTAATCCATTGTACAATGCTAACTTGAAAAGTTTTGATAGAACAAAAAACTATCTTATTACGGATAACTTGCAATTTAATTATGATCTAACATCAGCTTTACGTTTGACAGCGGGTGGACAAATCAGCAAAGGTAACACGACTTCTGATGCTTTTCTTTCGTCATTGCACAGTAGCTTTGTTGGGGTAGATTATTCAAAAAGAGGAAGTCTAGATCATGCAGAGAATAGCTATTTTAGCTATACTGGAAATCTGATGCTTACCTATGCAAAAGTTATTAATAATGTACATTCAATAACAGCCAATTTTCGTGGAGAGATTAATGAAACAATTAATGAGTCGAATGGGTATACTGCGGTAGGATTTCCTTCTACAAGTAATGGTAATCCATCTTTTTCTAACGGTTTTAAGGTCGATTCTAAACCCGTTTCATATAAAACGATTAGTCGGAGAAACTCTGTTCTCGGATCTGTAAACTATTCGTATGATAAGAGATATAACCTAGACTTTAATTATAATCTTGATGGCTCGACCAGCTTTGGGTCAAACAATTTATATTCACCCTACTATTCTTTTGGTGCCGGTTGGAATATAGACAAAGAGGATTTTTTTAAGGATATTAATTGGGTTAGTATGCTTCGTTTGAGAGGTAATATCGGTGTAACAGGAAATCAAAATTTTGGAAATGTAAGTCAATCTGTTTATAGCTATGTAACGGATCTTAATCGTTTTGGCGAGGGGATTTATCTTTCTGCACTAGGTGCGCCAGATTTGAAATGGCAACGAACAAAACAAACAAGTGTGGGGTTAGATGCAGTATTGTTTAAAAACAAACTGAACGTTCAAGTGAATGCATATAATAAATTGACAGACCCTTTAGTTGTTGCTGTCACACTACCTTCTTCTACAGGATTGTCTGCTTATCCGTTTAATGCAGGAACGTTAAATTATAAAGGGATAGAAACAACGGTTAACTATTCGCCTATATATAAACCCGTAGATCGTATTGTTTTGACTTTTGGATTAACGGGTTCTATGCTTAAGTCTCGTTATGACAACTTCAACAATAAACTAAGTGCTTTAAATCAAGAAATGCGAGTAAGTAACTCGCTTACCCGCTATAAAGATGGCTACGGCCCCAATGATATTTGGGCGGTACAATCCCTTGGGATAGATCCATCTTCTGGTCGAGAGATTTTTTTATCAGCAAGTGGTGAACAAACATACAATTATAGTCCCGATGATATTGTCAGAGTTGGGACAGCACAACCTTTGGCAGAAGGAGTATTACGGGGGAGTCTTACCTATAAAGGGTTTACTGCAAATGTATTATTGCGATACATTTTCCAGAAAGATAATCTAAATACGGCTTTGTTTAACAAAGTGGAGAATATTTCATTAAAGAATGTAGAAAATAACCAAGATAAACGAGCACTTTATGATCGTTGGCAGAAACCGGGAGATATCTCGCAGTTTAAGGCAATTAGTATTACGAGTACGACACCGATATCTTCTCGTTTTGTTCAGAAGGAAAATACATTTAGTGGCGAATCTATTAGTCTTGGTTATGAGTTTAGGGATCAGAGGTGGCTGGATGGTTTGAAGTTATCAAACCTAAGAATCAACACTTTTTTCAATGATATTTTTTATTCTTCAACAGTTAGAAGAGAACGAGGGATAGATTATCCTTTCACAAAAAATGTCTCCATGAGTATTTACGCAACTTTTAAATAAGAAAAATGAAAAAAATAATAATTCCACTAATTGTACTTTCAGTTTTGTTATCAGGTTGTACAAAGTGGCTAAATGTAAAGCCAGAGGATAAGTTTATTGAAGAAGAGGTTTTAGAAACACCTCAAGGGTTTAAAGATGCTTTGAATGGCATATATTTAAAATTGGGTAGTAGTAGTATGTATGGTAATGAAATCAATGTCAAAACATTGGACCTGTTGGCACAGCTTTATTATACAACTCCTTCACACGATAAAAAAATTCAGCAACTAGTTGCTTATGATTATGGAGAAGATGAGGTTAAAAAAGCAATTGATAATATATGGACAAATATGTATGTCAATATTACAAATGTTAATCGTTTTCTTGAAAACTTAGAAACGTATGGTGCGGTTTTGGACGAGGTCTCTAAAAACATAATGAAAGGGGAAGGCCATGCAATTCGAGCATTTCTATATTTTGACCTTCTTCGCATGTTCGCCCCCAATTACGTTAATGATTCTCAAGCGATGTATATCCCGTATTATGATAAAACTGGATATGACGCAGCTCCATTTTCAACGAGCTCTTTTGTAGTAGAGAAAATTCTATCGGATTTAAAAGTTGCGGAAGACCTCTTAAAAGTTTATGATCCGGTTATGTTTATGGAGGTCGTTGATATGACAAGAGGTACATATGAATTGGGTAGTATGCCGTATTTATTATTCCGTAACTATCACATGAATTATTTTGCAGTCAAGGGACTTCAGGCGAGAGTTTTGTTGTATCAAGGGGACAAGGTCGCCGCGTTGAATGCCGCTAAAGAGGTTCTTGCTCATCAAACAAAATTTCCTTGGATTAAACCTACTAATATAGGGGATAAAAGTACTGCTAATCGGGTCTTTTCTACCGAGCTTCTTTTTGCATTCGAAAACCCAAAACTGTATCAAGTTTATGATAATCAGTTTAGTGGAGCATTGGAGGATAAAACCATTCTAAGCGCAGGAACAACTCCAAAGTTTTTGAATACCATATTTGATAATTGGCCTAACGATTATCGTTATGGGAATATGTGGGACCAGACCGGAGGCAAGTCCTATCATGTATTTACCAAGTATAGAGATATTACAGCATCCAATAAATCAGAATATAATTTTAGATATACCGTGCCGGCTATACGTATTAGCGAGATCTTTTTAATTGCAGCAGAGTGTGAGACGGATGCAAATCAAGCGTTAGCGTATTTAAATGAAGTTAGAAAAAATAGAAATTCTGATGTTTTAAGCAATGCTAACAACCTTAGCACAGATATTATGAAGGAATATAGAAAGGAATTCTATGGAGAAGGGCAATTATGGTATTACTATAAACGGACAAACACGAGATCTATAATTTCTGCAGCTACGAATGCACAAAAAGTAATAAGCTTGGATCAGTATACTTTTCCGGTTCCATTATCTGAAACTCAACCTAGATAGTTTTGATTATGAATAATATTAATAAAATAATAATTGCTGCAGTATTTTTAATTTGTATTACATCTTGCAAACAAGCGGAATTAGAATACCATTCAGCAAACAATACCATTCTATTTGAAGGAATAGATCAAACTGGTAATAAAGGGTATGTGCCTCAAGACACCAATAGCTTTTCCTTTGGCTATGTCTCCGACAATATTAAAGATAGCCTATATTTTCTTTCCGTATTTACAACAGGCGGACCGGCGAGTATTGATAGATCCTATAATATCGACTTTTCAAAGAACAGTACATTGAGAGAGGGCATTGATTATGAGTTATTGACTCCTCAATTTGTGATAAGATCTGGTGAGGTGAGAGATGTCCTTGTTTTTAAGCTATTGCGTACTCCAAAAATGCAAACAGATACGCTGTTTATGGATATGAAACTTCTTCCCAATGAAAACTTTGAAACAGAAATGGTTAATCAGATTGTTGGTACAGGTAAAAACAAGAAAAAGAAGAATTTTACAATACATCATTTTACGGTAGATGATATTGCTGGAGCTCCTTGGTTTTGGGATCCAAAGAAGAATCCGAGTGCGACATCTTTGATGGGATATCTAGGCGATTTCAGTGCAAAGAAATTCCAAATTATGGCGAGTAGATTTGATTGGGACATTGATGTCGTAACGGCAGAGAAATATATGCCTGCCGCAAACCTTTTGGTTGCCTGGTCTAAAAGTATGCAGGTTTATTTGAATGAAATGGAGGCCATGGGGACTCCTGTTTATGAGGTCGATGGTGTCACTTTTATGAAAATGGGTAAGTATGCACAATAAATTAAAAATTATGAAAAGTACTATTATAGGTTTCAGTCTTTTAATTTTTACCATTTGTATTTTGAATTCCTGTAGAAAGGATTTGGGGAATTACGATTATTCGGAACAAAATCACGTGCTTATTGAAAACATGGAAGATAATTATCTTGGGTTTTCTGGGGTAGAATTAAAAATAAAACCCGTGTTGAAACTACGGGATGGCAGCTCTTTTGATGCCGATAAATATTCTTATGAATGGTTTAGCTATGATTCTTTAGCTTCTAATGCGGACGTAAAAAAAGTGCTCAGCACAGACAAAGATTTAGATGTTATGTTATCATTGGTGCCATCTAAATATGCCTTGTTTTATCAGATAACAGATAAGGAAACAGGGTATCACTGGCAAAAGAAGGTTGGATTAAGGGTCACAACAGAGATAGCAGATGGCTGGTTAATTTTAAATGATATCAATAATGAAGCACGTTTAGATATGCTAGCGTTCAATGCGAAAACTACAGTATATGATTCTTATTTTGATATTACAAACACCAGTGGAGGTTGGAAAATTGCCGGTAAACCCTTAATGGTGCATTATGTGCGAAATAGTGATTATTTAACGTCCAAGACCAGTGCGAGGGTATACGTCTCAACCGACAAGTTAACGTATAGCATCAATAATCAGATATATACCTGGAATAAATATAGTAATTTCAAGGAAGAGGTGATGCGACCAACACCGACAAATTATCACGCAGTCAAATTTAGTTCGGCGGGCTCAATATCTTATGTCCTCGATAGTGAAGGGATATTAAGTCGGGAAAATATTCCTCAAGCGACGTTATATGGACCTTCTTTAAACAGATTGAATACGGGAGGCATGATTGATATATCCCCTTTTTTAGGAGATAAGAGAGAGACGCAGAATTATCTTGTTGTTTTTGACATAAAGGCTAAACGGTTTTTAATTCATAAAGGATTAAATCAGGCACTTATCGTACCTACCTCTTCGACACCCGATACGTTTAAACCAGAAAATCTACAGAAAGACTTGGTGTTTTTAGCTTATGCTCCAATAACGAATGCTCAGTTTTATGCCCTTTTGAAGGATCCTGTTACAAAAAAGTTAAACTTGGTTCGTTTTATGGATAATGATACCGAGTTCGTTCTTCAGGGAGATGATGCCTTGGACATAAATTTACCAATTGGCAATGCTGATTTTTATGAGGTAGACCCTACTTTTGGTTATATTATGTATTCTGTTGGGAGTAAAATATATCAGTATGATCCTTTTAATAAGGTTAATAAGTTATTGATTGATAAGGGTGATAAGGTTATTTCATTGATTAAATACCCGAGTATATACAATATTTCCAGCCGCTATCTTGAACTGAAGAAAAAACTAGTCGTTTGTACTTATGATGCAGGACAACCAACTACTTCGGGTATGATGGAGCTCTACGATGTAAGCTTATCAGGGGCACCTCAACTATCAAAAAGTTATGAAGGATTTGGTAAGATCGTAAGTGTTTCTTATCGAGAATAATGTACAGGAACTCTATCGTATGGTTTGCATTTATTATACTTTAAGCCATACGGTAGAAGTCGTTATTTTTAATTTTAAAAACAATGAAAAAAACAACACCCCTATTATTTGTACTGACGTTATTTTTTACAAGCTTAAAAGCCCAAGAAGACCAGTCTTTTAAAGGCTCATTTGAAGCGTGTAAGGCACAGGCACAACAAGAGAATAAGCTTATACTGATCGATATGTATTTTGTTGGTTGTATGCCCTGTGCCGAGATGGACAAAAAAGTGTTTCCTGATCCAAAGGTTCGGACAGAAGTACAAAATAATTTTATTCTATATAAGACCGATGTCATGAAAGAAGAGGATGGTAAGAAGCTTGCTCGTAAGTACGGAGCAAAAGGTTTTCCTACTTATGTTATTCTGAATGGAGAAGGCAAAGCTATTATGATGGAATCCGGTTATTTTGGAGTGGACAGGTTTGTTCCTCTTTTGCAGGAGGCGGTTCAGCGCAATAAGGAAAACCGTTATTTGGCTTTTGATACTGATTTGGATAAAGAATACCCAGCAGCGTATAGCGAACGGTTTATCAAGACAGGAGTAAACCATCCTTTTTCAGAGCTGGAGCCTTACTTGGCCCAACAAAAAGATTTGTTTAGCGAAGAAGCATTTTTAGCCAATTCGGTGACTCAGTTTCCGCAGTATAATGATTGGACATATAACAATCTTGCGAAGCTTCTTGATATGTATGGTGCCAATTTACTGATGAATAAAATCAGTAGCATAGCTAACACGAAGAGTCGAGCGTTCGGAAGCAAACAAGATGCCGACGCGCTCCGAAAAATGTTTGCTTACATTAAGCCCACATTTAATGACCGTCTTTGGGCGGTGTTTCTAGCAGGGTTTGTTACGGAATTTTATAATGCTTCAAAAGACGCCAATGCCTATTTTATTTTAATTGACGAATACCACCTTTATCCAAAATGGGAAGAACGAAGTAATGCTTTCGGTCAGGTGATCATTGATCAGAAGGAGAATTCAGCTGTACTTAAAAAAATCCTTACCGAATACGAAGAGCAAGCCAGTAAGAATAAACTTGAGTTTTCCGATCAGTACAAGCTTATGTTGTTGTACACCTATTTGAAGGATTTTAAAAGAGCTGATCTGGCGGTAGCACAACTCCTGACGGATGATTTCAAAAATCCATATTATAAAATAAAAAAGGAAGACGTATTAGCTATCCAAGTAGCCATCAAAAAGAAAGACACGAATGGTTTTGCCGCGATGGACTTAAAACGTCCTTTAGGTTTTTCAATGGATTAAAAAATAAAACTAGGGAAATAAATACAAATTATACATGATTAAGAAAATAGCTTTAATGTTTATTGCAGCAATCACGACTATGATTGCTATGGCACAGACAGCAAGCAATATCAACGGAACCTTAGATTCCGCTCCTTACCGCAAGGTGAGCCTATTTAAAATTTACAATGGTCGCTTGGTCGAGATAGGAACATCTACTCCTGATGTACAGGGGCGGTTTGCCTTTCGGTTTACACCAGAGTATGAGGGACTTTATATGGTCGGAACAGGAACATCTCAAAATCAGCAGGGACTCCACCGTTTCTATTTTAAAGGAGGAGAGGATCTCAATCTTAAGATTTCAAAAGAAGGGTACGAGCTGATTGGTAAGAATAGCAAAGAGAACCAAGCTCTTTATGGGTGGGATAAACAGTCTATAAATTTTAAAGAAAAAGGTACTAGCTTAGCTTCAAGGAGCACCTATGTCGACTTCTTTCCTGAGGTAGAACAGTTCAAAGATAAGGTTGCTGGTATTGGAAAATCTGTTAAAACAGGAAATGGCAAGTTTGATGCTTTCTTTCCTGTACTAGTAGACTTTGACTTTGCTTTTTATACGATTTCTTATTTATACATGCCCCGATCTGCTCATCCTACCAATGCCGATATGATTCAATATTATACCGCATTTAATGCTGATATGTACTTAAAGGACCAGTTGCTTAATCTGCCTTACGGGGATCGTTTTTTGAGTATTCTAGTATTCAAAAAAATTGATCTGGCTAGTAAACCGAGCTTTGAAGATCAAGTTGCTTCTATTCCTTCCGATGCATTAAAAGGTCAATTTGTAGTAAACCGTTTAGAAGGGGCTCGTTCTTATAATGATTTTCTGGAGATGAGTGAGCAGTATGGAAAATACTTCACCCTAGACGAGCAGAAGCAACGTGTGGCCGCTGTTGGTGCCAGGCTTGTTGAGACAAAGACTGGAGTACCCGCATTTAAATTTGGTTATTCAGATATTGAAGGTAAAAAAGTGTCTCTAGATGACCTCAAAGGAAAATTGGTTCTGTTAGATATGTGGGCTACCTGGTGCGGACCATGTCGTGCTGAGGAGCCTCATTGGGAGAAGCTAAATGAGGAGTACAAAGACAAAGCAGTAGCTTTTGTTGGAATCTCGACGGATCAGGATAAGCCAAAATGGGAGAGTTATGTCAAAGAGAAAAGTTTAAAAGGGATACAGCTACATGCTGGACCTGGAAACGAGTTGTCTAATGCATACAAAGTGACAGGGATCCCTCGGTATATTTTAATAGATAAAGCAGGTAATCTGATCACAGCAGATAGCCCCCGCCCGTCCGATTTAAAGCTGAAAACGCTATTGGATGAGTGGTTAAAAAAATAATAGTTTCAAGATATACATTGATTTGCGTGGGGCCGTTTTAAGATGGCCCTACTTTTTACACCTTTTTTTTCCAGAAGTTCAATAACCCATTGCAGGCCGAACCATCCAGTTCGAAACTCCGTGGGATTTCATTCCATCCGCCCCAATAGGTTGCCAATCGCGTACCTATAGGCAACTGGTCGAGTTCGTTTTTCAAAAACCGAGTATACACCCTGAATAGGTTCCTATCTATTGGTACCTGCTCATCAATAGGGCAGGAGGTATCTATATTTTCGTAGAAAGAGTTATAGAAATAAAACGCATCATAGTCCGAAAATGTGATCTCAGCCATGTTCGCATGGATAAATTCCACATTTTGGATCTCGTATTTTTCAGCGATCTCTTTTGATAGTTTTATCAGCGACTCGCGTTGTTCCACTCCGTAGAACATTCCTTCCGTACAGGAAGCTCCTACCAAACAGAATTTGCCTACCCCAGCACCGATATCGAGCACCTTGCTGTCGGGCCCCTGCACCAGATACTCTGCAGCTAGTTTTGCTACTGCGACTGGTGTCCAGTGACGATCAGCCAGTTCTCTTATATGTAAAGGGTACAGTTCATCAAATGTACTGTCTTCTACAGCGATATTTGCTCGTAGTGTTTTAAAAATCATGTGTTGGCTCTGCACTTTTTTAGGTCAGCAACTAAAATAACCCCTAAGATAGCTAGTTTTTTTCGATTTGATGACATATAATGTATCACATAGATTACAGTCTTTTTGGTAGAAACGAGTTTTAAAAATATTACCTTTATCTTTTAGATACGATGATAAAGAAGATTTTCATACTGTTCCTTGCTGTGATTGCCCTGTTTATGGGGCCGCAGTACGCGATGGCGCGAGCTGTTGTAGGTGTCAAGGTATGTTGTCAAAAGATGTCATCCCAAAAATCTTGTTGCAAAGAAAAAGAAGCTACTCCTAAAAAGCACTGCAAGGGCGATGGCAAAAGTTGTTCCTGCGGTTTTTCTATAGATGGCAAGACTTCTTTATTTTTTCATATAGCCGAGAGTGATCTTTTTTTCGAATTTTCCGAAACAGAGCAAAACTATTTTTACCTCGAGTTATTTCACAGCAATGATGCCCGTGCTATCTGGCTTCCTCCCAAAATAAGCTAATATTTCAGCATGGACAGCCCATGGTCTGTCCTGTCCACACCTTTTTCAGGTAAACATTCATTTTATTAATGATCCTTGTTGTAACGAATCCGGGCAATCAATGACTGTATTCTTATACCTGTGGTCTATAATAGCTCAAGCACGAGAAGACCAAGCTATAGATTGCTTCGACATACGGTGTCAATAGCGATTTGTCCGGGATCACAAGTGCTTGTGCATAAAACAAATAGATGAAATCAATACATACAGTATGGGTCGTAATGCTCCTGTTGCTAGCTGTTAATAGCTCCTATGCACAGGTGAAAATTGGGGATACACTTCCTGATATTACATTACAGAATGATAAAAATGTCGATATCGCACTTCATTCCTTTAAGGGAAAGACGGTTTTGGTCGATTTTTGGGCTTCTTGGTGCCTGCCCTGCAGAAAAGCTAACAAGCACCTTGTAAAGATGTATGATAAGTACAAAAAACAGAATTTCGAAATTGTAGGGATTTCTATAGACAAGGACAATGGAAAATGGCTTCAGGCTATTCAGAAAGACGGCATGCAACACACACAATTGATCGATCCCCAGGGATTTGATGCGCAGTCTGCCGTCGTATTTGGTGTCGACGCCCTACCAGCGACTTATTTATTTGATCAGTCGGGCAAGCTTGTCGCAATCAACCCTACAGAATCACAGATTATTTCACAAATTAAAAAATAAGATAACGATGAAAACTTTCACAATAAAATCATTTATAGCAGTTTTAGGTTTATTAGTTGCCAGTTTTTCTGGTCATGCACAGATTTCAAAAGTAGATATCATGGCTACAGGGCTTACCTGCTCGATGTGCTCCAATGCCATCAATAAACAGTTAAAATCCTTGTCGCAGATATCCGATGTTGCTACAGATCTGAACACCAATACTTTTACAATTTCTTTCAATGACAACCAAACGGTAAGCCCCAAAGTATTAAAGGATGCTGTTGAAAAAGCTGGTTTCTTTGTTGGTTCTATGGTTTTGACCCTGTCGCCTGAAGCAACTGCTGCGCAGCAGGTTACTGTAGGTGACGACTCTTTGGTATTTATCGATGACAAGAAAGCAGGTTCAAACCAGTACAGAGTCGTTGATAAAGGTTTCGTAACACAGAAAGAATACAAGAAGCTAGCGAAAACCTATGCAAAACATAGTAGCTATTCCTCAGAAAGCGATAAGGTATACCATATAGTAGCATTATAGTATGAGGTATATAGTAATGTTTTTTTTCATATGCAGCGCTATAGGTGCATATGCACAGGAATTATTTGTAGTCACAGAACCGGCCAGCAATGTGCCAGCCGGTTCACTTAGCGTACGTGTAGGTCAATCATTAATCAAGAATGACATAAAAGATAATCATATCTATGGGCTATCGCCCGAAGTAACCTGGGGGATCAATAAGAGCCTTATGGTCCGTGCTTCCAGCTATTTTGACAATGCCACAAATGGCATGAACCTAGCCGGCGCCAGTGCTTATGCTAAGTATCGTTTCTATTCTATAGATGATTTGCAGAGCCATTTCCGGATGGCAGCCTTCGGAAGATACAGCTGGAACAAGAGTGCTATCCATCAGGAGTCCATAGATCTCATGGGCAAGAACTCCGGTTTTGAAGTTGGTCTTGTAGCGACACAGCTTATCAAGAAACTGGCGCTCAGTTCCAATGTAAGCTATGGACGCGCCTTCGACAATGACGGCAACGACTTTCCCGAGTTATATGGAAAAGATGCCATCAATTATACTTTTTCGGCAGGAAGGTTAATGTACCCTAACCGTTATAAAAGCTACAAGCAGACCAATATCAATGCCATGGTTGAATTGGTAGGGCAGACCATAACGAAGAATGGCCGTTCCTATATGGACATTGTACCGGCTGTACAATTTATTATCAATAGTCAGGCCCGTATAGATGTAGCCTACCAAAAGGAGCTATATGGCTCTGTACATCGCCCGATAAAAGACGGGGTATTTCTAAAATTGGAGTATACGTTTTTTAACGTAACCAAATAGGTCTATTTTTATCAGTTGTTACTTAGGGCGGTTTATTCAAACCGCCCTAAGTGTTTTCAATCTATATCTTTTAAGTGGTGTATCAGAATTTCTCTGGAGATCATTTACTGTATGCCCTTTGTTATTCCTGAAAATTATCTTTCCTTCCCTATTAGCGGTATTGTCGTTTGTTGATGGTCAAGTATATGTTTCCCGGTCATTTTGTGGTAGTCTTGAGATTCGGAATAAGAGAGTCATGATGAAAGTAAATCTGTAATAGAAATTTTACTTCATCATAAGTTTTTATACTTTTGTTGCAGCTGCACTAACAGTTCATAAACAACAATACTATTATCTTAGGTGACTGGTTATTCGGAAAATCATATATTGGCGCAACTGCGGGATGGGGATCACGGTGCTTTTGAGCAGCTTTATGATGTCCATAAAATTCAGCTTACGGCTAGTGTGCTGAGGCTGGTACGATCTCCGGAGCTGGCCGAGGAAGTGATCCAGGAGACATTTGTATCACTTTGGGAAGCACGCACTAGAGTGGACCCTTCCAAGCCATTACTACCCTATCTCTATACGATCGCCGCCAATAAAACAAAGAATATATTCCGTAAATCAGTCTCTGATACCAAAGTGAGAGATGAGTTACTAACGACTTTTGAAGAAAGTTATGATCCCATAATGGACAGTATATTCCGGAAAGAGTATGAGGTACTGGTAGATAGTCTTTTGGCTAAGCTTACCCCTCAACAATCGGCCGTATATAGACTGTGCAAGCTGGAGAATAAAAGCTACCAGGAGGTGAGCCAGCTGCTGGGCATAGCCGAAGGTACCGTCAATGTCCACATACGCGAAGCCAACCGGACTTTAAAGAGCCTGATTGCTACCCGGGCAGACCTTTTATTGCTGTTAATCACCTTTTTTCATTTTTCTTAACATTTATCTACCTGCTTTTGTCCTGTTGTGTGTATTACTAATATACAAGCCGCAAACAATAGATGAACGCTAACCAAGAATTTGAGGATTTGTTTACCCTTCTGGCCAATGGTACCATTACCAAGCCACAGCTGGATCGGTTGATAAGCCTTATCAAACAACATGATTTTGATCAGGAATTGGTCCATAGACTAAAACTGGAACTAGAGCAACCCACGCTATTGCAGGAGTCTGCTTTGGTGGACAGTATTGCCTCCAGAGCTAGAGCCAATATCATGGAGCGGACCGCAGTAAGAACCAAGACACGACGTTTCCCTCGGCCTGTAATATGGTGGGCAGCCTCTATTTTGCTGGTCAGCGGGCTCACTGTTCAATACTTTAAGCAACTTGATACCGTTGTGCCCACAGAGGAGCGGGGAGCGTATGGTGCCGTTCAGGATATTGCTCCAGGTGGCAATAACGCCGTCTTAACATTATCCAATGGAAAGACTTTCGTCCTTGATTCGACAGAACAGCAATTGGTAAGCCAGGATGGGGCTATCGGATACGACGGCGGTAAGGATCTACTCACGTTGAAAGACTCCGTTTATCAGCTTACGCTAGCCACACCTCGTCGGGGGCAATATCAGGCCTTACTTCCCGATGGTACACGCGTATGGCTAAACGCCGAATCTAAGATCAGTTATCCATCGCGCTTCGACAGGGATAACCGGGTGGTGTCGGTAGAGGGGGAAGCCTACTTTGAAGTTGCAAAGAGACAGGAGGCCAAATTCATCGTACAGCTCGAAGGAGGATGCCAGGTAGAGGTATTGGGAACACATTTCAATATTAACGCTTATTCCAATTTTTCGGATATTAAGACTACGCTGTTAGAAGGAAGTGTACGAGTAGTATCACCCGATCGGGCACAGGTTATGCTTAGGCCTAATGAACAGGCTGCGCAGAAGAGGAATGGAAACGCGATCCATGTGAATAAGGTGAATGTAGATGATATCGTAGCCTGGAAAAACAATAAGTTCAATTTTGACGGATTGCGTTTTGAGGAAATAATGAGCCAGATCGAACGCTGGTATGATATTGAGGTGGAATATAAAAACGAAGTTCCGAAAGTCGAATTCTACGGTGAGATTGGCCGGCAGAATACCTTGCTCTATGTACTCAAGGTATTTGAAAACTCGGGTATAAAATTACAGCTTAAAGGGAATAAGCTCTTGGTCTACTGACTAGGAGAAGACGCCGAAAAATAAAAACAATAACTAACTAACAATTAACAATTTATTATGAATGGAAATTTAGACGTTCTGAGAGGGCTAGCTTCTGCTGTGTGGAGATCGAGCAGGTTCTTGTCAAGGACAAAAATTCTACTCTTGGCCTCATCTGTTATGTTTATGTCTATGGGCATAGCACAGGTGATCCATATCGAGGGGAGAAACATGTCGCTCCGGCATATTCTCGATGAGCTAAAAAAGCAATCCGGCTATTCGGTATTTATCCGCAAAGATGTGTTGGATAATGCGAGCTCTATTAATTTGCAGAAAAAAAACAGAACAGTAGAAGAGCTGTTGGAAGAAGTTACCAGAGGACAGCAGTTGGATTATCAGATCAAAGGCAAAGAGATTGTATTGTCCAAGAAAGCTACTGCTCCTCAGGCAGGACAAAAGACTTCCCGTAGTACTGTCGAGTTGGATGTGCAACAGGAGACCGTCGTTCGTGGAGTTCTCGTGGACACAGAAGGCAAACCTGTAGCCAAGGCAACTGTTAGGAGTAAAAACACAGGAACTAAGGTCGAATCCGATGCATCAGGTCAGTTCCAGATCAAAGTGAGCTTGCCGGATGAACTACTTGTGTCTTATGTCGGGTTTACCCCTAAAAAGGTAGCAGTTACCGATACTAGAGCATTGCGTGTTGCGCTCGAGCCTGTGTCTATAGCTGTAGAAGATGTGGTCGTAACAGGACTTTTCAGTAGACCGACAGAAAATTTTACGGGGTCTGCAGTGACTTTGAAGGGTGAAGACCTACGAAAGGTAGGGGTTACAGATCTTTTTAAAAACGTTGCCGCACTCGACCCTGCATTTAATATCGTACCCAACAATATTATGGGAGGCAATATCAATAATATGCCCGAAATACAGATTAGGGGGCAAAACTCATTTCCTACGTTGGGCGACGAGATTACTACCAATCCGAATCAACCTTTATTTATTTTAGATGGTTTTGAGGTGAGCCTCGAGCGGATCAAGGATTTAGATATTAATATTATCAATTCGGTCGTTATTTTGAAAGATGCTTCTGCCACAACAATTTATGGGTCGCGTGGAGCTAATGGCGTAATGGTAATTAATACGTTAGAGCCTGAACCTGGCAAGCTTCGGGTCTCGGTCACCAACGACCTTAGTATCTCCACTCCCGACCTTTCTGTATATAGGCTTTTGGACGCGCGGCAAAAGCTAGATTTTGAAAGGCGTGTAGGCATATATACGGATGAAGACCCCAACAAGCAATATGCGTTAGATCAACTATATAATCATAGACTGAAAGATGTAACAGGAGGGATCAACACCGACTGGAGGAGTCTGGCCGTACAGACTGGTATTAACAATAGAACTACGGTAGCGTTGAGCGGAGGTGATGATGCTATCCGATATGGCATCAACGCTACGACAAATGTGCAGAACGGTGTAATGAAAGGACAGGATAGGATCAACTATCAAGGACAGTTTGATTTCTCCTACCGTTTGAATAAGTTTCGGTTTAGTAATTCGGCACGCTTTTATCAGACCAAATCAAACGAATCTCCTTATGGAGCATTTTCCACCTATCTGAATATGAACCCTTATTGGGCACCTTATGATGCAGATGGCAATTTACGCTACTCGCTAGAGGATTTTAAAGCCGAGGGAGCATGGATTCATGAGACAAGAGTAACGAATCCGCTATTTAATGCAACGTTAAATACCCTAGATCGTAATAAACTAATCGGTTTTCAGGATAATTTAAACGTTCGTTATGATGTACACCCTTCCCTTTTTGTCGAGACGAAACTAAGTGTCACCAAGGAACTAGAATCGTCCGATCTTTTCTTACCTGGTACTCATACAAAATACGACAAAGTCACCGATCCTGCGCTCAAAGGCGAATACAAAAAGGGACAAACCGAGCGCTTCAATTATGAATTTGCGACTTACCTGAATTATAATAAGCGAATCGGTAAAAGTTTGCTTTTGGGAACATTCAGTTTTGAGCTTGGTAGCCGACAATCGGACGGGTATAATTTTACAGCAGTAGGCTTTCCAACAGACAATCTCGATCATATCCTGTACGCAACACAGTACAAGCCGAATTCACGTCCAGGGGGAGCAGAGGGGACAGCTAATCGTGTGGGGATGCTTCTTAATGGTAACTATAGCTATGATAATAGATATCTTGCAGATCTTTCTGTCCGCCGAGATGGTTCGTCGGCCTATGGTACGGATAGAAAATTTGGTAACTTCTGGTCAGTGGGAATGGGCTGGAACTTACATAATGAAGCTTTTTTTAAAGACAATGAAAACGTTGATCGTATGAAATTACGGGCCAGCTACGGCTCTACGGGATCTCTTGAAATTCCAGCCTATGCTTCATTAACACAATACGTCTATGACGTAAATAATACCTATGATGGAAATTTGGGTATAGGCATCTCAGGAATAGGTAACCCGAATCTAGGCTGGCAGGAAAAAAGACAGCTTAATGTGGGAGCAGATGTAGAATTATTCAAAACACGCTTGGGTCTAAGAGTAGAATATTACAATTCAACGACCAATCAGGCCATCACTCAGCTTACACTGGCTCCCTCGGTTGGATTCGATTCTTATCATGAAAACTATGGGAAGATCAATAATAAAGGTGCCGAACTGGCCATACAATACAAAGTAATCAATCGGGTCGACCAGGGATTCATATGGACCTTGTTTGTTAATGGAATGTATAATAAGAATACCCTTTTGAAGATCTCGGACAACCTCAGGGCGCTAAATAAGCAGCTGAACGGTAAGTCAGACACCATCCCTAATTTTTTATTTGAGGAGGGAAGATCGACCACCAGTATTTTTGCAGTACATTCTCTGGGGGTCAATCCTGCAAACGGAAAAGAAGTATACCTTAAAAAAGATGGTTCAAAAACCTATACTTGGTCAGCTGCTGATAAAATAGCTTACGGAGATACTCAGCCTGATGTACAGGGAACTTTTGGTACCAATGTGTATTATAAAGGTTTTGAACTAGGGGTCATATTGGATTACAGATTCGGTGGGCAGATTTATAACCAGACACTGGTGGATCGTGTAGAGAACGTGAATCCCTATTATAACGTAGATGAGCGGGCGTACAATCTGGGGTGGGCAAAACCAGGAGATGTAACTCAGTTTAGACAGATCCATATTGCTAATAATACACAGACCTTTACCACAACAAGATTTGTCGAAGATGACAATACCGTTAATCTAAATTCGTTTTCTTTTGGTTATTTATTTAGGGATCAGCCTTTTGTCAAAAGCATAGGGTTTAATTCTCTTCGCGTAAAGGCTATTATTAACGATATGGCTCGCTTTAGTACGGTAAAGATTGAGCGCGGAAGAGATAATCCTTTTGCAAGGACCTACTCATTGTCTATTAATGCATCTTTTTAATCGATAAAAAAATGAACATCAACTATTATATATATGTGATATTGATCAGCATGACGATGTTGACCAGTTGCGAAAAGTTTTTGGAGAATACGCCGAGGGCAAGCATCTCTGATGATAAGCTTTTTCAGGATGAAGCTGGTTTTGAGCAAGCTTTAAATGGTGTATACAGTGCTATGGCCGGACAGGAGCTCTACGGTGATAATCTCAGTATGGGGTATCTTAGTGCGCTAGCCAAGAACTACAGTATTACGGCTTCCTCTCACCAATTTTTTCTGACTAATACATTTAACTACGAAAATTCTCCCAGAGTAAATGAGGTCTGGGGCAAATCATATAAGGCTATTGCCGCTTTAAATAATATTCTTTCCCAGATTGATAACAAAAAAGGCATGTTTAGTGCAGATAACTATCATCTTGTCAAAGGAGAGGCTCTAGCATTACGTGCTTATCTACATTTTGATCTCTTCCGTCTATTTGGCAAGAATTTTCAAACTAATCCAGATGCGTTAGCTATTCCTTACCGCACCGAATTTGCTATAGCTGTTAAGAAGGCCAATACGGGCAAAGAGGTAGTAGAAATGGCCTTAGCGGATTTGACCCTTTCGGAAGAGCTTTTGTCTGCAGACCCTGTCACCAATGAAGATACCTACAGACGTTATCGCTTGAACTATTATGCGATATTGGCATTAAAAGCCAGAATATTTAATTATATCGGAAAAGGAAATGAGGCCAGTAAATATGCTAATCTTGTCATTCAAGCAAATAAATTTCCATTTGTAGAGGAAGGGGATATAACGACAGGTAATCAGGCTCGGAAAGACCGTTTATTTACCACCGAACTTGTCTTTGCTTTACGTGTTAAAGATATTTCCAATTGGGCAGAGGGGGCAACTAATGGCACTAACTATTTTAGAAATAGTGTATCGGGGCCGCTGAATTATACATTAACGACTTCAGAGGCTAATTATAAAGATCTATTTGAAGGGGCGATTCATCCTGACGACATCCGGTACCAATACCTGTTCGAAGTAGATGACAAATCTTCAACCAGCTCAACGGTGAGATACCCTTCAAAATATTGGCAGACCTGGCAGCAGGCCGCTGGTGAAATCAGTCGTGATAGAATAGACCAGACTGTACCGTTGATACGTGTTAGCGAAATGTATTATATCCTTGCGAATAATGCTTCTTCCATTGGTGAAGCCTTAGGGCACCTAAATACAGTAAGGAAAAATAGAGGCATTAAAACAGATCTCCTTGCAGCGAATATTACCGATTTGCAGCTGGTTGATGAGATTACTAAAGAGTATCAAAAAGAGTTTTATGCCGAGGGGCAGACCTTCTTTTGGTATAAACAGATCGGCGCCGGGAAAATCAAGTTTTATGTACCGACTGTGACACCCGAAAACTATATTTTCCCGATACCGGTCGATGAGTTAGAGTATAATCCAAGTTATTAAGAAACAGACATGATGAAGAAGTTATATTTATTTACACTTTTAGCTATAGTACTGTATAGCTGCTCAAAGAATGAATACATCACCTTTGGACAAAAAGATGGATTGTCTTTTACATTAGGAGGAGATTTAAAGACCAAAGATTCTATTGTCTTTTCGTTTGTTACCAGTGCGGTTCAAGGCGATCGTGATACACTATGGATACCGATTGGATTAACAGGAGTGCCTGCCGAGACCGACCGGCCCTTTAAACTAAGAATTGGTACCGAAAGTACAGCTAAAGAAGGTGTCCATTTCGAATTGACCGAAAAGTTATTTCCTGCTCATCAGACCGCCTTCGAATATCCAGTGGTTTTATTGAGAAGCGCAGATCTTTTGGAGACCACTCAAAAGTTGACTTTAGAGATAGAAGAGAATGAATTTTATGAGGTGGGAGCTTTGTCAAATGAGTTTTATCGCTCTATACGAATTCATACCACCGACCAGGTAATTAAACCATCCTGGTGGCGAGGAGCTGAAGATTTTTACTATGGTTCATATAGTCATGGCAAGTACCGCTTTATGATAGAGGTTTGTGGTATCGCTAATTTTTCAAATACAGTATTGAGCTACCCGCAGATATTAAACTACCGCGAATTGGTAAGCTCCGCGCTGGTGAAATATGAAAAAGAGCATGGCGAGCCCTTAAGAGATGAAAATGGACAAGCAATTACGATTTAGCCTGATTAAGAGATGAAAATACAACACATACATATTTATGTAATAGCTGCCTGTATGTTTTTTGCCGGCTGTTATAAAGACAAAAACAATTACATTGTCGATGATGTCAACGAAGCGCAGATTACTACCTCTACCGATGATTACGCTGTTATGCAGCTATCGGAATTGTCGATAGTCCCAGAGATTACCTCTTCTTTGCATGATAAGGATAGTTATACCTATGAATGGAAGGTTATTGCACCGAAAGAAGGGAACGATTATACAGGTAGGGTATCCTATAGTGAAATACTATCTACAGCTAAAGACCTCAAAGAAGTCATTTTTACACCAGCAGGAAAGTACGTGCTTTTATACACCGTGACGAATGCGACTACGGGTATCAAAAATTTCAAAGCATTTAACCTAACTGTAAACTCCGGATTCTATAAAGGGCTTGTAGTCGGCTATCAAAAAGGTAATCAGGCCGAAATGGGCTTTATCCGTGAAGATGGAGAGTTAGGTTACGATCTTATCCAGACTTTAAACGAAGAGGCACTTCAAGGTGATTTACAAAAAGTGAATACATTAATTGTAAACTCGCTTCGAAGAATGGCGATTACCACGTCAACCAATCACTATCAGGTTGATATGGACGAGTTTAAGATTCTACAGAGTAAAAATTCACTCTTCAATACCACTCCTGTTAGTTTTGGAAACAGTTATTTTGGTGGTAATAAGATGGGAGCTCCTTATGATGGTCCTTCGGATGTTTACTATATCAATAATGGCAAACTACAAGCCGATATGGGACCAGATTTTGGAGGGAGTATGGCGGGTATGTATTCGCAGGAGTTTTATTACGCTTCAGGAGATTACAGCTTGTTCCCATTTCTTTTTAATGGAAATGGTGCCGCTACAATTTATTTTTATGATAACCTGAATGGAAAGTTTTTACAGACTGGTTATAACGCACGTACGTTAACAGACGTCCCGAGACATGCGGCAGATAAATTCGACCCGAGTACGGTCAAAAAGACGGCCGTGGCCGCGATGTTGGGATATGACAATAATGTATACTACGTCATGCAAGATGGTAGTGATTATTATCTATACACCATGATCCAATACAATGCCCATAGGGCGGGCGCTAGTCAAATGGTCAATCTTTCCAATGCCCCCGATTTTGCACAGGCGCGAATTTTTGATGCTCGCACCGACCAGCGCTATATCTATTACGCGGTGAATAATAAATTGTATTTATATAACCTCACTGCAAATAGTGCGCAACTGGTACTAACACTCGCCGCAGGCGAAGAGATTGCGGATATTCATATCTATAAAACCAACATGTGGCAGAATACGACTGATGATACCTTTAACAAACGTATTTATGTCGCTTCCAATCGAGGCGATAAAGGAACGGTTTATCAATACGGTTTATTGGCAGATGGTGGCTTATCAAATAGTTCGGAAAAGGTATTTGAAGGCTTTGGGCGGATCGTAGATCTAGATTATCGAAATGCGAACGATTAAGTTTGAGCTCTGTTGAAACACTATTATTATATAATAACTACTATGCATTTACATAAAAAAGCAATCCTAGTCATCGTTTTATCGACGGTACTGGCCACGACTCAGGCCCAGCTCGCCAAAAAGACCGATCTGACGTTCAAAGATATCCAAGATCGGGTCAATGGCTTACTTGCCAGTAAGGATCCCTTGGCAAAAGATTCTATCAAATGGGAGGCCTCCCATTTGATAGAATCAAAAAATGAAGAATACATCAAACAAGGCAAATCTGTTTTTGGATTTTTAGGGGACAGCAAGTCTGTGGAAATAGCTCATCAGAACCTATTGAAGAAGTTTCCTAAGAGCGCTTACACGGCAGGTTCAAAGCTGGACGACATACTGAAGGATTATACCGACGAGAGCAGTTTAAACAAAGATGTTGCCGCTTGGAAGAAGCAGTATAAAACAGCCCTGCAGGCAGAGTCGTTTGCTGATGCCAGCTATGCTAAAATAGCTGGTAAATTGCTTACCAATGGTGAGGTAGCAGGTGCTAAGACTTATGCTGATCTGATCGTTAAAGATGCTTCAAAAGCGAATTTTGAGTTTAAGCTTGCACAGCAGATCTTCGAACAGGGCGATATCTCCCAAAGCGCGCAGCTTCTTGATGACCTCATCGGCAAGTATCCTCAAGTGCTTCAGGAGAATAAATACTTCGGACAACAAGTGTATGGCCTCCAGGCACAGATTTTTGCCAAACAGGAGAAATGGGCCGCCGCATTGAGTCTCGTCGAAGAGCATAATCTTCCTTTGGAGGACATCAAGTTTCAGGCCCTGATGCAGACGGGACGCAACTTTGATGCCTTCTTAATGTTGGATACGCGTTTTGCAAAAACAGCGCTGACACCGATTCAGGAGCGGGAGGGAGCTATACTTTTCGAAAATCTGGGAAGTACATCCAAGGAATGGGAAACCTACAAAGTTCGTGTAGAAGCAAAGAAAACAAAGGAGAACGAGCAGCATTGGAAAAGCTCCATGATCAATGAGCCTTCTATTGATTTTGAGCTGATGGATATGCAGGGAAATATCGTAAAATCCACTGATTATAAGGGTAAAATCCTGGTTTTGGATTTTTGGGCTACCTGGTGCGGCCCATGTGTTAACTCCTTCCCGGGTATGCAGGTTGCAGTAGACAAGTACAAAGATGATCGGGAGGTAGTATTCCTATTTATGAATACCTGGGAGCGTAGCCAAGACTACAAAGAAAAGGTAAAAGCCTTTATCGAGGAGAAAGGGTATAGCTTTCATGTCGTATTTGATAAGCAAGAGGCAGGAGCTTTGGTCGAGCAATACGGTATTACCGGCATCCCAACAAAAATAATAATAGATGGCGAAGGACGTGTCAGGTTCAAATCCTCCGGAAGCTCACCTGTGGTAAAAGAAATCGTAGACGAGATATCGTATAAAATTGATCTCATTAAAAAGCAAAAGGACTAGTTGTTTACACTGGGAGCTAAACTAGGTTAGACCAGTATAAGCCGAAATAAATACGCCTGAAGTAGTTTACTTCAGGCGTATTTCGTTTTAAAGGTGTGCCGATCTTGCTTAGAGAGAGGTGCTTCTATACACGAGTTAATATCCGGGATTTTGAGTTACGTTACGGTTGAGGTCCATTTCACTTGTCGGTATAGGGAATAATTTTCTGAAACTATCTATTTTAAGTTCACTCTCAGCCAGGTCATTTCTTTTTAAGAACGAAAAATACGTTCCTTCATTATTCAGTTGATTTTTGTATTGTAGTTGGATTGCGGATAGTAAGTGCGCCTGTTCCGATATGGCAGGTTCACCGTCTCTACTTCTTACTTGATTGATTAGGTTGAGAGCCTCAGTGTATTCGTTTTGCTTCATACTGATTTCTGCGGCTAAAAGTAAGACCTCTGTATACCGTAAATAGCTAATATATTTGCCTTTTTT